>PMIP01000088.1 GCA_003158295.1 Chloroflexota bacterium | reverse complement strand
TCAGGTCCATACCGGCTCGTGAACCTGCGCATCACAGACACGACCGACGGCGCTGTCGAAGCGGCAGCCGCCGGCATGGGCCTGACGCAGGCCTACAACTACAAGGTGTTCCAGCACTTCCCCGTGCTCATCGACCGGACGTCGGTCGCGATGGTGCCGATCGACTCAAACGGCAACGGGCTGTATGAACGCCTCGATTTATCTGGAAACGTCACGGTTGACACTGGCGGTGCGTATCGCGTGGTTGCCGGATTGACGGCGCCCGACGGCAGCCAGGTGGCGCGAACAAGTGCGGTGATCCAACTCAACGCCGGAACCAACTCCTTCACCACGTCGTTTGGCGGTTCGGAGATCTGGACGAGCGGCAAAGACGGCCCATACGTGGTCGATGGGCTGACGGTCTACAAGGACTCGGATGCCTCCGTTACCGACGTAGTCGATGCCGCCGCGACCAGTCCGGCGTACACCTACGATCAGTTCAGTCCTCCGACGCCCACGTCGGCGGTTGCGCCGACGATCAACACCGCGACGCCCACGCCCCAACTCTCGATTCCTTTCACGGCGACGTTTCCAGGCGGCGCCGGCAGTGTCGAGGTCTGGCAGCGCTACACACCAGATGGTGGCACAGCCGGCGCGTGGGAGCTGCTTTCCTCTGGTTCCCAGTCGCCACTGAGCGTGACTCTCACGCATGGCGAGGGCAGCTACGAACTCCACACCCGTGCCATCGACGCACTAGGGCAGTACGAGCCGCAACGAGAAACAGCCGACGCCACCGTCATCTACTCGACGACTCTTCCGTCATCTTCGGTCGGCGCCCTTCCACCGCTCGTAACCGTCCGAGCTGCGACGTTGCCCTTCAGCGTCGTTGACCACGGTGCGGGTGTCCAGAAGGTGAAGTTCTACTACCGTTGCCGGGCGGCTGGCTCCGTGGACTGGCCCGCGTGGGGCTACCTTGGTGAGACGTCGAATCTCAGCTCGTCCTTCGTGGGCGGCGAGCCGTATGGCTGCTGGGACGGTCCGATCGAGTTCTACAGCGTCGCCGTGGACAACCTTGGGCGTCAGGAGCCCGCGCCGCTGGTTGCGGATGCCTCCACGCTGGTTGACACGACAACGCCTAGTTCATCGCTGGCTCTGCCGTCGCGAGTCTCCAGCGTGAACCTCCAGGTTCCTTTCGCCACGTCCGATTTCGGTGGATCTGGCGTCACCTCGGTCGAGTTGTGGGAAAGAGGCCCGAGCTCGAGCTACCAGATGGTCGCGTCCGGGACCACCTCTCCGTTCTTCGCACAGCTCAATCAGGGACCGGGCCAGTATGACTTCTACGCAATCTCCGTCGACGCTGCTGGGCATCGCGAGGCCCCGCCACAGGTCTGGGACTGGATGTGCAATTGCTACGACCCGGGAGCGGACGCGACCACGATCCTCGACCCGACAGTGCCGCAGCTCGGATCGGCAATCCTTCCGCTTGCCAGCACCACCATCACGTCGAGTCAGGTATCGCTCCAGTACTGGGCGGCCTACCCATCAGGCAGCGGCGTTGTCCAGCTCTGGCAACGAACAAAGCTCGTCGGCGACTCCTCCTTTGGGCCGTGGTGGATGGCTCTGACGACGTCAACGTGGCCCATCAACCTCGCGCTCTTGGCCGACGGCCAATACGAGTTCTACACCGTCGCCGTCGACAGCGTAGCCGGCCAGGAGGATCCGCCTGGAGCTGCCGATGTGTCAGTGCTTTTGGACAGGACTCCGCCGACATCGACCATCAGTCTGCCGCCGGGAACGGTCACTACGAGCAGCTACGAACTCGGCTGCGGCGCTACCGACGCGGGCTCAGGCGTAGCCAGCACGACTCTGTACTACCGATGGTCACCCACGCCAGACGGCTTCCCTCCGACCTGGACATCAATTGGGACGTGCGGTGCCTCAGGCACGCTGACATTCAGCTTCCCCAAAGGCGAGGGGTATTACCAGTTCGCTGCCTCATCGATCGACCTCGCGGGTAACGCCGAGGCCGCTCCGACCCTCGCGATGGCGTCAACGGACTTTGAGCCCGCCCCTGACTCTCACGTTGACCCGCTGGGCATTGCTCGTCAGGGCGGACGCGTGTGCATGACGGTCACGTCAAACGCCCCGTATGAGCTCTGGGAGAACTACGCGCCGCCTGGCTCATCGGTCTTCTCTGGGTGGATTGAGGTGGGCTCCGGCGAGCCTGGCCAGAACGTGTGCTACCAGTTGGGCTCTGACGGACGCTACGAGTTCCGCTCCATCGCCGTCATGCGCACAGGAGTGAGGGAGGCGCCGCCGTCTTCTGCTGACACGTGGGTAATCTCGGACACCGTGGCTCCCACGTCGGCGATTGGCCAGGTGGTTGCCCGCACATCCTCGCCGACCATTGCGGTCCCATTCACAGCTTCGGACGGCAACGGCTCCGGCGTTGCAACCATGTACGTTTATACCAGGTACCGGGCCAACCAGGATGCGACTTGGAGCTCCTGGAACGGTCTCACCACCGTCAGCATGCCGGCCACCTCCGCCGACATTCCGCTCACCTCCGGTCAGGGCTTCTATCAGGTCGCCCTCGCGGCGCGGGACCAGGCTGGCAACTACGAGCAGTGGCCGCCGACGCAGGTGGCTGGCACTCACTACACGACCGGGAACGACCCAAGCTCGTCGGTCGGCGCATTGCCGGTAGGCACCAACAAGACGCCACTCAACGTGCCGTATTCGGCCGACTTCGCGTCCGGCTCGGGCCAGGTGGAGCTGTGGGAGAGCTCTGCTCCGGCCGGATCCAGCACCTATACCACCCCGGTCCCCGTGGCCACAGTGACGGCGCCGGACCCGCTCGTCGCCGCACTGGCTGGCGGCGAGGGCTCCTCCTACCGCTTCTACACCATCGCAATCGACGGGCAGTCTGGAGTCAGGGAAGCCGCTCCTGCAAGTCCCGACGCCTCGATCATCCTCGACACGGTTGCCCCTACATCCACACTCATGGCCTGGCCGACCTACACGACCTACCTGAATACTGGTAACGATGCGGAAGTGTCCGACGACGACTCAGGCGTGGCGAAGCTCGACGTCTACTATCGCGTCGCGCCTCCTGGTACGTCGAACTTTGGACCATGGCAACTCTTGAGTACACACCTCAATCCCGTGTCGCCGGTGTTCTATGTGCCGACGTTTGCATCGTGCGTAAGCGATTGCGACGGGACCTACCAATTCACTTCGGTTGCCACGGACTTCGCAGGAAACGTTGAGGCTGGCCCGGGTGAACCGCAGGCTTGGACCATGATCGACAGCGTCCGGCCGACATCGTCCCCTAGTCCACTTGCCCCGCTCGTGAAGTCGAACTCGGTTTCCATAACCTACTCGGCCACAGACGACAGCTCCGGTGTTGGCGGGGTCGACATCTACGAGCGTTTCCAGGCGGCCGGCTCCCCTGACTGGTCGGGCTGGAGCTTCGTGAGGACTTCGGGCACCACTTCGCCTCGGACCGTCTACCTGCTCAACGGTGATGGCCGCTATGAGTTCTATACGAACGCATGGGACAACTGCGGCAATGGCGAACTCCCTCCAGCAACGGCAGAGACATTCACGGTCCTTGATCGGACAGCCCCGACGACGTCAGTGACGTCGTTGCCGGCCCACATCAGTTCGCCTTCCCAGACGATCGCATACGCAGCCGAGGACGGCGACGGTTCGGGCGTTCAGACCCTTCAGATCCAGCGCCAGTTCAAAGGCTCCGGCGGATACTTCGGTGCATGGTCGACGCTCTCGACCGTAAACGATCCAGCTTCGAGTGGTACGGCCGCCCTGACCCTGGCCGACGGATACGGCACCTATCACTTCCGGACGATCGCCACCGACTACGCCGGTAACACGACCACCAGTACGACGACGACCGACACCGTGCTCGATGCGCCCGTCCTGGCGACGCAAGCGGGCCCGCTGCCAGCCGCGGTCAAGTCGACCTCGCTTCCCGTCCCATATACGGTCACGAGCGGAACGGCAACCTCCATTCAGCTGTACCAGCGCTGGACGACACCGGGCGGGAACCCTTCAGGCGGCTACACGCAAGTGGCCAGCAAGCCCTCACCGGGGACGAGCGGCACGTTCACTGTGACGCTTTCGAAGGGTCCAGGCCTATACGAGTTCTACACACAAGGCGTAGGAAGCAGCGGGACCGAGCCGGCTCCGACCTCTGCCGACGCCTCCACCATCCTTGATACGACCGCGCCAACCTCGCAAGCCTCTGCGGTCACAACGTCACGGAACACGAACACGGTCACGATCACCTTTGGGGCCAACGACAATCCCAACGGTTCCGGGCTAGCTTCGGTCGATCTCTACCAGCGCTTCACGGCGCCGGGCCAATCAGCCGGTTCCTATTCCAAGATCGTACCGGGCGCGACCTCGCCGGTCACCGTGACCCTTACCACAGAAGGCAAGTACGAGTTCTACACCCTGGCCACTGACAAGGCCAACAACGCCGAAGCTGCCCCTTCGTCGCCCGACGCCTACACCGTGTACGACGTCACGGCCCCGATCTCGAGGGCAACGCCAGCGGCCGGCGTCCATAGCACAACCCTGTCCGTGCCCTTCACCGCGACCGATACCAACGGATCGGGCGTCAGCTCGGTTCAGCTCTACGAACGCTACACCACTCTCGGCGGCACGCCTTCTGGATCCTTCACCACCGTCGGGTCGCCGACCACCACCTCGCCGATCTCGGTCACGCTCGGTTCGGTCGGCCGCTACGAGTTCTACACCCGAGCGACCGATGCGGCCAGCAACCTCGAGGCCGCGCCGACCTCTGGCTACGCGACCACCATCTACGAGACGACGGCGCCGACGTCCCAGGCTGGTTCGCTGCCGGCGCTGATCAACGGCACGAGCCTGTCGGTGCCCTTCACCGCGGCCGATGAGCCCAACGGTTCGGGCATCGGCTCGGTGACGCTGTATGTGAGCTACGAGGCTCCAGGGTCAACGTCCTGGTCGAGCTACAGCTCCATCGGCTCGCCTGCGACCGGAACCTCGGGATCGTTCAACGTCACGCTGACGTCGGGCTCCGGCAGCTACCGCTTCTACACCCGGGCGACCGATGTCGCTGGCAACACCGAGGCCGCACCGAGCACCGCGGACGCCACCACCGTCCTCGACAACGTGGCGCCCACGAGCTCGATCACGGCCCCGCCGTCCACGAGCTCGGCATCGAGCATCTCGCTCACGTACTCGGCCTCCGACAACACCAATGGCTCGGGTTTCCAATCCGTCGAGTTCTGGTATCGATACCGGACCAACGACGGCGCGACCCCGGGCGCCTGGACGGCCGGCGGTACCAGCACGGCCGCCTCGGGCTCCTTCACCTTGACCTTTGGCTCTGGCGCCGGCATCTATGACATCCTCACGGTCGCGATCGACAAGGCCGGCAACCGCGAAGGCGCCATCGCCAATCCGCCGGCCGCCGGCGCAACACCCAAGAGCTACGTCCGCTCGATCAGCTGGGCCGCGGGCGCCAAGGTGAACACCGACACAGGCACCGCTCTCCAGGACAACGCTTCCTACGCAGTCGGCTCGGACGGCACTGTCTACGCGGTCTGGGAGGACAGCCGCAACGGCAACACCGACATCTACTTCAGCTCTCGCAACCCGACCACCGGGGTCTGGGCTGCTGAGACCAAGCTCAACGCCGACACAGGCTCTGCCGGCCAGCGGACGCCCTCGATCGCGATCGATGGCTCGGGCAACCTCTATGTCGTCTGGGCCGACGATCGAAACGGTTCTACCAACACCGACATCTACTTCGCCAAGCGCACAGGCACCACCTGGAGCGCCAACATCAAGGTCAACTCCGACACCGGCACGGCGGTCCAGAGCAACCCGCGTATCTCGGTCAGCTCGGCCGGGATCGCGGTGGCGGTCTGGTATGACGCCCGCTCCAGCCAGGTCAACATCTACTCCGCCCGCCTGCCGGCAGGATCCACGACCTGGTCGACCAACTACAAGGTCACGAGCAACACCTCAGCCGTGAAGGCGGCTCCTGACGTCGCGGTGGCGACCGACGGCACGGCCTGGGCGGCCTGGCAGGACAACCAGACTGGCGGCGGCGACATCTACATCGCTTCCCTGGGCCCGAGCGCGACCACCTGGTCGACCAACACCAAGGTCAGCGACGACTCGGGTTCCTCCTCGCTCGACAAGAGCCCGCGGATCGGGTTGACCTCGGCCAACCTGCCGCTGGTCGCCTATCTGGACGGTCGCACCACCAACGCCCAGGTCCGGGTCGTCAACCGCACCAGCGGCGGGACGTGGAACGCGAGCGTCCAGGCCAGCGACTCCTCGGCCAAGCCTGCTACCGGCCTGGCCCTGGCGGTCAAGGCCGATGGCGGGGTCATCGTGGCCTGGGACGACACCCGCTCGACCAGCGCCATCTGGGGCGCTCAGTGCGAGGCCGGGTCGGGAACGAGTTCGGTCACGCGCTGCGGACCGGCCGAGAAGTGGAGCGACCAGGCCGGAGCCTCTTCGCATCCGTCCATCACCGCGTCGGCTACCCAGGTCTACCTGGGCTGGCGCGACGACACCGCGGGTGGCGGCGACATCCGCATCCGCCTGCGCAATCCGAGCTGATCGACAGCCGCTAGATCGCGATCCCACAGGCGGGGCGAGGAATCGTCCCGCCTGTTCACAGGTACAATCCGGGTTCTCGTCGTGGCCATTTGAAGAAAGCCGACGCCGACGAGGGCATCGGACTCTTCCAAGTTCACGCGATGGGATCAAGACTCCCTCCGGGGCGGGATCCAGACTCACCCCGGAATCGAAGAGAACGGTGCCCTCGCGATGGCCGTTCTACGCACGAATCGACTCTACCTGCTCGTCTCGACGGGAAGCGGACTTCGGATCAGATGGTCGGGNNTCCCTCCGGGCGCGCCACCCATTCCAGTGGGTTACCTGACCCCGATCCCTGCCGAGGCGTCAGTAACCCCCGTTCCCTGAGTGGCGTCGCCGGCGACAACCGATGTGTCAGATGCCCACTCGGTCGGCCAGGATAGTCAGATGCCCGCCCCGACCAAACTGATTGATGTCAGATGCCCATCGCCCAGCGCTGGTTCTATCGGCCCCGCGCTAGTTCTGTGAGATTCCTCGCGCCACGGGCGTTGGCCCCCGCCACCTGGCGAGCATGTGAGGAGTAGATCTTAGGTCGGTGCTCGACGTGAGAGCCTGGTGGCATGCGGGGTGGGAATTGCGAAGTAGGCAATTGCGCTGAGTCACTAGGCGGCCCGCGGGACGGTTGACGACTATGTCGGATCGGACATATACTGGCGACCGTGAGCACGGATGACAGGCCGCTGGTCTGGCTGCACGGCGAGGTGAGAGCCCCTCCACTGTCTCAACAGGCACGCATCGAGACTGGCGTGCTGCTGCGGCGGATACAGCAGGGCGAGTCGCTCGGGATGCCTGGCTCACGACCCATGCCCTCGATCGGCAAGCGGTGCCACGAACTGCGGATCGTGGACGAGGACGCAACCTGGCGGGTCGTCTATCGGATCGATGACGACGCGATCGTGATCGCGGAAGTGTTCAAGAAGAAGACGCAAGCGACGCCCAAAGACGTGATCGAAGCCTGCCAACGGCGACTCCGCCGGTACGACGATGTCGTCGGCTAAAGGGAGTGAACTGACGATGGATCAGAACAAGGAGGATCGCCTCGAAGGTGCCGGCTGGCGCGTGGGGAACGCCGAGGATTTCCTCGAACTCACCCCCGAGGAGGCGGCGTTCGTGGAGCTCAAGCTTGCCCTCGCCCACTTCCTCCGTGACGTTCGCATGCAGCAGGGGTGGACACAGGCGCAAACGGCGAAACGCCTCGGATCGAGCCAATCGCGATTCGCCAAGATGGAGGCGGCGGACGCCTCCGTTTCCGTGGATCTGCTCGTCAAGTCGCTTCTGGGGCTCGGAGCGACCCGTGAGCAGGTTGGCCAGGTAATCGCTCGAGCGGCATGACGCTGGGCCCTGGCCAGTACACGTCGTGGTGAGCCGATCCGCCCTTGTCGAGCTGAGCTTCTGACTGTCAATCTGTTCGCGCGATGAGCCTGGCTTATGCTCGCTGTTCTCGGGGGAGGGGATGTCCAGGCCCGAGCGCGGCGCCTCCGCTTCTGCCGACTCAGGCGGTCGCCACGCTATCCCCTGGACCGCTTCCCCCGCTCCCGGTTGAGCTCGAGACGCCGGGAGTGGGCCCGGGAACGGCCTGGACCGGGATCACATGGACCGGCCGGACGTTGTCGTCGTTGTAGAGCTGGATCCAGGGGTCGAGGGTGCCACCGGTGCTCTGGTGGCGGCACGCTCCCTCCTGGGCGCCCAGTGAGTGACCCAAATCAATCGGAGCGGAGGCGTCTGCGCCGCTCCGACTCTCCTGGAAGATCTCGGAGGCAGTGGCCCCGGGCCCGGCGTCTGGGTCGGACTGGCGGCAGAGGGCTGGGCCGTGGGGCCCGGTACCGACGAGCCGCACGCAGCGACCAGACACGCGTTGAGAGAACGCCGTGGGTCTAGGCAAGATGTCCCATGGGCCAGTCAAGTGGGTGTTGATAGCCTGCGCACACACGGCGGGATTTCCGACGCGTCTCTGGGGGGAGTGGCTGGGACCCTTCCGTGAGTAATGCTGGCCAGCCACGGGGGTTCGGAATGCTAGGACGGAAGTTTCGCGATCCGCGACAAGCGGGAGCCCTGTTCTTGGCGTTAGCGATAGCAGTCACGGGGGCGTTCGCGACAACCGGCTCTGCCGCCGCAGCGGCTCCCAAAGCGATCGTACCCATCCCGGTTGCAAGCGGCACAGTGCCAGAGAACGGCGTGCAGCTGACGGCCGCTCAATCGGCACAAATCAAGGCCGCCATGGCACGACTGTCGCGAAATGGCCTTTGGAACGAGTTCACCGGAGTCAATGGGGCGCTCGCCCTGAAGGATCCGCTCTCAGTCGTGCAGACGAAGTATCAACTGAGCGCTTCTGACGTCCAGATGATCCAGACGATTCTGGCCACTGACAAGCAGCGTGCGGCGGCGGTAGCAGCGGCAGCGGCAGCGGCTTCCACCGCCCCCAAGACGGGAATAGTCCACCCGGATCTGTCAACGAGTGGCTTGGTAATCTACTTTACCTTCTCCGACGTGGGGGTCTTCCTCATCGGCGCGGCAATGGCTGGTCCCTGGGTCTTGTTGTCTGCGCTGGACCTCGTGGCCTCGATCGTCGCGCCTGTCTATGGAACTGTGCTCGGCGGCATTTTGGGCCTCATCGGGATTGCGACAATCGGGCAGATCGGAAACAAGATCATGCAGGGCTACTTCCACCACGAGGGCGTCTACTTCGGCTTCAGTTGGAACTGGCCCTGGCCCATCCCGAGCTTCGTGCTGGACAACTGGTGCGGTTGCAACTAGCAGCCGAATCGGGCCAATTGGAGACATAACGTGAGCGAGTCGGCCGAGCGCCTCCGAAGCCGCTCCTTGTGGGCCTACATAGTCGCCTACGGCGCCTTGTACGGGTTTGCAACATTCGGCTACACCAGCAAGAACTTGGACGGGTCGACGGACTCTTCGGCCCTCTTTCTCTGGGTTGGCATGGCGCTGGTAGGGTCCACCCTCATGGCGCTCAAGAATCGACTCATCACTGACAGGCATCTGAGAACTCGAGTACAGCTCAGAGAGCTGGCTGTCATGGCAGCCGCGCTCGCGCTGATCGCGGTGCTCCCTAGCTCGCTCGGCATCGTGAAGGGCCTCGTTCTCGTGGCTCTCTTCGCCCCCTACATGTACTGGTACTTCAAGACACTGGCTACCCTCCAGACAGACTGAGCAGTTCGCGACAAGACAAGAGAAGGCCTCGCGGTGGTAAGCCTCCGGGGGCCTTCTCTGTGCTCCCATGGGTAATCGCGTGATCGACCCAAGTTTCAGCATCCAGTCGAACCTCCGACCGGATCGTCGCTGCGCGGTCGTCCCTCGCACGAGGCGTATACTCCTGCCTCTTTTCTCGATCGGTCCTGTCGCTCAGAACAACCCGACCAGCTCGACTCTCAACTTCCCACTCGGTGACGACCGGGCCAACGCAGTAACTGTGGCTCTCGGCGCCGGAGGCACCCTATCGATCACCTATGCCGCCTCGACCCTGGGTCCCACCGCCCAGGTGATCTTCGATGT
>PMIP01000009.1 GCA_003158295.1 Chloroflexota bacterium | reverse complement strand
CCCGTCGATCACGCGAGACGTCTCGGGCGAAGGGGTCCAGCAAGCCCTCCTGAAGATCCTCGAAGGAACCCTGGCCAACGTGCCCCCACAGGGTGGCCGCAAGCACCCCCACCAGGACTTCATCCAGATCGACACCACNNGGGAAGCGCTCGATGGGCTTCGGCGCCGAGAACCACATGCTCCTCGTGGATCGTGAGCGCCTCCTCGAGCGGCTCATGCCGGAAGACCTGCTCAAGTACGGGCTCATCCCCGAGTTCGTCGGGCGGCTGCCGGTGGTGGTGACGCTGTCGTCGCTAACGGCGGAGGATCTGGTCCGGGTCCTGACCGAGCCCAAGAACGCGATCACGCGCCAGTTCCAGAAGTTCCTCTCGCTCGACAAGGTGGATCTGGTCTTCACGCCCGGCGCGCTGGAGGCGGCCGCCGAGCTGGCGATCGCCCGCAAGACCGGGGCCCGCGCGCTGCGTTCCATCGTCGAGGAATCGCTGCTCGAAGTGATGTACGACGTCCCGGACCACGCCGAGATCCGCAAGTGCATCATCACCGAGGAGACGATTCGCACGGGCCGTCCGCCGCTGCTGCTCAGCAAGAGCCAGATCGACGAGGGCTTCGACGAGACGAACTACGAGAAACTACTGGCGGAGCACGGCCAGAGCGCGTAGGCCGGCGTAGGACGGGGCGGGGGGGCGGCAGATGGGGACAGATCAGGGAGACCCCCCGAAGCGCCAGTGGGCGGGAGACCCCCCGAAGCGCCGTAAGCCATCCCGGGTCGGCTATTCCGGATACGCCTCGATCTTCCTGGCGCTAGGCAGCGTGCTGGCCGCTCTAGGTCTGGTTGAGGGATGGATCTTGTTGAACACGCCGGGCTACGGGGGCGTCGGTCCCGGTGTCGGTTTCTTCGGTCTCGTCCTCCTGGCAGTTGCAGCGCCCCTCGCCCTCGTCGTCGGCGTCTTCTGGCTTGCCTACTTTCGTCCTCCCGGCCGGACCATCGGTCGGGTCGCCGCCGTGCTCGTCGCCTTGCTTGGGCTTTTCGCGTTGCTGAACTGGGCGCCGTGGCTGCAAAGAACCTACTTCACGCCGGAGATCGTTGGCGTGGTGGCAAGCAGCGACTACACGCCGGACGGTGTCTATCACCTCAAGCTGGAGGACGGGCGCACTCTCGAGGCTAGAGGTCGGGCCCAGCAATCCGGCAGCCTGCGCTCAGCGGGCCAATATGCACCTTTGGAGGAGCCCGGAGATATCAGGCCCGGCGACCTCCTGCTCGCCGGGCACGATCCAACCTCCTGGTATGAGGTCGCGCACGTTTGGCCTGGTCTGGGTTCATGCACGGACGCTGCGGCCACGTGCTACTCGTTGGAGGCCACCGGGATCGTACGCCAGGACAGCATCGACCTCGACACGGGTCTGCGTCTGAAGAAGGCTTCGACCTATCCCAACTACGCCGACGTTGGCCACGGGTTCAGGGCGACTGTCTGGTTCAACCGTCTGGGCGAGGTGACCGACGTCATGGGCGGGCCCTGACGGAGAGGGTCATGCCCAGGTCGGCGTCAATCAGGCCCGGGCGTCAGGGCAGTCTCCAGCACCTCGGCCAGGTGGAGGGCCCGGCGGCCGGTCGACTGCGAGATCTGCTCACGGCAGCTGAAGCCGTCGGCGATCAGCAGCGCGTCCGGCCCCGCCGCCCGGACCGCCGGCAGCAGGTTTCGCTCGCCGATCTTCATCGAGAGTTCGTAGTGCTCGCCTCGCTCGAAGCCGAATGCGCCGGCCATGCCGCAGCAACCGGGTTCGGGCTGAGCCGGACTCAGGCCGATCGCCCGCAAGGTCGCCTCCTCGTCCGCCATCCCGACCAGCGCCTTCTGGTGGCAGTGGCCGTGTAGCACGGCCGGGGCCGAGAGGCGGCCCGTCAGCGCCGGGCCGAGCTCGGCCGGGTGTTTCTGCACGAACGTGCCCAGGCCGCAAGCCAGCTCGTCGAGGCGCTTAGCGCGCGGATCCGAGGGAAACAGGTTCGGCAGCTCGTCATGGAAGACCGCCTCGCACGACGGCTCCAGGACCACGACCGGCACGCCCGAATCCAGCTCCGGCTCGAAGGCGTCGAGAATCTGGCCCAGAAGCCGGCGCCCCTGCTTCAGGAAACCCCGGTCGTAGAGCGGCCGGCCGCAGCACAGGTTCGCCCGCGGGACCTCGACCGAGAAGCCGGCAGCCTGGAGAACCCGCACCGCCGCCAGCCCCTGTGACGGAGCGAAGCCTTCGGTGAAGGTGTCCGCGAACAGAACTACCCGGCGATCGGCGTCGCGCGCGCCGCCGAGGTCCGGCACGTCCGCCGGGAGCCCGGAGCGGAAGGACCGCGAGGCGAACCGCGGCAGGCGGCGGTGCGAATCCACGCCCGCGACCAGTTTGGCGAGCCCGGCGATCCTCGGCGCGGCGCCCACGGAGTTGGCCAGCCCGGGCGCGATCCGGGCCAGATGCGCCCACCAGTGGATCAGGCCCATCGAGTAGGCGACACGCGGCCGCAGCCGGCCGGCGTAGTGGTGGGCCATGAACTCGGCCTTGTACGTGGCAATGTCCACCTGGACCGGGCAATCGCTCTTGCAGCTCTTGCAGGCGATGCACAGGTCCAGTGCCTCGCGAACCTCCTCGCTGCGCCACAGGTCAGGCAGGGCCTCGCCCTCCAGCATCTCCCATAGGAGCCGTGCTCGTCCCCGCGTGGAGTGGCGTTCCTCGTGCGTGGCCTGGAAGGTGGGGCACATCGCGCCGCCGGAGTCGCGGCGGCACTTGCCCACGCCCACGCACCGTGCCATCGCCCGAGCCAGCGAGCCGCCATCGTCGGCGAACCCGAAGATCGTCTTCGGATCGGCGAGGGGCAGAGCCGGCCGCAGGTCCGCGTCCAGCGGTAGCGGATCCACGACCTTGCCCGGGTTCATTCGCCCGGCGGGGTCCCAGATCGCCTTGAACTCGCGGAATGCCCCGACCAGCTCCGGCCCGAACATCCGCTCCAGCAGCTCCCCGCGGGCCTGGCCGTCGCCGTGCTCGCCAGAGAGAGACCCGCCGTGCCGGACCACCAGGTCGGCCGCCTGCTCGACGAACGAGCGGAAGGCGCGCAGGCCTTCGGGCGTGCGGAAGTCGAACCCGGTGCGCAGGTGAAGGCAGCCATCGCCGAAGTGACCGTAGAAGGTCCGCTCGAAGCCGAAACGGCCGATCAGCACGTCCAGCTCGCGCAGGTACGCGCCCAGGCGCTCGGGCGGAACGGCCGAATCCTCCCATCCGGGATAGGTCGACGGCTTGCCCGAGACGACCGCCGTGGCCCCCACCGCCGACTCACGCAGGGTCCACATGGCCTCCTGCCTGGCCCGATCGACGACCACCCGCCAGCGGCCCCGTCCGAACCGCTCGGCCGCCGCGCGTGCCTTCGCCTGGGCCTCCCGCGCCGTCTCGCCACCGTATTCGACCAGCAGCCAGCCGCCGCCCTTGGGCAGGCCGCCGATCGCGGCCAGGTTCAATCGTTTGCGGCGGCAGGCCTCGACCAGCCGGTCGTCGAAGCCCTCCAGGCCGATCGGTCCGGAGGTCATGATCTCGGGCGAACGATCGGCGGCATCGAAGACGTCGTCGAACCCGAGCACCAGCAGCGCTCGACCGGGCGGGCTGGCGACCAGGCGGACAGTTGCCTCCAGGATCGTCACGCACGTGCCTTCGGTCCCGACGAGCGCCCGCGCCACGTCGAACCCATTCTCCGGCAGCAGCGCCCCCAGCGCGAACCCGGAAACCAGGCGTGGCAGCTTGGGGAAGCGCTCGCGGACGAGCGCCCCGTGGCGGTCCCGCAGGGAGCGGAGGGAACGGTAGATCTCGCCCCGTGGGCCCTCCTCCGCGCAGAACCGTGCCAGCTCATCGTCCGTGGTCCGGCCGACCGTCAGCCGCAGCCCGTCGTAGGTGAGCACGTCCAGCGACTCGACGTTGTCGCTCGTGCGGCCGGCCATGATCGAATGCGCGCCGCACGAGTCGTTGCCGAGCATTCCGCCCAGGGTGCAGCGATCGTGCGTGACCGGGTCCGGCCCGAATGTGAGGTGGTGCGCCTCCGCGGCCGCCCGCAGGTCGTCCAGGACCACGCCCGGCTGGACGCGGGCGATCCGCCGCGCGGGGTCCAGCTCCACGATCCGGTTCAGGTGCCGCGATACGTCGACGACCACGGCCACGTTCGTGGCCTGGCCGGCCAGGCTCGTGCCGCCGCCGCGGAGCGTGATCGGGGCGTCGTGGTCGTGGCAGGCGCGGATCGTCTCGACCAGGTCGTCGGTATCCAGTGGCCGAACCACGCCGATCGGGAGCTGGCGGTAGTTGGAAGAGTCGGTGGCGTAGAGCGCTCGGTCGCCGGCGCCGAACTGGACCTCGCCGCGGACGTGGGTGCGGAGGTCGGCGGCGAGGGATCTGCGGCGGGCCGCGGGATCTTGCGCGGTATCGGTCATGCCTTTGGTGCCCACCGCAGGAGCATACCGGGCGCGCGCCCTTCGATGGGCCGCGGTGCGCCGACCGGCGGCCTAGCGGAAGTCGCCGAAGGTGAATGCCAGCGGGATCACCAGCACCACCAGCAAGACCGTGTTGATGGCCGCGTTGGCGAAGACGCGATGGCGCAGGGATTGGCCAGTGTCCAGCACGAACCAGAGGCCGACGCTCGTGGCGACCGACCACCAGACCCAGGCCTGGCGGGTGTTCCAGGCCTGGCTGACGAGGATCGCGACCGTGAGACCCCAGGCCGCCATGATCGCGCCCAGCAAGCCGTAGACCCAGGCCCGGAACCGCTGGGCCGGGGCGTCGGGGAGGCTGTCCCAGAACGCCGGGTCGATCAGTCGGTTCACTGGTGCGAGGACGCGATTGCCCCCGAGCAGGCTAAGCAGCACGCCAACGATAGCTACTCCGGCGCCGACGACGATCAGCCAGAGGCGGAAGAACTCGAACATGCTGCCACTCCCTTCGTGCCGGGTCTTTTGCGCGTTACTCTTGCCCGGTTCTCGACCTGGCGCGAGAGTTCCTGGCGGATTAGTATGTAGCGGGAAAGAAACTAGTGTCAAACGACCAGCCAATCTTCGAGCCGACCGCCAGGCAGCCGGGCCGCCCGCGCGTCATCTCCGACGACGCGATCTATTTTGCCGGGCTGCAGGTGCTGGCCGAGCACGGGTCGAAGGGTTTGACTCTGGCCCGCATGGCGCGCGTGCTGGGCGTCACGCCGGCCGCCGTGCGGCAGCGTTTCGGCTCCAAGCGCGGACTGCTCGTGGAGATGGCTCGCCGTCGAGTGGAGCAGACGGAACTCCGATTCGCTTCCGCTCGAGAGGCGCACGACTCGCCGCTGGAGGCGCTGCAGGCCGCCTTCGTGGCCGAGATGGA
Source organism: Chloroflexota bacterium (assembly GCA_003158295.1). Lineage (GTDB taxonomy): Bacteria > Chloroflexota > Limnocylindria > Limnocylindrales > CSP1-4 > Fen-1039. Next base: position 8,987 of record PMIP01000009.1, on the reverse strand, counting down.
TCAGATCGGCGGGCCTCGCCAACTCGCCAACGCCATTTCGGCCTACACGGACAACGTCGACGACGCCGAGATGCGGGCGTCCTTCGCGGCCGAGCTGGCGGCCATGGAACGGCACATCGGAGAGCTGCTCGAGGATGCGGCGAGAGTCGGCGAGATCCGTGGCCCGGTCACACCGGAGCTTGTGTCCGCGGTCCTGGCCGCGGTCGAAGGGACGATGCTCATCTGGGCCATCGCGCCACGTGGCGAGATCAAGGATCGCATCCACCAGGCCGTGGAAGTGGCGCTCGGGCGAGCCGCGGACCCGGCCGCCAATTCGTAGCCGTCAGACTAGGAGTCGGACATTCTCCAAGCCGCCTTCGAACCTTTGGACCGTCAGCAACGTCGAATAGGGCGTACGTCGGAGAGCCAGAGCGAGAGGTCGGCGGCGTGGAAGGAGCGGCGAGGGTGGCATTCGCGACGACCATGAGGGACGAGCCCGCCGAGTTCGTCGCGCTGGTTCAGGCGGAGCTGCCTGGAGCGTACCGACTTGCCGGCTATCTTCTCGGCTGCGTCGAAGATGCGGACGACGCCACGTGCGAGGCCGTGGCCAGGGCTTGGCAGGCGAGGAGGAAGCTGCGCGATCCGGATCGGTTCGCCGCGTGGTTCGGACGCATCGTCAGCAATGTCTGCTACGACCGCCTCCGGCATAGGCGTGGCGTGAGGATCGTCGAGATAGATGTCGGACTGGCCTCGGACCCGGTGGCTCGAGATCCGTTCCGCGACGCCCTTGCCCGCGACGAGGTAGGGCGACTGATGCGAAGGCTGCCGCCGGACCAGCAAGTCATCGTGGGACTCCGCTTCTGGCGCGATCTATCGCTCGACGAGATCGCCGAGAGGCTGGATCTACCGCTGGGGACCGTGAAGTCCAGGCTGCACTACGCGATGCGGTCGCTCCGCAAGGATCTCGACCGACAGGGGAAGGTGTCCCGATGAAGAACGACGATGAGCTCGATCGCGATCTCGACCTCGAGAGCCGGTTGCACCGCATCTCGCAGGATCCGGAGCCTCAGGTCTCGGGCCGGGTCAACACGTACGTGCAGAGGCTGGCGTCGCGTGCGGAGGGCATCTATGAGCCGGCGCGCTCGAAGCTGCGGCCGCTGGCGGGGCCTCGGCTCCTGCGAATGCCGAAGCTGGTCGCCGTCACCGGGCTCGCCGCGGCGCTGGTCCTGGCCATCGCCGGGACCTTGCTGCTGACGACGCTCCGGACGAACACGCCGGCTGCCACGCCTCGGTATTCGGACTTGTGGTCGGCCCTCGAGTGGCACGACATCACCGCCACGGCCTTTCCGGCGCAGAGCTCTCCGGGGAGCGAAGGGATTGGCTCAGGCGCGGTGGTCGTCTGGAATGGCGGTCTGCTCGCCGACATGGCGGGGAGCCTGTGGTCCTCCACCGACGGGCAGAGCTGGCACCTCGTTGCGGGCGCGCCAACGCTGACCCAGCTGCTGTCGACCGGAACCTGGTTGATGGGCACAACCTCGGTCGACATGACGTGCCCCATGAATGGCGAAGCCCAAACCTGTAGCACGGCCGGCGGTGTTTCCTACTCGACGGACGGGAGTTCGTGGAGCCAGGCCTCCGTGCCGTGGACCGGGAGGGCGATCGTCGGATCCGCTGCCGCCAACTCGGCCGCGGTCGTGCTGGTCAGCAAGAACCCCTTGCAGGAGGTAAACGACCCCGCGAGCGCCGTCACTCCATACGCCTCCTCCGACGGCGCGACCTGGGTGAAGGCCACCGTGCCGGCCGACATGGCCGCGGCAACCATGGCTTCCGTCACCTCGACGCGAGCGGGGTTCGTGGTCTCCGGTCTCGTGGCCGATCCCGGCGGCGACCAGGAGGTGAGCGGTGAGAACGCGTCCGGCCAGTTCACCGTCAAGGGGTTCCAGCGCTATTGGTTCTCGGCCGACGGGCTGACCTGGTCGAGCTACGACCCGGGGCGCCAGGGGTGGTACGGGACGGTATACAGCGGGAGCCGCGGCGATACGACGTGGGCACCTGGCATGCACTCGTCGGATGGGCTCCACTGGACCCCGGATGAGACGAACCTCTCGCAGGACGCGGCCGGGATGATCCAAGAATCGTCGGACGGCACCGAGATCCTCTTCCAGGGCGAAGGCCCCGTCTTCATGGTCGGTCTCGGCGACGGCCGCTGGCAGCGCCTGCAGAACGGCGGCGACATCGGCAGCCTCCCGAGGGGAGGCCAGAGCTGGGTCGTGCCCGGCGGGGTCATCTACGACGGCGGAGGCCGGGTCTACTTCGGAAAGGCCGTCACGGGCGTGACGATTACGAAGACCCTGTCTCCGGGACCGACGATCACGCCTCCGCCGGGGCCAACCCTGGAGCCGCTTCCCACCGTTTCGCTCGCGCCGGCCGAAGGGTGGTCCGGTCTCGGCGTCCTCCAGAAGCTCCCCGATGGGCCGTCCGGCGCAGAGTCCGTGGCCGCATGGGCTCACGGGTATGTGGCGGTTCGGAACGCACCCGCCGGCGGGAAGATCACGGTCTGGACCTCGCCCGACGGGCGGACCTGGACCCTCGTGCCGGCCGCGACCTTCACCGGCAGCTCGGCGGTCGTGGCCGCCGCCGGCGATTCGGTCGTGCTTGCATCCTGGAACGACGGCAACGGCGTCTGGGTCTCGGCCGACGGCACCAACTGGACGCCGAGCCCCATAGGCAACCCGCCCATCGGCGATCGGCCGATGGCTGGCGACGGACGGGGAATGGTTGCGGTCGAGGATGATCCTGAGTACCAGCTCGTTTACAGCGGGAATGGGTCGGACACCTGGCACACGATCACCATCCCGGGCGCCTCTGTAGACAACGTCCAGTCCGTCGCTCTCTCGGGCGACAGGTTCGTGGCGGTCGGCCGCATGCCGGGCTCCGGCTCCGGGACGTGGGCGCCAGCGGCCTGGACCTCCACCGACGGCGCCACGTGGACGGAATCGCTGGTGCCCGATGCTCCTGGCGAGGGCTTCGTCTCGGTCGCGGCGGGCCGCAACGGCTTCGTGGCGACCAGTACGTCCGTCGGCGGAGGCGGGACGGCAACTCTGTGGAGCTCGCCGGACGGTGCCGCGTGGCATCGCGTCGGTACGAGCATGCCGCTCGGCCCCGACGCTGTCTTTGCGGGCGACGGGACGCACATCCTGGGCTGCGACATCGCCGGCGGCGCACTTTCGTGCTGGTCGTCGCTGGACGGCGAAGCCTGGACTTCGCTGCCCGTCCAGGGTGACACGAGCCAGCTCGTGGCGGCCGGGGCCAGCCTGCGCGTCTTCCCGCTTGAGGACGGTGTCCTGTTCGTCACGGCTGACGGGGTCTGGTTCGGTCAGGCGGCCGCGCGCTAGACGCGCTCGGCGAGGAACGGAGCCGCCGGCCGCCACGGCGGCCTGTGCTACGATCGCCGCCTTCACGGCGTTGACCGAGAGNNGACCGAGAGGAGTAGCGCCGCCGGCCGGCTAGCAGAGAGCGGGGCCTGCGTCCACGAAGCGGGGCGCGTGGCTGAAAGCCCCGCAGTCGGAGCGGCGCGAACGTAGCTCGCGAGTCGTGCGGGAGGCGCCCGATAGTGCGCCGAGAGGGCGACGCCACCTACCGCGGCCGAGATGACCGGCGCGGGGCGACGCCGAACCAGCAGGTGGTACCACGACCCGTTCGTCCGCTGGACGAGCGGGCCTTTGATTGACGGAGCGATCGATGGCGGAGACGGCGAAGACGCGGAAGGCGGCGGCGGGCGCGGCACGCGCCGGCGATTCGGCAGGCGCCGGCGATTCGGCAGGCGGGTCGACCGGGGAGACGGAGCTGGCCAGGGCATACCGGCCCGGCGAAGTCGAGCATGCCGTCTACCAGGCCTGGCTCGATGCGGACGTCTTCAATCCGGACGGCAAGGGGTCGCGCGCCGACCGGACCAAGCAACCCTTCGTCATCATCCAGCCGCCGCCCAACGTGACCGGCTCCCTGCACCTGGGCCATGCCCAGCGCTCCACGGTCGAAGACGTGATGACCCGCCACGCCCGGATGCAGGGTCGGCCGGCTCTCTTCTTGCCCGGCCTGGATCACGCCTCGATCGCGGCGCAGTACGTCCTCGACAAGATCCTCGCGAAAGACGGCGAGACCCGCCAGACGCTCGGCCGGGAGAAGTACCTGGAGCGCATGTGGGAGTTCGTGCGGACGACGCGCGAAACGATCCTGAGCCAGCAGAGGCGCGTTGGCGCGTCGCTCGACATGAGCCGGCTCCGGTTCACGATGGACGAAGTCTCGGCCCGGGCGGTGCGTGAGGCCTTCCTGCGTCTGCATCGCGAAGGGCTGGCGTATAGGACCGAAGCGCTGATCCATTGGTGCCCCGGCTGCCGGACGAGCGTCTCCGACCTGGAGGTCATCCCGAAGGAGACCACGGGCAGCCTCTGGACGATGCGCTACCACCTGATCGACGAGGCGTCAGGCAAACCCGACCCGACCGCCTGGATCGCCGTCGCGACCACCCGCCCGGAGACCCTCCTGGGCGATACCGCGGTCGCGGTGAATCCCGACGATCCGCGCTACACCGCGCTGATCGGCCGCCGGGCCATGATCCCATTCGTGGACCGGCCGGTGCCGATCATCTCGGACCCGGTGGTCGATCGCGCGTTTGGGACCGGTGCGGTGAAGATCACTCCCGCCCACGACCAGGACGACTACGAGACCGGCAAGCGCCACGGCCTGCCGATGATCACCGTCCTCGACGACTCCGCCCAGATCAACGAGAACGGCGCCGAGTTCGCCGGCCTGGACCGCTACGAGGCCCGCCGCCGGATCGTGGAGGCGCTGCAGGCGCGCGGCGATCTCGAGTCCGTCAAGCCACACGAGATGCTGATCGGCCACTGCCAGCGCTCGGACGACATCGTGGAACCGCGCCTCAAGACCCAGTGGTTCATCCGCACGGCGCCGCTCGCCGCGGCCGCGCTCGAGGCCACTCGTTCCGGCCGGACGCAGATCCTGCCCGAGCGCTTCGTCAAGGTATGGGAACACTGGATGACGGAGATGCGCGACTGGAACGTCAGCCGGCAGTTGTGGTGGGGCCACAGGATCCCGGCCTGGTATTGCCCTGACGGCCATACGACCGTGACTGCCGATCCGGCGGGGCCGCCGGCGTGCGAGGTCTGCGCCCGTCCGGCGTCAGAGCTGCGGCAGGACGAGGACATCTTCGATACCTGGTTCAGCTCGGGCCTGTGGCCCTTCTCGACCCTGGGTTGGCCCGAGCAGACCCCCGACCTCGAGCGCTTCTACCCGGGGTCGGTCATGGAGACCGCCTACGACATCATCTTCTTCTGGGTGGCGCGGATGATGATGCTCGGCATCCACCTGACCGGCGAGGCGCCCTTCCACACGGTGTACCTCTCGGGCCTGATCCGGGACCCCTACGGGCAGAAGATGTCCAAGACCAAGGGCAACTCGGTCGATCCGCTCGAGACGATCGACGACGTGGGCGCGGACGCGCTGCGCTTCGCCCTCGTGAACGGCACCGCCCCGGGCAACGACTCGCGCCTCGGCGCCGAGAAGCTCGAGAACTCGCGCAACTTCGCCAACAAGCTCTGGAACGTGGCCCGGTTCGTTCTGGGGGCGCGGCCGGCCTCAATCCCGGGCGATGCCCCGCGTGAGCGGCCCAACCGCCGGCTCGCCGGCCCGGGCGATCTGTGGATCCTGTCCCGGGCCGCGGCCACGGTCTCGGCCGTCGACACGGCCATGGCCCAGTACGCGTTCGGCGATGCCAGCCAGATCCTGTACGAAGCCATCTGGAACGAGTTCTGCGACTGGGGCGTAGAACTGGCCAAGGTCCGTCTCGCGGACGAAAGCCTGAGTGAGGCAGCGCGCGAGGCTACGTGGTGGACGCTCCTCGACGCGCTGGACACGTACCTGCGCCTGCTGCACCCGATCATGCCGTTCATCACGGAAGAGATCTGGCGCAAACTGCCGCGGCCGCACGATGAGCTGGCACCTTTGTTGATCGTGGCCGACTGGCCGACGGCAAATGCAGAAGCCGCCGGCGTCGCCGCCGAAGCTGAGGTGGCGGCTCTCCTCGATCTCGTTCGGGCCGTTCGGAATGCGCGCTCGGAGGCTCGCATCGAACCCGCCGCGTGGCTGCCGGTGGACGTATACGTGCCCGAGCCGCTCGGCGCCTCGTTCGAATCGCTCCGCCCGGCGATCGAACGGCTCGCCCGGGCCCGACCGCTCACCCGCGAGCCGGACCTTGATCCGATTCGACGGGGAGTGGAGGGCGGCCTCTCGATCATCGCGGGCGAGATCGAGGCGGTTGTCCGTCCCGCCGCCCAGGATGAGGCCCAGGAGGCCCGAGATCGTGCCCGCCTGGAACGCGAACTGGCCGAGGCGGAGGGGATGCTCGCCGCCGCCCGCGGCCGCCTGGCCAACGATGCTTTCGTCTCGAAGGCGCCGCCGGCGGTAGTGGAAGGCGCGAAGACACGTGCCGCCGAGCTGGAGGAACTGGTCGGGCGCCTGCGTCAACGTCTGCACTAGGGAGCGCCGGCGCGGCGTACTGCCGATGAGCCGATCGGCGGCCCACGAACGCAAAGCGTACCGGGCAGACCACACGAAGCCGCTGCTAGGATACGTGTAGGTCCACCGTCAGCAACGAGGAGGGACTCGTGCCGCTCTTCGGCAAGACCCGCCGGTCGGGTCAACAGAAGGAGACGACTCCGCAGCCTCTGTTCGAGGAGGTGACTTCGCAGGAGTTCTCGCTCAAGCTGTCGTATTCGGCGAAGAGCTCCGAAGGCGTTCGTCTCAAAGCGGGTCCGGCCATGGTCGCGCGGCTGGCGAGCATGCTCGACGGCTACGTCAAGGGCTTGTCCGAGCTCGTCGAGCCGGTACCGCCGGAGATGGTCTCCGCCACGCCGTTCATCGCCCGTATGCCCGGCAGCGCCCAATGGCTCCAATACCACCACAAGCGCAGTCCGGTGACGCGCCACGCGCTCGTCGTCCTGGAGTCTGTGGACGCCGTCGACATGGCCTTCGAGACACTGGCCTGCGGCCTCCTTGACGGAGAGACGGACACGCTGGGCTATCCCGACTACAACGCTATCGTCGGCGGCGTGGCCTCCCACTGGGATGAGATCACGGGCGACATGATCGTCAGGGCGGTTGTCGGATGGGGCGGGAAGGGCGCCCGCGGCGACACGGATCGCAACGCTGCGCATCTGCTGGCCGGCCTTTTCAACAACATCCGTGCCGATACGAACGCCGTCGGGACGGTACCTGCCGAGCGTCCGGTCGCGGCAGCCGGTCCAGGCGGAGCTGTGTGCGCCCACTGCGGGTTCGACTCCGGCCACGAGCGCGTCTTCTACTGTCTGAAATGCGGCATGCGCTTGCAGCGCGGTTAGCGGAGACTTCGGGAGGCCAGGTGCCGTTCTACGATTACGTCTGTGAGGACTGCGGCTACGAGATGGAGGTGATGCACTCCGTCCACGAGCACGGTCCCAGTGAGTGCCCGAGGTGCCACGGCCACATGCGGAATTGCATCTCAGCGCCGGCGGTGCATTTCAAGGGGACCGGCTGGGCCCGCACGTCGCGGAAGGCCAGGGCCGGTCGAACCGATGCGAAGGAGCCCAAGCCGACCGAGGGCGCGGCGCCATCCTCAGACTCGGGCTCGGGCGCGTCCACGTCGAAAGATCCGGACCAATAGATGCCAAAGCCACCGTCCGACTGGATCTCCCTGGCGGAGGCGTCTGATCTCCTGGCATCCTCGAACGTGAAGTTCGCTCCGTCCACTATTGGACGTTGGGCCCGCGTGGGACAGCTTCAGAGCATCAAGGTTGGGAACCGTCGTTTCGTGCGCAGAGCGCAGGTACGATCGCTCCTGCGACCGCACGGCTCGGTCCACGAGGAAGATCTCCAGCCGGGCCTGTTCGAGGATCTGGGCGACTGAACCATCCGCCGCGGCCTGCGACGGCCGGGCCGGAGGTCTCGGCGGAGCCGATTAGCTCGCCGCCAATCAGAGTCTCGGCTGGAAGGCTCTTGCCGTGGGCTGGCTTCAGGCCTGCTTGGTGCCGCAGCGGCGACAGTATCGCGCCTGGGTTGAGACCGGCAGGGCGCATCGATGGCAGACGCGAACAGACCCGCGGCTGAGAACTTCCTGCGCCGACTGGGCCCACATCCCCGCCAGGACCGGGAGCGCAGCCTCCCGGGCCGCGACAGCGGCCGGCACGGGCGGAGCCTCTGGGCCCGGCCACGGCGCGCCTGGGGTCTCTTTCGCGGGCCAGCTGGCACCGATCGGAGGCCAGGCCGCGGGGGCCTGAGGCGAACGGTAGAGCGGAGGTGCCTCCAGGGGCACGGCAGGGCTGGGTGTTTCGAGTGGCGGAGCGGGCTCCGGAACGACTTCGGGGACCTTGGGGTGGGCCTCCGGCGGTGCCGCGGCCAGTTTGGGTTCGACCACGAGATCATCGGTCGTCGCGGCGACATCGAAGAGCGTCTGCTGACCAGCTGGAATCGGGACGGGCTGCTCGTACAAGGGCATCGGAGGAGGTGGCGGCATGGCGGCCAATCTGAGTGGCTCGGCGAATTCGATGCGTCGGACGTCTTCGGCCTGCGGTTCGACCAGGCTCGGGACTTCGGCGCTCGGTGTCGCTGCCTGGGTCGCTGGTACGATCTCCGGCTCGGGTGGCAGCGGGGTCGCCGTGGCGGCCGCGAAGGCCTCGTCGACGTGGGCAATCTCCGGCTCGGGTGGCAGCGGCGCCGACTCCTTGAACCAGTCGTGGGCCTGGATAGGGCGCTGCGACCACTCGGTTGCGTGAGGCCAGGGCGCCGTGGGGGACTGGCTCGGCTCGGCTGCGGGCTCGGGAGGGCGGGCCGAAGAGTCGGCGCGCAGCGAGAAGCGGGCAAACAGGCGGGTTATGGCCGACGGCTGCTCCTGAGCCGGGGTCGGGCTCGGTGGCGGGGTCATCTCCGCGAACACGGGCGCGGCCGGCTCTTCGGCC
>PMIP01000008.1 GCA_003158295.1 Chloroflexota bacterium | reverse complement strand
CACGACGGCCTGGGCAAGTACCTCAGCCAGATCATCGAGAAGGCGCCCGGGCCCACGGCCGACATCGTCGGGATCCTCAAAGAGCGCAAGGTCGACGTCCTGCTCAACTACCTGCCCGTCGGCTCGGAAGAGGCGACCAAGTGGTACGTGGAGCAAGCCCTGCAGGCCGGCGTCGGGGTGGTCAACTGCATCCCGGTCTTCNNCCGTGAGCCCTACTGGCAGCGCCGGTTCGCCGAGAAGGGACTCCCGGTGATCGGCGACGACATCAAGAGCCAGGTCGGCGCGACCATCAGCCACCGCGTCATGACCCGCCTCTTCATGGATCGCGGCGTCCGGCTGGACCGGACCTACCAACTCAACTTCGGCGGCAATACGGACTTCCTCAACATGCTCGAGNNGAAGATCTCCAAGACCAACGCCGTGACGTCGATGCTCGACTACGACCTCGATCCGGACGACGTTCACGTCGGCCCGAGCGACTACGTGCCGTGGCTGCTCGACCGCAAGTACTGCTACATCGTCATGGAGGGGACGACCTTCGGTGACGTGCCGCTCAAGGCCGAGCTCAAGCTGGAAGTCTGGGACAGCCCCAACAGCGCCGGCGTCGTGATCGATTCGCTGCGCTGCCTGAAGCTCGGCCTGGACCGCGGCCTCAAGGGCGCGCTCGTGGCGCCGTGCGCCTACTTCAAGAAGTCCCCGCCGATCCAGATGCACGATGACATCGCCTATAACCGCGTCCAGGCGTTCATCCGCGGTGAGGACAACGAGACCCTCGTCGGCACCGAGACGCTGCCCAAGAAGGTCAAGCGGAATGCCCCGGCTCGCGGCGGCAAGGCGGCGGCTTCCCAGCCGGCGGCCGTCGAGGCCAAGTGACGCAGGAACAGGTGGACGGCAACGGGGCGGCCTCCTCCGGAGATCGCCCCGAAGGATCGAGGCAGTCGGGATCCGGAAGGACCGAGGGTAACGGAGCTACGAGGACTTTCGAGGCTCCGCATCGCCTGAAGAAGGAGACCTTTCGGACTCACCTCGCCGGCCTGACGCTACTCAGCTTCTGGCGGACGTCGTCGTGGATCCTGGGTCATCTCCCCGCGGGCCCGGTGTACCGGGTTGGCGGCTGGTTCGCCGTGATCGGCTACGCCGCCAGCCCAACCCGGCGCCGCTGGCTGCGGGCCAACTTCGGACACGTCCTGGGCGTGTCGCCGGATTCACGGGAGGCCGGCCGAATGGCTCGCGCCGCCTACCGCAACTACGCCCGGTACATCATGGAGCTGATGCGACTGCCCTGGTTCAAGCAGGAGCAGGTCGATCAGCTCCTCGAGGTCCGCAGCCTCGATCGGTTCGTCGAGGTCTATCACGAGTCCAAAGGCCTGGTGCTGGTGGCCGCTCATCTCGGCAACAACGAGGCGGCCGCGGCCGGATTCGCCAAGCATGGGCTCGAGATCAACGTGGTCGGCGACGACTCCTCCTACCGCGAGCTTTACGAGCTGTTCGAACGCCAGCGAACGAGCTGGGGGGTCAAGATGATCTCCTGGCGCAACCTCCGCGGCGTCTACGGAGCGCTCCGCCGCCACGAGGGCCTCGTGCTGCTGGTTGACTGGGGCTACCGAGCGGACGGAATCCCGGTCAAGATGTTCGGCGCCTGGACGACTCTCCCGGCCGGTCCCGCACTGCTCGCGGCGAAACACGGATCTGCCATCGTGCCCTTCTCGATCAACCGCCAGCCCGACGGCACCTTCAGGGCGGCCTCCGACGAGCCGATCCATGTCGCGTCGAACTCCCCGGCCGACCTGGCAATCGCGACTCAGCAGATCGCGACCGCGCTCGAGAGGCACATCTCTCCGGCCCCGGAGCAGTGGTACATCTTCAAGCCGATCTGGCCCGAGTCGGCCGATGAGGTGGCGCAGCTGGAAGCCCGGAACCGAGCGGCGATGGCGAACGACGCCAAAGGTGCGGCCCCGAACGCGGCCTCCGCCGGACCCACTCCAACGGCCCGAGCCACGACACGCCGGCTCGCGGACGCCGGCGCCGAAGGCGACCCGGCTCAGCCCGTGGAGCCGTGAGTCCCGAGGCCACCCCTCGAGTCGCTCGGCGGCCCACTCGTCGGACCGGCCTGGGCCGACGAGTCTCCGACTGGCTCGTCGCTACCTTCGTGATCGCCGGCGGAAAGTTGATCTGTCGCCTGCCGGAGGGTCCGCTGTGGCGGCTGGGGAACCTGGCCGGGGCGCTCGAGTACCGCGCCTCGCCGTCGCGCCGTGACCACGCCCGCCGCAACCTCCGTCGCGTCGTGGAGTGGATGGCCGCCAACGGCAAGGGAGCCGAGGAGTATCGCCGGGCTGCGGCCGATCCGAAGGCCCTCGAGGCCCTCGTGCGCTCGGCTTTCCGCCACCACGCCCACTACTCCCTGGAGCTGGCCTGGGCGCCGCGGTTCACCGCCGAGTTCGTGACCGAGCGCCTCTTCGTCGAGACGCCGCGCGAGGTCGAGGCGTGGCTGACGGAGCGGCGCGCCCTGATCCTGATCGGGATGCATTTCGGAGCCATCGAGCTGCCCGGCCTCTACGCGGTGCATCGCCTGGGCTCGATCGTGACGCCGATGGAGACGATCAAGAACGCTCGCGTCCAGCGCTATCTGTTCTCGACCAGGGCCACCATCGGAGTGCACATCGTCACGCTCGAGGAGGCGGGCCTGGAGTTGCTGGCGGCGATTCGCCGGAATGAGCCCGTCGGCCTGGTCGCGGATCGGGACCTCGGCGGTGGCGGCCTGGATGTCGAGCTCTTCGGGGCCATGACCAAGATACCCGCCGGACCGGCGTTCCTCGCGGTCGAGACGGGCGCTCCGGCGTACATATCCGCCGTGCGACGGGCCGGTCCCGGCCGCTATCGTGGCAGCCTGCGGCAGGTCCCCATCCCGGAGGGGGCCAACCGGCGAGAGCGAATCCGAGCCATGGCGCGCGCAGAAGCGCGGCTCTTCGAAGACTTCATCCTGGAGGCGCCCGAGCAATGGCTGGCGCTCTTCCATCCGATCTGGCCAGATCTGGAGCAAACGCAGATGCGCGAGAACGGCAAGACGGCGTGAATCCCTACGGTGGGTCGCGCATGGGCCAGGCCGACATGCACATCCATTCGATCGCCTCGGATGGCACCGCCTCGGCGGCCCAGATCCTCGAGTTCGCGGAGTGTCACACGTCTCTCGACGTCATCGCCATCAGCGATCACGAGCGCATCGAGGCCGCGATCGAGTGCCAGCGCCTCGCGACAGAACGCGGCGGCCGCGTGGAGGTGGTCGTGGGCGAGGAGGTCACGACCCGAAACGGCCACGTACTCGGCCTCTTCCTGCAGCACCGGGTTCGGCGCAACCAGCGCGCGGAGATCACCGTCGCCGAGATCCACGAGCAGGGTGGGTTGGCCATCGTTCCGCATCCGTTCTCGGCTTTCAGTCTGGGCATGCGCAGGAGCGCCATCATGCGCATCCACCAATCGACCGACCCACTCGTCTACTGGGACGCGCTCGAGGGCTTCAACCCCTCGACGGCGGGACGCTACGGGCGAACAGCGACTGCCCGCCTCGCCGCAGAGCTGGGGTTGCCCCTTGTGGGCAACAGCGACGGGCACACGCTCGATACCATCGGCGACGGCCGGACCCACTTCCCGGGTTCCAGCGCGGAGGACTACAGGAAGGCGATTCTGGACGGCACGACGACCGGCAGCTGCGTTGACTGGGGTCTCGTGCGGGAGGCATTCATCTACAGCCGTCAGGTTCGCAAGCAGGCCCGTGACGTTGTCCGCTGGGGCCGGCGCACCGTGCTGCGTGACGGCACGCCGCGCGACCTGGGCGTCCCGATCGACCAGCTTCGTCTGCAGCAGGATCGCGAAGTGAACCGCGAGGCCGGGCGCCCCGGCCCGCGGCCAATGGCCACTGCCGCCGAGCGCGGCGAGGCCGGGGAACCGCCGGCGTGAAGATCGGCCTCGTCACGCCCTACGTCTACCCGATCCCCGGGGGCGTCAACGAGCACGTCCGCTTCCTCTACGAGAATCTCCGGTTGCGCGGCCACGACGTCCGGATCCTGACCAGCAGTCACGGCCTGCAGCGCTCATCCGAAGGCGACATCATCCGAATAGGCAAGGGTTTCAGTGTGCCGAGCAACGGCTCGGTGGGCACGATCACGCTCTCGCCCCGATATGTGTCGCAGGTCAACGCGGTTCTGGCCCGGGAGCGCTTCGACCTCCTTCACTTCCACGAGCCGTTCGTGCCGTTCCTGTCGTTGGTGGTGCTGCATCAGTCGACGAGCGTGAACGTGGCCACATTCCACGCGTATGCGGGCTTCTCCCCGGCCATGGAGTTGGGCAAGCGGACCCTGCAAAGCTACGCCAGCCGGCTCCACGGCAGGATCGCGGTCAGCGCGGCGGCCCGACATTTCGTCGACCGCTTCTTCCCGGGCGACTACAAGGTGATCCCAAATGGTGTCGACGTGGGCCGCTTCCGGCGCGCCGTGCCGATCGCTCGATGGCAGGATGGCACCCCCAACCTCCTCTTCGTGGGCCGGCTCGAAGATCGGAAGGGTCTGCCCGACCTGTTGAAGGCCTTCCGGTTGATGCGCAAGAACGACATCGAATGCCGGCTGCTGGTCGTCGGCTCCGGACCGCAGGAGCGCGAGGCCCGCCGCTACGTGATGACCCGTGGCCTTCAGAACGTCGAGTTTCTGGGACGAGTCAGCGACGACGAGAAGGCACAACTCTTTCGGACGGCCGACGTGTTCGTTTCGCCGGCCACGGGACGCGAGTCTTTCGGGATCGTCCTTCTGGAGGCCATGGCGGCCGGGGTCCCGATCGTCTGCAGCGACATCCANNCATCCACGGCTACAAGGGCGTGGTCCAGCGGGGCAGGCAGGCGATCCTCACGCCGCCTCACGACACCAAGGCCCTGTGCGCCGGGATCAGCGAGCTCCTGGCCAGCCCGGAGCTGCGCGCGCGGATGGGCGCCAGCGGCCAGCAACGCGCCGAGCAGTTCAGCTGGGAGCGCGTCACCGCCAAGGTCGAGGACTACTACCGGTTCGTGATCCGGCGCCTCGATGCCCAGGGCCAGCTACCGCCCGGCTTCGGGGCGAAGGTTCCGGCCGCGATCCACCCGAGCGGGCAGGAGCCGTCGGAGACGGAGCAGTCCTGAGCCGGGCTCACTCAGACGGCGGTGGACCCGAGGAATCGCGGGGCTCGCCGGCCGCAGCTTCGCCAGGTTCGTCGGAGGCCGTGCCGGCGCTCGCGGCCGCTTCGGCGGCGCCGTTCCCGGGCCGCCCAGCCCGCCGGTAGCCCATTACCACGCGCCGTTCCCAGGCCGCCCAGCCGGCGATGCCGGCCACTGTCAGGGCCAGAGCCGCGTACGAGAGGCTGGTCGGGCTGATCAGAGGGATTGAGGCCGACACCTGCTGGTTCACGGAGAACTGGAAGCCGTATAGCCACGTCGGCAGCAGGCCGTTGTATATCCCGATGATCGCTTGCGGCATAGGCAGCGCCGACAGATTCGGGTATAGCGCAACAAAGGCCACTACGGCCATGGAACATACGCCCAACACGAATCGACGCGGGTTCTCGGCATTCAGGGCGATCGCCGCGAGCGCGGCCAGGATGGGCAGCATTACGAGAATGATCAGGTCCGATGGCAGCGCCGCCTCGAAGAGCGTGTCCTTGGGCGCGTTCTGGCCAAGCCACAACAGCAAGACCCCGGCGATCGCGACCGGCACCAGGAGCTGCAGAGCCCAGGCCCGGTCTTCCTCGCCCCGAGCCTGACGTCGCTCCAAGCGCATCAGCACAAGGGCGAGCGCGGCCAGAGCGGCCACGAGGACGACACCTATAAGGAAGATCCGAACGTCGATGCGGACGTCGCCCGTGCTGGTTCCGCAAGCCGTGTTGCCGAAGTAGTCGGAGGTCGATACGCGGGCCAGGCCGCACAGGGGAGATTTCAACGCCCAGACCGCGGTTGGGAAGAGCAGCGCGGCAGCCGCCGCAACGCGCGCCAGCAGCCACGTCCGCCGCGAGGGACCGTGCCACAGCTCCGCCAGGAAGTAGGCCAGCCCTAACAGGAAGAAGGGCAGGGCGGTGTAGAAGTGGTACTGGAACGACGCCCGGTCAATTCGGGCCCAGGAAAGCCATTGCCAGAAGAAGGCGACCGCGATGAGGGCCAGGCCCAGGCTGCGTCTCTTGAACGCCTGCCAGCAGATGAAGGCCATGGCAACGATCGCCATCCACCACAGGGCCGGATTGCCGCCGTCGTAGATCATCGAGCCCTGCTCGTTGGCGTAGCCGATGCTTTCAAACCAGACCGGTTTGAGGTCCATCGGCCAGGCCCACCACGGCGACGAAGCGGCATGCGGGGACCGCAGGTCGTTGTGGTAGTTGTACATGCTGATGGTCAGATCCCAGAGGGTCTGGCCCGTGTGCCCGGCCGGCCAGGCGTTGGTGCAGACGGTCGCATTGGGATTGTCGGGGTCGGGGGCGGTCTGCCAGCAGGCGATCGCCGGCAGGCGGCCCGTGTCCGCGGTCTGCGGCTGCCAGGGCATGGCCCACGGGACATACAGGGCGATGTAGACCGCGATCGGCAGGACGAGCACGCACAGGCTCATCCAGAGCGCCGGGAGACCCCAGCCTGAACCCAGTCGCAGCCACCCCGTAGGGGCCGGGGCGGGCGGCTCCGCGAACGATGCGGGATCGTCCGGACTCCGTGGAACGGCCAGCGGCCCGAATCCCATCCGGCCTCCGACCCAGAACGCGATCGCGGCTCCGATCCCGGCGAGCACGCCGGCGGCGCCGATCTCGACCAGCACGCCGGAGGACCGGGCCACGCCCAGGATGCCGGCCGGGAGCCCGATGACGATCGGAGCACCGATCGCGAACCACAGCTCCTCCCGCGTCCAGGCGATCGGGTGGTAGGCGTTCACGGCGGCCGCCACCATCGTGACGCCGAGCATGATGATGAAGAACGTGTAGTTGGGAGCGCCGTTCTGGATCGCGGCGGGCGACATAACCAGAGCTGCCACGAACGCAAGGGCCGCGACCAGAGCCGTGCCCACACCAATGACGATCTTGTCGGGCGTCGTGCGTGCCGATAGAGCCCAGATCGCCCCGCCCACGACGACAGCCACCCCCAGGAGCAGCAGCAGGATCACGGAACCGGGGTTGCCGGTGTTCGGCTCGGTGACCATCTCGCCGATTGCCTTCCAGCCCAGGATCCCCGTGCCGGCCGCCAATCCCAGGATCACGATCACGCGGCCCAGGGCGGACCGGATCAGGATCAGGACCGCAATGCTCGCGATGGCGTACAGCCCCACCCACTTCGAGGCCAAGGCGAAACCGAGGACGATCCCCAGCAGCGGCATTCCCAGCCAGAAGGCGAAGCGGCTCTTCCAAACTCTCAGCCACATCAACGCAAAGAGGAGATATGCCAATAACAGGAAGCCGCCGACGTACGTGTCGTTCATGGCGATGCGAGATTGGGCGAAGAGCATCCCGTCAACGAGCGAGAAGAGAGCAACCAGCAGGCCGACGCTTCGACGCCGGAAGAGAATCCGGGCCAGCAGGTAGAGGCAGACTGCCATCAGGGCGCCGAACAAGACGCCCACGATGCGCCAGGAGAAGGCGAACTGACCGACATCGACGGCCGCCACCGTCCCGTCGGGCGAGAACGCGAGCAGCTGCTCGCGGTTCGAGTCGGGCAGCTGCGGGCTCGAGTCGAGTCCGATTGCGACGGGCTGGAAGGGCAGGCGCGCGTCCGAGAAGACGGCGTTGCCGTTCGACTCGATGGCGTATACCGTCCAACCCTGGCCGTCCGGAGTCCGTCCCAGAGCATGGACGATCTTGGTTGCGTTGTCGAAGACGACCTGACTGACCGCCCCCGGCATCTTGCGAAGTAGCTGAGTGGAGTCTTTGGTGACCAGGCCCGTGCCGCCGCTGGTCTCGGTCTTGACCAGGACGAGCGAGTTACCGGCCGCAACGTACGAGTCCTGGCTCGAATTCGGATTGATGGCGATGGAGGTTGCAGGCTGGTCGGTGGGCAGAGTCGAGGTCAGGACCAGATGGCGGCCATCCAGGACTCCGATCCCATCGGCGTAGGCGACCATGACCTGCGGGTCGGAGCTGGCGATGGAGAGGCCGGAAAGCTGGCCCTGCGCCATGAGCTCCTGCACGGCGGTGACCTGGTCGGAGCTGAGGGAGCCCAGATCGAGTCCCAGGTCGAGTCCCGCCGCGGTCGTGGCGGCAAGGGCCTTCTCGACTTTCGCGAGGTCCAGACCTAGGGCGGACGCAAGCGATTCCGCCTCGGCGGAGGTGCCGCCGGGAGTTGGGGTCGAGGTCGGAGTCGGCGACGAAGTCGAGGCCGTAGCCGAACTCTTGATCAGAACGGCCGGCCCCGTCCCCAGATCGGCGAAGTCGGACGCGCCGGGTATGACGGCGCGCGCGACTATTGCGCCTCCGTTCTTGGTCAGATCGACGGAAACCACGTTTCCGGTGGCATCTGCCGCGAGGATGAGCGGCGGCGTCCCGGCGTACAGGTGGGCGATGGCCAGCCCGGTTTGAACGTCAAGCTGGGTGGCCTGCTGTGCCGTCTTGACCAGCCCAAGCCTCACGTCGTCGAGCGAGTTGGCATCGATGCGCCAGATCCGCCCTTGCGTCGTACCGACGTATATGACGCCGGTCGTCCCCGGCGTCGACAGGGACGATGCGCCGGGGATCGGGTAGGTCTGCACCAGGGCCCGGCTCTCGAGGTCGTAGACCTTCACGTCGCCGCCCGTCGCGACGAAGACGCGATCGCCGAATCGTGCGTCCGAGTTCGACCGAGGATCGCTCGGGTTGCTGGCATCGGCCAGCGGCGAGACCGGCAGGCGCGGCTGGACGAGGACGTCGGCGACGTCCGTTCCGAGCTGGCCGGTCGAAGTAACCTTGTCGTCGGAGAAGAGCGCGATCCCACCCGCGATGGCGTACTTGGCGACATGGGGATGGGTCCACTCGTAGACGTAGCCTCCAGGCAGGTTGTAGGGGATGTTGTAGCGCCAATCCTGGAGGAACTCGGTCGCCGTCCGGGCGTGGTAGACCTCGTCGAAGTGCATCTGGAGCGGCTCGTCCAGGCGGTAGACGCGCAGGGATAGGATGGCCACGGCGAGCGCAACCACCACCCACAAGTCCAGCTTGTCCAGGCGGCCACGAGGCTCGAAGTTAAGCGCGGCAGACCTGTCGGGCAGGCTCGACGGCCGAAACAAGCGCCTCCAGATGGTCATCAGCCAGGCCGGTACCAATTCCGGCCGGTCGCCCTGGTCGAGATAGTCGCCCTCGGTCCAGTCGTCCCCGTCGTCCGGAAAGTCGAGTTCGTCCGTGACGTCGGCCTGGTACATGCCACTCGCCGCATAGCGCGGGCCTTCGTCGACCGCCATCGCGGCCGTGACCACAGCGCCGGCGGCGGTCTGGCCGGCGGCGGTCTGGCCGGCGGCAGACTCGGCCGCGGCAGGCTCGGCGGCCGCAGCCTCGCCCAGATCTGGCGGGGATTCCCCTGCCGCCGCAGCCTCGAGCGCAAGACGATCGACCGAGATACCGCGCATCTGCAGAAGCGCCCAGACCAGACCCAGTCCCGTCACCACGGCCGAAAGCGCGATCAACCAGATGATCCCGTCGAACCAGCGCGCGGTGACGATCCCGGTTCCCCAGTCGGTCAGCGTTCCTGCGAGTGCGCCGTCGCCGGCCGGGATCCCCTTGTACTGAACCAGAACCGCCAGCAGGTTCACCGAGTTGACCGACGCCAGCGCCACATAGGCGACGCTCCAGCGCCACGACAGGGCCAGCAGAATCGCGCCGAGTCCGAAGAACGGGAACAGATAGCGCTCGTGGGCCCGGGTCGGCACGACGAAGAACGCGATCGACAGAATCGTGAGGCCAACCAGCAGCGACAACCTGTCGTCGCGCCAGGCCGCCCAGACTGCGACTCCGACCAGGATGGCGAGGAGGAAGCCATCGCCGACCACGGCGGCCGAGATCGGGGCGATGAGCTGGCCGCAGACGACGAAGGCGATCGAGGCGGCGGCCACGGCGCAAACACCCGCCAGACCGCGTAGCTCAGAGGCCCAGTCATGGGATCCGGCCGGCCCGGTCGCCGCGCGGGCGGCGGCGCGGGCAGAGCCAGTTGTCTCGCCCGTCTCGCGGTCCGCGGTGCCGGCCGAGCTCGTGACTTGTTCGGCAGTCGCGCGGTCCGTGGCGCGGGCCCGCCTCCAGGCCACCGCCGCACCCACCGCGAGCAGGACCACGAGCCCCAGGGCAGCCGTCACGACCGCTCCGGAGAACGGCCCAACGACGAAGCCCGGATCGGTGACGCCGGTCTTGGGGTCGGTAAACGGCGCGTCGCGGATCCAGCTCAGGCCGCGGTCCATAGCTTCGCCACTGCCTGTCGTGACCAGGGCCCAGGGGTTATAGGCGTTGAGCGTGAGGTACGGGTACTCGCCGAAGGTGTTGACGAGATGGTTGACGATCGAGTCGAAAACCATTCCGGCGACGACGACCGCCGTCCCGGCGCCGAGCAGGGCCGAGACAAGGGTCCGCTGCGCCCCTGCGATGGGAAGGTACCGCCGCGCCAGAGCGAATACCCCGAGCGCAGTCACAAGCCCGGCCGCGATCGTGAGTTGGCCCGACGTCGAGGAAAGGCGACTGGCCAGGCCGAGGTAGTCGAGTCCCGTGAAGGGCACGCAGACGAGCGCCCCCGTCGCCAGCCCCGCGCCGACAGAGGTCAGGATACGCACCGGATCGGCGTTGCCGGTGCGGGGTACCACGGACCGGCGCAAGACCACGAATCCCACGACGAAGCCAAGGATCCCGAGCTGCATCTTGGTCAGAACCGCCAGAACGGCGAGCGCCGACGCGGTCTCGCGCCGATCCTTCTGCAGCTCTCTCAGGCCCAGCAACAGGAAGATGGCGCCGACTGCGTCGGCCTGCCCCCAGATGGCGCTGTTGAACCAGGTGACCGGGTTGAGGAGGACGATCGCGGCAGCGATCAGGGCGCGGCGGCCGGAACCCCCGAGTTCCCCGACCATGACCCAAACGACCCCCGCCAGGGCGAGGTCCGCGAGAATCGGCAGGATCTTGACGCCCTCGCCGATGCTCCCGCCGGTCAAGAAGCTGACCAGGCCGAGGAGGAGCAGGTAGACGGGCGGGTAGTCGATGAATCCCGTTCGATCGTAGAACCCGATCGGGCCGTGCGCGGCGATGTCGTTGCCCCAGTACTGGAACGCACCCAGGTCGTTGGGGAAGCCCGACCCCGGTAAGAGCACGTATGCGATGATGAGGCGGAGGGCCAGACCTAGGCCGAGGAGCACCAGGATGGCGGGGATTGCTGTGACAGCACTCGTTTCCCTTGACTCGCGCCCCCGCGGGCTGCCCCCTCGCCAGCTCATGCCTGCCAACCTGTTCGGCCTCCTGGGCGAGCGCTAAATTGGAGCGGAGTATACCCCAGGCCGGCCCCTCGGACGGGTCGCCCAACCGGATGCCGCGGGCCGCCGATACAACGACGGCCGACGCAGCAGATTGGGGCGCAATCCTGTTCGGCCTCGGCCTCGTATTGCTCTGCCTGGTCGTCTACTACATCAGTCAGCCGAACCGGACGAACCCGTACCTGCACTTCGTGCTGCAGGCTCAGTCATGGCTGGACGGCCAGACCTCCATCCCCACGCCCGGATATCAGGACGTCATGCCGATCCTGGATTCGGCCGGCCAGAGCACCGGGCGAGGCATCATTCCGTTCCCGCCATTACCGGCGTGGGTTCTGCTGCCGTTCGTGGCAGTCTGGCACGTCTCCACCAACGAGCAGCTTCTGGCCACGATCTTCGCCGCGGTCGACGTCGGGATCTCCTACTGGATGCTGGGCAAGCTGCCCGTTCGGCGGTCGGTGCGTTTGTCGACCTCGATATTTCTGGGCCTCGGATCGGTCCTGTGGTACGCGGCAGCCATCGGCACGACCTGGTTCTGGGCCCACATCGTTGCCCTGGGTTGTCTGCTCCTGTCCATTGGGCTGGCTCTATCGGTGGATCGCGACGCGGCGGAGCCCTGCCCGCCGACGGACGCGATCGCGGCCATTCGGAAGATGAGGTGGCCTGGAGGCTGGTGGTCGGTGGTCTTGCTCGGCGCTCTGGGCATCTCGGGCGAGCTCCTTGTCGTGCTGGCAGGCGCCGGCACGCCGGTCGCGTGGCTGACGGTTCTGGGAGTGGCCATGTGCGCTCCGGCGGCGGCACTGGCGGTGGTCGTGGCGGGCCGCACCGGCGTCCTGGCGCCGTTCGCGGTCGCGGTCGTGGTCGTGGCGGGAGTGCCTGCCCTCTTCATTGCCGCTGCTCAGTCGGCCACGCTGATCGAAGTGGTCGACGCCCTCCTCGCGGCGGCCATCGTCGCCCTGTGGTGGCTCTCCAGGCGCAATGGGGCCGCCGTGGACCGGGCCCTGGCGTCGTTCTGGGCCGCCGTGTCTGCGCCCGAGTCCGTGCAGGTGGCAGCCGGGATCTTCTTCGGCCTGGCCGTCACCTCCCGCCTGACGATCCTGTTCGGTTTTCCGTTCCTGATCCTGGTGGGAGGCGGCGGGACGTGGCTGCGGCGCGGCATCCTGGCCGGAGCTGGGGCCGCGGTGCCAATCCTGACCCTGCTGATCGTGACCTACGCCACCAGCGGCCACCTCTTCAATCCCGCCTACGACTATCTCTACCACCTCGAGGTCGGCTATCCGCTCGGCTACAACTCGGACTGGTCTATCACGGACCTCCGCTACATTCCGCAGAACTTGGTGATCATGCTGTTTCAGGCGCCACAGATCATGCCCGACATGAGGGGTGTCTACCCGGGCCAGGGGGAGCCCGTATGCGTGGTCAACACGGCGCGGGGTCTTTTCGATGCCGGCTGCCCGCTGGCGATGCCCAACGCGATCGGCATGAGCATCCTCCTGACGAGTCCGGCCTACCTGGTAGCACCGTTCGCCTGGCTTCCGGCCCGGCTGCGGAGGCTCGATCGCGCGACCGTGGGAGCCACGATTGCCGTACTCGGGATCGCCGTCGTGAACCTGATGCACTTCAGCCAGGGCTGGGTCCAATTCGGATACCGGTTCAGCAACGACTTCGCGCCCTTCGCGCTGATCCTGGTGGCGCTGGGTGCGAACCGGATCCGCCGGTTCCGGTTATTCCTCGTGCTGGTTGCCGCCTCCGTCGCCATCAACTTCTGGGGTGTGATGTGGGGCACTACGCTTGGCTGGTGAAATCTCCCCGGTCCGACACCGGCCTCCGGAGGCAGGCGCGATGAGTTCCCCGGAAGCCATACCCGACCGGACTGCCACATTGTCGGTACTGGGCCGCCTCGCCCGCCTTTACCGCCGCTCGACAGACCCCGCGGTGGTGCTCGCCCTCGTCGCCCCGATGGCCGCGGCCCTCGTGACGTTGTATCTGGTCATACCGACCCTCCTGCCCGGCGTCGCGGACTGGGACACGGCCGAGTTTCAGACAGTGGGTCCGCTTCTGGGAACCGCCCATCCGACCGGCTATCCGGCCTACGTGATCCTCGGATGGGTTGCCTCGATCCTGCTCCAGCCCTTCGGCGACCCGGCATACCGGATGAACGTGCTGCAGGCGATCGTCGCCGCGGCGGCCGTGGCCGGGGCGGTGGGACTCGTTCAACTGCTCACGGGGAAGCGCTGGATCGCGCTCGCGACCGGCCTGATGCTCGGTTGCAGCCAGCTGTTCTGGCGCCTGGCCACTCACGCCGACCCGCACATGCTCCACGTGGCCCTGGTAGCGGTCTTGTTCCTGCTCCTCCTGACGTGGGACCGACGGCGGCACAGCGAGGATCCCGATATCGTGGGTCGCGCCGACCGGTGGCTGGTGGCCGCGGCCTTCGTCTATGGCGTTGCCGTGGCCAACCATTCGCTGGCGTTACTCTTGCCGCCGGCGATCGGGCTCTTCCTGCTTGCCGCAGACTGGCGCGTCGTCCTGCGGTGGCGGACGGTCCTGGCCTGCGTCGGCGTGCTGGTCGCGACCCTGGCGGTGTTCTTCCTGGAGCTGCCGATTCGTGCGGCCATGCATGCCCCGCTCGTCTACGGCCACCCCGACACCTGGAGCGGCTTCCTCTACGTCGTGCTGGCCGAGCAGTTCCGGGGCAGCCTGGTCGACCCGTTCGGCAACCTGGTGACGAAGGCCGGTGCGGTGATGGACCTGATCACCGGCTGGCTGGGACCCATCGGCGTCGTGGCTGCGATCGGCCTGGCAACGAGCCTCGTCCGGCGGCCCCGCTACGTCCTCCTCAGCGGGCTATCCGCCTTCGCCGCGTGCTTCTTCGCGGCTTCGTACGCGAACGCCGACATCGAGCGCTACTACCTCGTTCCGTTGCTCGTGGCCTATACGTGGATCGGGTTGGGAGCGGCCGATCTGGTCAGCTTCGGCGTCTGGATCGCGACGCGTGTGCGAGCCGCGGCCTACCGACCCGAGGCCGACGGAGCGGAAGTGGCGGAACCAGCGGAGGCCGACCGGATGGATGACTCGGAACCGCCCCCAGCTGAGTCTGCCCGTCCCGACGGGCCGGGCCCGACCGCGCGCTGGGCCGAGACGGCGACCCTTCTTGTCGAGGGGGTCGTGGCCGCGGCCCTGATCGTCGGCGCGCTGAGCGTGGTGCAGGTGCGCCAGCTGCCGCAGAACGACTTGAACCCGGGCGGCGTGAGTGAGGCAACCATGACCTCCGACGCCCAGTGGGTCCATGCCGTCCTCGCGCCGCCGGACCAGGGAGGCTTGCCCCAGAACTCGGTCATCGAGAGCAGGTGGGACGTGTCCACGACACTCTGGTACGGCCAGAAGGTGGAGGGTCTCCGGCCGGACGTCCTGATCGTCGACGACAGTACGCGCAAGAACGACCGCATAGGCGAAGTCTGGGATGTCTTCGACTTGTACCTGGGCAAGCGGCCCGTGTTCACGGACCGCTTCGATTGGGGCTGCGACGGCCTCGGGGCGCTGCTCGCAGCCTACGATCTCAAGCCGACCGTTCTTCCGGGCATCTACCAGGTCGTCGGGCGGATCAATCCGCAGATCACGCTCGGCAAATGCGACCCTGCTCCCCCGCCCGGCCAGTGGGCCCCGGAGCCGCGCCCGACATGAGGATCGCGAGACGGTGCAATCCTTGTGGACACAACCAGGGCGACGTTCAGGACCCTCCCTGACGGGCCCCGCTGATGCGGGCCCATCCCCTTCATGACCGGCGTGGCCGGGACGTCGAGGGAACTGTGGCCTGGCGAAGCGACTGCAACATCGAAACGCCGACAATGGCCCGGGCGTCACGACGGACCAGATGATCGGCCGAAAGGAAGAACAGTGAGCGCAAGTGGCGGTTCCAGCTCCACGGATGCGGCAAGCACGGCGGTCTCCACTGCCGGCCGTGTAGCCGAGTTGTCCTTCTTCTTCCCGGCCCACAACGAAGAGGCCAACCTCGAGGCCATGGTGGAGGAGGCCCTCGGCGCTCTGCCTGCTCTTGCCCAGCGCTTCGAGATCATTGCCGTCGATGACGGCTCGCGCGATCGCACGCCGGCCATTGCCGACGAACTGGCGAAACGCCATCCGGACCTCTTCCGGGTAGTGCACCACCCCACCAACCTGGGCTACGGCGCCGCGCTGCGTTCCGGGTTTCGGGCGGCTCGGTTCGGTCTGGTCGCCTTCACCGACGGCGACCGCCAGTTCAAGGTGGCGGACGTCGGCCGCCTGACCGAGCGACTGGCAGCTCCCGACTCGCCGGACGTCGTGCTGGGCTATCGCCTCAAGCGAGCCGATCCGCTGATCAGGCGCTGGTACGCTCGTGTCTATCGCCTCTCCAACCGGATCTTCTTCGGTGTCCGCGTCCGCGACATCGACTGCGCCTGCAAACTCTTCCGGCGCGAGGCTCTCACCCCGATCCGCGTCTCGTCGGGCGGCGCCTTCTTCACCGCCGAGCTGCTAATCAAGCTTCGCTTCGAGGGCCGCTCTCTGGCGGAGGTCGGCGTGCCCCATTACCCGCGCACCGCCGGTTCGCCCACGGGCGCCAAGCCGCGCGTTGTCTTCCGGGCCGTGCGAGACTTCTGGTCGCTCCGGCTGCGCCTGTGGCTGAGCCGGGGCGCGGCGATGCGGCGAGGCGAGCCGATCCTCGGTTGACTCGTGGAGCCCGGCCGGGAGCGATCTCCGGAGCTACTCGAGCGGAGGCTCTGAGGAGCCGGGGCCCTCGCGGTGACCCTCCTCGAGGTCGACGTCGAGCGAGTTGATGAACTCGCGGAAAACCTCGAGCTTCTGGTCGACTTGCGTCTCGGGCTCGACGCCGGCGCGGTCGAGGACCTCGGTCGAGGCGTAGATGCGAACCCCGGTCCGGACCGCCAGCGCCAGCGCGTCCGACGGCCGGGCGTCGATCGCGTAAACGCGACCGTTCAGCTCCAGCTCGAGTGTGGCGTGAAACGTCTCGTCCGCCAGGCTCGAAACCACGACTCTATGGACCGTCACTCCCAGCTCCGCGAGGACGGCCGCGAACAGATCGTGGGTGAGTGGCCGTTCCGCCGTAACGCCCTGGAGCCGAGTGGCGATCGCGTTCGCTTCCCAGGGGCCGATCCAGATCGGCAGATAACGCTCCCGCTCCGTCTCCTTGAGCAGGACGACGTGCTGGCTCGAGAGCATGTGGACTCGAACACTCTCGACAACCACTTCGGCGAGCGACTCTGCCATGGACCGATTATCGTCCCGCGCCCCAGGAATTGCAGACCGGCCGGCTCCGGGCGCGGTCAGGGCTTCGTGGACGGGCTGGCGCTCGGCCGGGTGGAGCCGGAAGGCGTCGGCGGTGGGCCCGGGCTCGCTGACGCCTGGGTCGTCGGGGTTGCCGACGGGTTGAGCGCGGCGCTGTACAGGCGACCGCTCTCGACCCAGTAAATGACGGGGTTCGTGCCGCCCGTCCCGGTAGTCACGAACAGGCCCTTCAGTGCCGACAGCAACGGCGACGTTGGCGGGACCATGTACTGACCGATGAAAGTGCCGTCGCTCTTCTTGAAGGCGACGATGCGCCGGTACTGGACGTCGTAGGCGTAGAACGTGCCCTGGTCCTGGACCGGGTTGTCGGCGGTCATGCGGATGTAGGACGGGCCCTTCGGTCGGAGAAGGACATCGCCTTTCGTCTCACCGGTTCGGACACCCGGCAGATCCGGCGCCCAGTTCTTGCTCTGGCCGCCCTCCCACTGGACGATCTTGCCTTTGTCCACGAGGTAGATCTTGCCGTCGACGTACATGTCGTCGACAGTCGTCAGGTCCTGGGACACGCTCAGGTAGTTGGCCCGGCCCGCCTGCGGGAAGCTGCTGCCGTCGGTGGCGGGAGGGTACTTCAGGATCTGGCCGGCGCTGGGGACCACGACGTACAGGTTGTACTGGCCCAGCTGCGAGTTGATGATAAAGGTGCCCAGGGCACGCGTGCCCAGGCCCCAGGTGACGCTGTCCGGGATGGTGAGCTTGACCAGCGCGCCGCGGCCGGTCTTGTCGGTGGCCGCGGGCCGCCAGCGCCACACCGAGTTGAAGTCGTCGAGGATCAGGACGTCCTGACCGCCCGTGGCGAGGATGCGAGGGTTGCCCACGATTCCGCCCTGGACCTCCTGGCCGGCTCGCAGGATGGGCAGCTTGGTCCCGGTCTGGAGGTTGACCCAGTACACCGTCGACGCCGTCGAGTCGATCACGTAGGCGGCGCCGTCCGGACCGAGAACGGCCCCCGCGAGGTCGTCCGTGGTGAATGAGGCGATCTGATTCGGCTGGATCGTGGTGACGTGGTAGTAGTTGTTCAAGCCGGCCACGACCGTCGTCCGTGAGTCGGTCAGCTTGGCCGCCGGGTAGCCGTTGTCCTGAGCTTCCTGGAGTTTCGCATAAGCGTCTTTGAGGATTCCGGCCGCCTTGTCCGCATTGCTCGTCATGAGGTCGCGGCCGTTGCCGTAGACCTGGAAGAGGTCCGACTGAGCCCCAGCGTACGCTTGCTCTGCTCGCTGTTGGGAGTCGATGTTGTCCGTCTTGTTGGCGCCCGCGAAGAACCACATGCTCGTGCCGACGATGCCGATGACGGCCAGCAGGCCGATGACCGCGAGCGCGGCCCTCTGCTGGCGCTCCCTGCGGACGGTCATGGGCGTCACCCGGCCGCGCGACAACGCCCTCTGCGGCATCCGGTCGAAGAGACTGTAGGCCCCTCGCCGCATCCAGCCGTCGGCCGCGGCCTGGGCATGGCGGGCCGTACTCTGGACGGCTGCCATGCCGCCCACGACGGTATCCGCCAGCGGAATCGGCGAGCGCTCCGGCGCTCCGGCAAGCGAGTCGCTCGGCCAGACCGGCTTGAGTGGTTGAGCCCTGTGGGTGGTGGCTACTTCGGTGGCCTCGACTACGATGAGGCCGTCCCCACCCGTGCTGCCCAGGCTGCTCGAACCGAACTGCCGATGAATCTCATCGACCGCGCCCTGTGGATGGAGCTGGCCTACGGTGTCCTGGATCGGCCCGAGCCCGATGCGTCGGGTCACGTTCGGCGAGACCAGGATGAGACAGTCGCCCATCGTGATCTCGCCGTGCCAGATCTCGGGCCCGTCGACATCCTCGTCCGGGAGGCCGCTCTCCGGGTTGGCATCGGGGAGAGTCAGCAGCCTGGCTTGCCGGATGAGGTAAGCCTCGGCCGGACCAAGGGTCGCGACGTAGAGCTCGTTGGCTCGGACGACCGCCAGGGCCAGCCCGATCGGCGGCGCCTCACCCGCGACGACGGCCGGACGCTCGGGTGAGTGCAGGAGGACATTGTTGGCGTTGCGGACGGCCTTTCGCAGACAGGCAGAGATGCCGGCCGAAAGGTCGTAGTAGTAGTCGTCCCGAACCCGCTCGGCGATGATCTTGGTCGCCTCACGGAGCTTTCTCCCGCCGGCCCCCGTGACGAGCAGGAAGAGACTCCCCTTGGTGCGTGAAGTGGAGCCGATGTTCGGCTCGACCACGATGACCGAGTCGGCGGAGTCGGGTAATCGTTGTGACTCGGCGACAAGGCCGAGGTTCATCTGCAGGCGGAGTGCCATTGGCGGCTGCTAGCGGCGGAATGGTGGCGGGACTACGACGGACCGGTGACGCCCTTTGATACCCGGCCGCTTCCCGGGCGGCCGGACCGGCGTTCGCAGGTGGGGATTATACGTGGCGCGTCGTCAGCCGGAGTTGACGGACGGGGGTTCTGACGGCCGCACGGAGAGCGGCCAGGAGTTCCGGCGTCCGGAGGCGGATCTCCTGGGCCACGATCGGCATGTCGATCTCGATCGTCGCCACGTCCTGGCGCAGGTCGACGAGACGGCATGCCCCGACGGCCGCCGGCACTCGGTCGGCGACGATCCGGTCCCAGGCCACGGCCGCACGCGCCTGGTCCAGCTGCTCTTCCAGGCCGTGCTCGCGGGCAATCCGCGGCAGCAGATCGGCGAGTCGCTCCATGCGGCCGGGCGCGCCCTCCCGGCGGTCCCCGGCTTGACCCTCGCCGCCGGGACGATCGGTCGCGTCCTCCCGGGGAGTTCCGCCCTTCACGGAAAGGTGCCTGCGACTGCCCCGTCCCGGAGCGCTCGACCGGTCGCCTCCTCGGCTCACGCCTCTCCCTCCACTACCCTGGCCCCGGATTCCTCGGGCACAACCCGCCACGGCCTGGCCCTGCGGCGCAGCTCCGGGTCGATCTCGCCCGGATCAGTCGTCGTGATCAGCGCCTGGGGCAGTTCCGCGATACGGCGGACCAGGTGGCCTCGCCGGTCTGAGTCGAGCTCGCTGAAGACATCGTCGAGGAGGAGCAGGGGCGGCCGGCCGTCAAGCAGCGTGAGCAGGTCCAGTTCGGCCAGCTTCAAGGCCAGGATCGCGGTCCGCTGCTGTCCGCGCGAAGCAAAACTGGCCATGTCGCGGCCCGCCATGCTGAAGACGAGGTCGTCGCGATGCGGCCCGACGAGAGTGCTCCCGTTCCAGGCCTCCTTCTCCGCGGTTTCCGCAAGCCGCCTGGCAAGCGCGTCGCGTGGCTCCTCTCCGGGAAGCAGCGGGGCGTTCGTCGAATAGCCGATCGTCAGCCGCTCCTCGCCGGGCGCGATCTCGCTATGGGCGGCCGCCAGCGGCCCTGCCAGCACCTCGAGAAGGTGCAGCCGCGCGCCAACGATCGCCGAGCCGGCCGCCAGGAATGGCTCGTCCCAGAGGCGCAGCTGGTCGCGATCCCCCTGACCATCTCGAATCGCCCGGAGGAGGCTGTTGCGCTGCTGGAGAGCCCGAGTGTAGGTGGCGAGGTGCGAGGCGTAGCGCGTGTCGTGGGGCGTGGTCAGTCCATCCAGAGCGGCGCGACGCAGGCTGGGCGGGCCGACAACGAGCAGCATCTCCTCGGGGGCGAAGAGCACGGCCCGCAGGTACTCCGCCAGGGCGGCCGGGCGACGGGGAACGCCGTTGATCTGGATCCGCTTCCGGCCGCCGCCCGCCTGGAGCGCGAACTCCAGGGCCACGCCGTGTGGGGCCGTTTGGTGCTCGCTCGCCCGGTCGCGCTCACCCGCCGGTTCGGCGCCCTCGACGACCGTCCGCGGCTCGGCCACCTCCGCCGAGCCGGATGCCGCCGCCATCACCCCCTCGACGCGGAGGTAGTCGGCGCCCCAGCGGATCAGCTCGGAGTCAGTAGTGGTCCTGTGTGAGCGGCCCAACCCCAGAAGAACGACCGCCTCCAACAGCGTGGTCTTCCCGGCGGCATTCGGGCCCCATACCAGCTGAGGCCCCGGACCCAGCTCCAGGTCTAGCGCGGCGTAGCCGCGCAGGTTGCGGATAGTCAGGGAACGGATGAGCATCGGCGGTCTGGCGCGAGCCGCGACAGAAATGGCGTCGGAGATCAGGTGCTCCTACGAGGTCGTCTTGACCGGCATGACGACGTGCACGTACTGCCCGTCGCCGACCGGCCGGAATACGCCCGGCGAAAGAGGCCCATTTAGCTCCAGGGAGAACTGCTCGGCGTCCACGTTGGTGAGGACGTCGAGCAGGTACCGGGCGTTGAAGGCAATCGTGGTGCCGTCGCCCTCCACGACAGCCTCGACTTCGCTTCGGTTGTCGCCGACGTCCGTGGCCGCGCTCACCGTCAGGCCGATCTCGGCGTCCTTGCCGACCTGCAGCTTGACGATGTTCGCCGACGAGCTGGCGATGAGGCTCGCCAGGCGGACTGCCTTGAGCAGTTGGTCGCGGTCGACGGTGGCCTTGGTGGTGAACCCCTTTGGCAGAACCTGCTGGTAGTTCGGGAACTGGCCATCGATCAGGCGGCTGACGACGTCTACCCCTTCCATGTGGAAGAGGATCTGGTTTCGGCTTGGCGATAGGACGATGTCCACGGGCTCGTCCGTGTCGGATAGGACTCGCGACAGCTCATGCAGAGATCGAGCCGGAACCACCAGGCTCGTCTCCTCAACCGGGTCGAGAACTGTGATCGTCTTGACGGCGATCCGGTAGTTGTCCGCGGCCGCCAGCGTCAGCCTGTCTCCTTCGAAGCGGGCCAGGACGCCGGTCAGGATGGGCCGGGCCTCGTCGGTCGCGGCCGCGAACGTAACCTCGCCCAGGGCCACCCTCAGGATGTTCTGCGCCACGCGCGTCGTGGGCCGCTCGCCGGCAGTTGGGATCGCCGGGAACTCTTCGGCATCGATCCCCTTGACGTGGGTCTCGAGGCGACCGGCCTTGATGTGAAGTGTCTCCTGGGCCTGCAGCTCGAGCTCGACTCGCTCATTAGCCGGCAGTCCGGCGACTATGTCCGTCAGCAGGCGGGCGGGGACGGTCATCGAGCCACCCGTGTCGATCTTGCCCGGCACCCAGTACGTGATTCCGATCTCAAGGTTGGTGGCAGTCAGCTTCAGACCACCGTCTTCAGTGCGAAGCAGCACATTGTTGAGGACGGGTAGAGTGCTCCGGGTCGAGACGGCACGACTCACGACCTGAAGACCTCGAGCCAGGTTCTCCTGCATTACCGAGAGTTTCACTTCGGCTGTACTCCCCTGAGTCGGCGAGGCGGGCGGATAGCGCGGGTGGTCACCGGGTGACGGGCGCTGATCCTACTCTAGGTGGATTGTCTATCTATCTTCTCATCCCGTCATCATCGTAATAATGGTGTGGAAACTGTGGGCGCGCCGCAGCAGTACGCACGTTTCGGACGTGGACGAGGCGGCCTGCAGCGTGAACGAGTCCCGCTCACCTGGGGACTGCTGACCGTGATCGTCGTGGATGGAGCGGCGGCCAGGGCAGCGGCACGGCGCCGGCCGACCCGAGAGGCCCACGGCCCACTGCCGTACGCCCCCATTTGTCCACATCGACCACCACTTGTCCACCGATTCCGATCGGTTTGTCCACGCCAACCGCCGGATCGCCCTGGCCGCGAGGGTCAGCCAGACGTTGACAACGGGGCGATTTGGGAGCTGCATCAAGGTTAGCTCCAGGGTCGCGAAGGTCGCAGTCCATCGTGCCGAGGGTGGCAAGCGCGGGCAGGTTCCCGCCGGTCGCCGTGCTGTCACCAAGAATCTGCTGGCCGACAGCAGAGGCCCCCCAACGGGCGGCGGATCCATTGTTTCGTCCCCGACACGCTCCACGCTATCGCAGCCGGCTGAGCGCCGACCGAGCCAGGCCGTAGAGCGGTCTCATTGGCGCTGGCAGGCGCCGAGTCTCCATCCCAAACCTGCGGCAGTAGCGGACGATTATCGTGCTGACTATCCGATACCTGGCCCGTGCCAAACGCGATGGCGGCGGGGCTTTGGCGGTCGTCGCGTCCTTCGCTTCGATGATCGCTTCGCGATAAACAGCGACCATCTCCGTCACGGAGTGGGACAGGCCGCCGCATCCCCGCATCAGCGCGCACACTCGTGTGGCTTCCGCGGCGTCGTATCGCTGAAGCTGCCGCAGCACGTTGTCAGGCGTAAGGGATTCGGTCAGGGCTGCGAACCCGAAGTTGAGCGGTCGGAGCCTCTCGAAGTCGGCCGATGTGACCATTGGCCCGACGCCGCCGAAGTCGCACAGGACGACCGCCGTGCCGACCGCCATCGCTTCCATTGCCGCCTTGGCCTTGGCGAACACCACGTCGTACCGTGGCAGGAGTTCTTCAGGATGGTACGTGGTGGTGCCCGCCGCACGGCCTACGACGTCGACTTGCACACCCGCCCGGAGGCACGCCTCCTGAACTACAGCCAGATGGGTCGCCTGGGAGGCGTAGTTGCTGAACACGAGCGCGTTCCGGGGCCGCTCTGGGAGCGGCGGCCGCTGTCGGAACACGTCGAGATCCACCGAGTTCAGCGAGAGACGAGTCTGGTGCGCCGGCGCTCCATCCCTGCGGAGACGGTCGATGCACAGCGCGCTGACTCCGAGGTAGCGCCGAACCTGGGGCGCGATCACCGCCCGGTCCCAGGCGCCGCCGTGAGCGTGGCAGACGAAGACCGCGGCGGCATCGGGAAACGCCAGCAGGGCGCCTGTCAGAAGGGCACCCTGATGTCCCTGGATCACGTCTGGCGGAGCCGGTACGCGGCGCAGGTCGTCGACCACGCTGACCCCGGCGGCCTCGAGCTGCTTCGCAGTCTCGCCTTTGATCCACGTGTAGACGATGGGCCGATGACCCTGACGCCGAAGCTCCAACGCAAGGTCCCGCGTGTAGATCGCCGTGCCGCCAGGCCAATCCATGCGGTTGTTGGCGATCAGGACGGTCAGGCCCACGCCTTGGTCCTCGGCGCCCTGGTCAGATGAGCTGATCGTCGGGAACCGTACCCACGATGCGCGCCGGGTTGCCGACCACGATCGCACGATCCGGGACATCGTGCGTGACCACAGCACCGGAGCCGACGAAAGCGTTCTCGCCGATCGTCACGCCCGGGAGGAGCACGCTGCCACCACCGACGCGGGCGGCGCGCAGGATCCGCGGTGCGGCATGTTGCCACACGAGGTTCGGGCGCCTATGCACGATCCGCTTGTCGTTCATTGTGATCACCCGGGGCCCGCAGAACACGTCGTCCTCGATGACGACGCCGCGCGTCACATAGACGCCACTCTGCAGGCTCACCCTATCGCCAATCTGAACGTCACCCTCGATGTCGACGTAGGACCCGATCGTGCATCCGTCACCGATCGTGGTTTCGCTCCGGATCAAGACGAAGTTGCCGATCCTCGTGCCGTCACCCACTCGAACATCGGCGAAGATTACGCAGTACTGACCCTGAGTTGACGCGGCCATGTGTCCCCCGCGACGAAACGGTGTTGAACGGATTGTGGGTGCTCGTCTCTTGCTCGAGGCCCGTGATAGTAGCTCATGATGGTAACCTCTTCGCCGGTGACGCCACCCTGCCCGGGGCGTCGTCAGCGAGCGGTTATCCCAGGATTTGGATCGAGCGACGCGACCGGACTCATGGCCGACGAGCTGATCGTCAATCTCTGTCCGACCGGCATGGTGCCGACGCGGGCCGACACGCCCCACGTTCCTCTGACCCCGCAGGAAGTGGCCGCCGATGTCCGCCGCTGCGCCAATTCGGGCGCATCGATCGTGCACATCCATCCGCGCGACAGCGAGGGTCGTCCGACCCAGGATCCCGAGGTTGCGGCCGGGTTCATCCGCGCGGTTCGCGAAGCCGCCCCGGAGGTCGTCGTTTGCATCACGACCAGCGGCCGCGTTCAGCACGAACTCGAGGGTCGGGTCAAGGTGGTGGAGCTCACAGGCGACGCGAAGCCGGAGATGGCCAGCCTGACCCTCGGGTCGCTCAACTTCCCGAAACAGGCCTCGATAAATGCCCCTGAGACCATTCAGGGTCTGGCCCGGCGGATGGGGGAATGCGGGGTCGTGCCAGAGTGGGAGGTCTTCGACTTTGGCATGCTCGACTACGCCAACTATCTGCGCGAGCATGGGCTGCTGGGCGGGCCGGCGTATGTGAACCTGCTCCTCGGCTCGCTTGGTTCGCTGACCGCGTCCCCGCTCAACCTGGCCCTCCTGGTTGAGAGGTTGCCGCAGGGGGCCACTTGGGCGGCAGCGGGAATCGGCCGATCTCAGTTCGCCATGAATCGGCTTGCCGTCGCCATGGGCGGTGGCGTGAGGGTCGGCCTTGAGGACAACATCTGGTTCAACGACGATCGCACGGAACTCGCCACTAATGCGCGGCTGGTTGAGCGGCTCGTCAAGATAGCCAGGGCAATGGGCCGCGAGCCCGCCACGCCGGACCAGGTCCGCACCAGGCTCGGCATCCCTATCAGGTCCGTGGTTCCAGCACCATAGGCTCGGCCCGCGACCAGGATCGACCGGGCTAGCGCGCGTTCACGCCCGAGCGCCCCGCCTAATCCGCGTAGATGAGTTCCCGAACGGCCGCCAGCTCCCGTCGCAGCTCGTCGTTGATGCCCATCTCGCGATTGATCTTGTCGCAGGCGTGCAGGACCGTTGAGTGGTCACGTCCGCCCAGCTCGGCCCCGATTCGAAGCAGCGAGACGTCCGTTTCCTCGCGCATCAAGAACATCGCGATCTGCCGCGGCACAACGATCGCCTTGTCGCGTTTCTGACCCTTGAGCGCGTCCATTGGGACGCCGTAGTAGTCGGCCACGGCTCGGGTGATCCGCTCGGGCGTGACCTGGCGCTTCTTGGGGTTGTACAGNNACGTCCGAGCTGACCGGGACGGCCTGCTCCTCCGCCTTGGCCCGAAGGATCGCGATGCGCGTCTCCAGATCCGGCGCGGTGAGATCCGCGATGAGGCCCCACTCGAAGCGGCTGCGCAGCCGCTCTTCCAGCGTCAAGATCGCCTTCGGGGGCCGATCGGACGAGAGCACGATCTGCTTGCCGTCTTCGTGGATCGTGTTGAAGGTGTGGAAGAACTCCTCCTGGGTCCGCTCTTTGTCGGCGATGAACTGGATGTCGTCGATCAGGAGGAGGTCGATCCTGCGGTACCGGGCCCGGAACTCATCGATCTTGCCCTGCTGAATGCTGGTGATGAACTCGTTGGTGAACTTCTCGCTGGTGGCGTAGACGACGCGCTTGCGCGGAAAGCGGGCGATGACGGCATTGCCGATGGCGTGCATCAGATGCGTCTTGCCCAACCCCACTCCGCCGTACAGGAAAAGCGGGTTGTAGGCGTGGCCCGGCCGCTCGGCGACCGACAGGCTGGCGGCGTGGGCCAGCCGGTTGGCCGACCCGACGATGAAGTTGGCGAAGGTGTACCTCTGGTTGAGGTAGGTAGAGGCGCCCTCGGGCGCACCGACACGCGTCGGTTCGACGCGCACGGCCTGGGAGACCGGCCTGGCCGCGGGGCCGGCGGAACCGTTCGTGTGGTTGGCCTCGCCCGCGGGACGGACGATGAACTCGACCTGGACGCTGTAGCCGACGATGCGAGCCAGCGTCTGCGAGATCAGAGAGCGGT
This sequence comes from Chloroflexota bacterium, assembly GCA_003158295.1. Taxonomy (GTDB): domain Bacteria; phylum Chloroflexota; class Limnocylindria; order Limnocylindrales; family CSP1-4; genus Fen-1039. Next base: position 6,069 of record PMIP01000008.1, on the reverse strand, counting down.
AGCGGTTCTCGAGCCAATCCTTCGCAAATCCGTTGGGCACCGCGATCATAAACTTCTTGTCATCGACATCGACGAGGACGGTGTCGCGCAGCCACGTTTCGAAGTTGGCCGGAGACAGGGAGACCTGAAGATCTCCGAGTGCCGCGCGCCAGACTTGCTTTGCGTCCATCGGGCAGGCTCAGTCCTGATCGAAACCGAAATGGATAGCCAGATTTGTGACGGCCACCTGGTGCACTATCGCCCGCCGGCGCCGTGAGCTACCAACCATCCCAGGCTCTCGTCAGGAGCAGTCTGGCGGTCCTCAAGGTCCTTCTGGGCCGATGCCAAGGGTTGTCTGGCGCCTCCGGCCGACGAAGAATAGCACCGCCCGGGCGACCCGGGCAAGGCTCAGGAAGGTAGCGAATCGCATACTCCCAGGGAGTATCGATTGGTCGACGCCGCCGACCCTCCGATTCGCCTCTACCGGGTCGGCCGTGTTTGACACCCCCGATCGGGCATACATATAATCCGCCGGCAGACGCGCAAAAGCGCTTACGGGCGCCAGGCGCGTTCGCGTGCCTTTCGGGGTATCCTGACCCTGAGGCCGAATGGAGAGACACACACCATCCGATGAAGCAGACCTATCAGCCCAAGAAGCGCCATCGCGCCAAGGAACACGGCTTCCGTTCCCGGATGAAGACGTCCGGAGGACGCCGAGTTCTAGCCGCCCGCCGCGCTCACGGACGGAAGAAGCTAACGGTCTGACCGAGGGCCGCGGCCACAACCCGCCGCGGCTGGTGATGCTCTCCAGGCCGGAGGACTTTGCCGCATTGCAGGGTGGGGGAACCGTCAGGTCCCACTCCCTGCTGGTGGTTCGGGTCCGACGGACCGACCTCGAGGTGACGCGCTTCGGACTTTCAACCGGACGCAAGCTCGGCGGAGCGGTCGTTCGGAACCGAGTGCGCAGGCGGCTCCGCGAGGCGCTAAGGGTGATGGCGCCCTCGTTCCAGCCCGGCTGGGACGTCCTGATCATCGCCCGGCCGCCTGTAATAGCGGCGGACTACCATACGCTGGCGGGCGCACTGCAGAACCTTCTCCGCCGGGGAGGCGTTCTCGGAGGGCGGACCGTCACGTGAAAACGGTCGGCATCGGGCTCATCAGGCTCTATCGCCGCCTATTCGCCTGGCGACCGTCCGTCTGTCGATACGAGCCGACCTGCTCGGTGTATACGGAGCAGGCGATACGGAAATACGGCCTGCTTCGAGGGAGCTGGATGGGAATGCGTCGGATCGCCCGCTGCCACCCGTGGAGTCGTGGTGGCTACGATCCCGTTCGTTAGCGTGGACGCCCTGGGGCACACGCTCTCACCTCGCAACCGGTCCCGCGCTCGCTGGGCCGCGATCGGCTTTTTCCTGGTCCTGGTGGCCATAGCCGTCCTAGCGTGCGGGACGAATGCGGCGGCCAGCCCGACGGCTGCCGCTCAGGCCGTTGCGTCCGGGGCCGGCGGAGCCGCTGCGGCAACTCCGGCCGTCTCGCCCTCGCACAGCCCGACGGCCACGCCGGCGCCACTGGAACCGGCCAAGCCCGGGGCGGATCCGCTGAGTCTGCTGGCTTGGATGTTCACGCCGCTCTTCCAGGGGCTCTTCATCCTCCTGGCGGAGCTCTACGCCGTCACGGGCAACGTCGTCGTCGCCATAATCCTGATGACGCTGCTGATCAAGCTGCTTACGTTCCGTCTCTCCGCCCGCTCGATCGTGTCGCAGAAACGGATGCAGATACTGGCGCCCGAGCTCAAGGAAATGACCAAGGAGCTGCAGCGCCGTTACAAGGGCGACAGGCAGGCCGTGTACGCGGCCACTCAGGCCTTCTACAAGGAGAGGGGCGTCAGTCCTACCGCCGGCTGCCTGCCCCAAGTGCTCCAGATGGGACTCCTGTTCCCGATGTACTGGGTCATTCGTGACGGTCTCACGAGCTTCAATCCCAGCCCCATGCTCAAGCCCTTCGGCGTGAACCTCGTCCCGTCGCTCAACTGCCCGCATGTCGTCGGAGGCGTCATCGACATGGCCACGCCTTGTATCAACACGGTCGTGGCCGGGATCAACATGGGCCAGCCCCAGGTCCTGTTCAACCTGTCCATCGTCGGGTTCACCCTGGGGGTGAGCGCCATGGCCCTCCTCTCAGCCTTCCTCCAGTTCGTCCAGAGCCGGATGCTCATGCCGCCCGCGGTCGAAAACGATCCTTCGGCGAGCAGCCAGCGCAGCATGATGGTCCTGTTCCCGTTCATCTCGATCCTGTATGGCGGCTTCCTTCCGGCCGGGTTGTTCGTCTACTGGATCACCACTTCGGCCTTCTCGATCGTTCAACAGTTCCTGATCGTGGGCTGGGGCTCGATGTTCCCGCTCTTCGGCTGGAGCCCGGCCTTCGCCCAGAATCATTCACCACGGTTTCCGGTCACGATGCCCGAGCCAGCGGACGCAGGCAAGTCGCTGGCGGCCACCCGGCACAAGCCGGAGGAGCGCTGGGCATCGGCGGCCTCAACAGTCAGACCCAACACGCATAAGCGATCGGGTCGACGAGGGAGACGACGCTGACATGACTGCCTATCGCGACGCATACCGCGAGTTCACCGGCAAGACCGTCGAGGAAGCCCTGCGCGGAGCCCGAGAAGAATTCGGCGTGGGCCTCGACGAGCTCGACTTCGAGATCCTGACCCCCGGCAGCCGGGGCGTGCTGGGAATGGGCGCCGAACCGGCCAGGGTGCTGGCGGCGCCTCGCTCACTGCTGGGCGGAGCCACTCCTAAGCGCGAGGCGGCCGCCCAGGTGCCCCTCCCGGCCCCAAGTGGGGATCGCGAGGAAAGGCCGCGCCGCGACCGCGACTTCGGCCGGGACCGCGGCCCTCGGCCCGCGTGGCGCGAGGAGAGAGGCGCCGACCGTGGCCCGGATCGCGACCGTGGGCCTCGTCCGAGCGGCGGGGGGCCCGAGGGGCAGCGTGTCGACAGCGGCGCGCCTCGGCCCGAAGCCGTTCGCCCCGAGCGAGCCCCCGGCGGTGGCCGTTTCGATCGCGATCGCGACCACGGGCGCAGGCCGGGGGAAGGTGCGCGCGGCCCTCGGCCGGGAGCCCCCCGATCGGCAGCCCAGGTCGCTCTCACCGCCAAGGAGCTGGCGGAGGTCGCGGCGGCTCGCGTCACGCCGCACGCCGAGCACGCTGAGTCGGCCGAGGTAACGCCCGAGGCGATGGCTGCGGCCAAGGAGATTCTCGAGCACCTCATGACTCAGCTCGATTTCGACGTCCGCGTCGAGATCAAAGCGGGCGAGACGAATCGACTGAACGTGGTCGGCGAGGGCGACGAAAAGGAGTCGCTGGGTGCTCTGATCGGTCGTAAGGGCGAACGCCTCTCTGCTCTGCAGCATCTGGTCAATCTGCTTCTCTCCAAGCGCGTTGGGGAGTGGACGCGCATCCTCGTCGATGTCGAGGATTACCGTGGCCGCCGCGAGCGGCAGCTGCGCGACCTGGCAAATCGGGCCGCCGAGCGTGTTTTGGAGACGGGCAAGATGCTCCAACTGGAACCGATGCCCGCCCTGGAGCGCCGCTGGATCCACCTTGCCTTGAGGGATCACGAGCGCGTCGCGACGCAGTCGATCGGCGAAGAGCCGAACCGGCGGGTCGTGGTCCTGCCTCGAGATATCTGACCGGTAGCTCGGCGGGCGGCCGAGATGCCCGCCGCAGGATCGACAGATCTTCGCCCGCATTTCAGCGGGTGGTGGCAAAGTGCCCTATTCTGCTCAACGATTAGGAGAAGACGGCGTAACGGAGCGCTGCGGCTGCGCGTCTATCGCGCGGCCGGGACGAAACGACCCAGCCCACCAGCCCATGCCGTCCGGCAACTAATGGGACGTTTCGTCCGATCGACGCGGTTGTAAGGAACGAACATGACAACGGATGAGCTCGACCCGTTCGAGCCCAAGGAACAGTCGAAGAACGCGGCGCCCAAGCGGTCTGCCGCGAAATCGGCTTCGCTCGAATCGTCTGAACCGGCCTTGCTCGAGTCGTCCGGAACTGAGCTGGACTCGACGGGGAGCGAATCGATCTCCGTCGCGTCCCAGCGCCTTCGCAACCCGGTCGTGTCGGCTCGGTCTCGCCCATCCATCAATCCCCGGACCGCAAAGTTTGCCGTCGCATTCGCCGTGGGCGCGATAGCTTCGCTCTTCCTCGTTGCCGCGGTTGCGCTCGGTCTCTCGAGCGGGTACTCCAGCCGGGTCATCCCCGGCGTGCGTGTCGGGTCGGTCGACGTCTCCGGTCTGAGCCGCGACGAGGTGATCGCCAAGCTGCAGACCGCTTACGCGTATCTGGGCCAGGGTCAGGTCACCGTCACGACGCCGGTCGGCGCGGCCACGATCACCTATCAGCAGGCGGGCCGCGCGCCGGACCTGGAGGCCATGGCCGATGCAGCCATGTCGATCGGACACACGGGCAGTCCGATCGGCGACGCCGCCTCCATCATTCGATCCTCGATCGCCGGCCAGGCGGTGCCCGTGGTCGTCCACGTAGATCCGATGGCGCTTGCGACGCGTATCCATCAGCTCGTGGGTACGACTGTTCTGCCTCCTCAAGACGCGCAGGTGACGATCAACGGCGGGACCCTCGCTCTCTCGCCGTCGACGGGCGGGAGCGGCATCGATGAGGTCGCCATCTCTACCGAGATCATCGACAAGCTCACTCAGCCGGACGCCCCGGCCGATCTGCAGGCGGGCGGCAAGTACGTGACGCTCAACCCGCAGGTCAGCGACAAGAATGCCCAGGATGCGATCGCGGCGGCCCAGAAGATGGTGGTCAATTTGGCCCTGGTCTGGAATCCTGCCCCGCCGGCTCAGAGCCCGGCCCCGAGCCAGACCGCCGCACCGGCCCAATCCCAGGCCCCGCCCAAGACCTTCACCATCGATGCTCAGACGATCCGCGGCTGGATCGTCTTCGGCACCAAGCCGGACGGCAGCTACGGTCCCGCCGCCGATCCCGCCCTGGTTCAGGCATACCTCTTCGCGCTCGCTCCGAAGGTCGCGATCCCGCCGCTGGAACCGTCGGTCAAGTTCGACAGCTCGAACGTACCGGTCGGCGTCAACGGCGGCAGGGACGGAGTCGGCATCGACGTGGCCGCGACAGCACAGGCCATCGAGACCTATCTCGACAGCCTGGTCTCGGGCGGTAACCCCGGACCCACCATCGCCATCGTTACGGCGCCGAGCGCCCCCACGATCACCGTCGACAGCCTGAGCGGAATGGTCAAGATCGGCAAAGGCAGCTGGACGACCACCTTCTTCCCCGATGTCAGCAACGGCAACGGCGCGAACATCCGAGTGCCGGCGAAGCTCCTCAACGGCCAGGTCGTCGGCCCGGGCCAGCAGTTCAGCTTCCTGGAAGCCGTCGGCCCGATCGACGCGGCCCACGGCTACAAGACCGGCGGCGTCATCCAGGGCGGCAAGAGCAACCACACCGGGGCCATAGGCGGCGGCATCTGCTCGGCCTCCACGACCATGTTCAACGCCGCCGCGAGAGCCGGTCTCCAGATCGACGAGCGCCATGCCCACTTCTACTACATCAGCCGCTATCCGGTCGGGCTCGACGCCACCGTGTACTCCAACGGCGCGGAGACGTGGGATCTGAAGTGGACGAACGACACGCCATACCCGATCGTGATCATCGCCCGCACGACCCCGGGATCCAGGAGCACGATCACCATCGAGCTCTGGAGCCGGCCGATCGACCGGACCGTCACGTTCACCGGCCAGGTCAAGTCGAACCTCGTCACGGCCACCGACGGCAAGCAGTACGGCGTGAGCACGCTGAAGCCGGGTCAGCAGAACCGCGCGGAGTACCCGACGGACGGTTTCGACACGTCGGCGACCAGGACCGTGAAGGACTCTACCGGCAACGTCATCCATACGGACACGTGGAAGTCTCACTACACCAAGGTGGACGGGATCCTGCAGATCGGTGGCTCGGCGCCTCCGTCCGAGACCCCGACTCCGTCGGCGGGCCCGCCAACCCCAACCCCGGGCCCCACCCCGACCCCGGCCCCGACTCCGGCCCCGACT
>PMIP01000099.1 GCA_003158295.1 Chloroflexota bacterium | reverse complement strand
CGACGGGCCTGCGGCTCGGTGAGCTGCTCGGCCTGGCATGGTCCGACGTGGATCTCGCGGCCGGGACTCTGGCGGTCCGACGCTCGCTCGCTGTGGCCCAGAATGGCGCCTGGCAGCTGGCGGAACCGAAGTCAACGCGGAGCCGGCGCACGATCCCGCTGCCGTCGGTTGCTCGCGAGGCACTCAAGCGACGCCGGGTCGTGCAGGAAGCTGACAGGACGGCCGCCGGAACTGCCTGGCAGGATCGGGACGGCCTGATTTTCACCGACGCCCTGGGGCGCCCGATGCGGCCGGAGGGCCTGTCAGCGGCCTTCCAGAAGGCCAGAGAGGCTGCGGGTCTGCCCCGGGTGCGGTTCCACGACCTCCGGCACTCGGCGGCGACACTCATGCTCGCCGAGGGCGTCCCTCTTGCGGTTATCAGCGAATGGCTCGGCCACGCCGGGATCGCGATCACGGCGCAGCACTACGCGGCCGTGGTGCCGCAACTTCGGCGTGAGGCCGCCGACGCGATGGACCGGGCGCTGCAGGTGAAAGGTCAGCCAACAGACTAAACGGAGGACCATCCGATCGTTGGCTCGGTCACTCCTGGCCCGACGCCACCTCGGTGATGGCTGAGGACGGAACCAATCGTCGCCGGCCGACCTTGACGCTCCGGATGCGTCCCGCCCCGATTTCCGAGTAGAGGGCCGTCCGGCCGATGCCGAGAGCCCGGGCGGCCTGCTCGATACTCAGCAGCCGATCCGCCTCCCGGTTGCTCGGGCGACGTTCTATGGCGATCTCATCTCGCAGCGCGGCCACAAGCTCCGTCACGGCCGCCGCGAGCCGGTCGCTCATCGGACCGCGCTCGTTCGAGGGCGCGACGGGCAGGAGCGTTGGCCTAACGATCTGGCCTCCGTTTCGTAACGACTGCCGCCCGGATCTGCGCGGTCGCTCTGGGGCAGGCGTGCGCATTGACAGCTCGTTCATGGCGCCGACGAATGCTGCGACCACCGGAGTGGGGCGCGTGCCGGCATACCGTCCTTCCGGTGCGCCCCGGTAGAACCCACGGGCGAGGTTGAGCTCGACCGGATGCTCGCCGCCACAGCCCGCTCGGCCGGACTCAGCCCTGATCCTGCGTAGTGGAAGGTTCGTCGGATGACGACCTGGTCGCCTATCGCCTTGGCGCGGACCTGCGCGAGCCAGGGATCGGTCTGCGCTCGATACTCGGCCCGGACGCCTCGCAGGGCGGCGAAGGTCACCGAGTAGCGACGGGCCTTGGTCAGGAAGTGGCCGCGGAAGCCCAGGGTATGGGCCCAGCGCGGGCTCAGGGTCCAGGCGCAGCGCATCAGGGCTCGAGCGTGCTCGGAGAGCTCGGCCCGCTCGATCACTCCCTTGACGCGGATCCGGCGATCGAGGCCGCCGCCAGCACCTGCGTCCTTGGTTGCGTACTTTGCGAGGTAGCCTGCGACCGCGGTCCGATCCGCATCGACACCGCCCGTGTTGCGCGGGATGGGCCGGACGTCGAGTTGCTCGCCCCAGCGGATGATCAGCTCGCGACCGTCGGGTCCTGCCACCGTGACCGATACTCGCGCCGCGGTGCGGGCGACNNGTCGAGCCGGATGACCGCATGGACGTGCACGGCACCTCGGGCCTGGAACTCCGCGACCTTGGCGTAGGCGACGCGGACCTGGGCTCGCAGCGCTGCGACGCTAAGTCCGCCCAAGGCCGCGAGCTCGCGGGGCAGGTACGTGATGGTGCGACGCCACAGAGCTCCAAGGCTCGCGTTCCACAGAGCTGCTGCCTCGTAGTCGTAGCAGTCCGGACAGAGCGCCTGTCCGATCCGGGGATCGCCCTGGGCATGACGCTCCAGGCAGCGGGGGGACACGCCGTGCTGGCATGACTGCAGCTGACCACCTGGCCGGCACGGGCGCACTCCACTTCCGTCGACGACGCGGCGATGGACCGCGCCGAACGACGGCGCCGTGAACGTCGCGAACACGAGCGGATGCGAGCCGACCGATGCTGATACGCCTCGGTCCTCGTTGCCCGCAAGACCAGCGGCGACGAGGAAGTAGGCGTCCCGGCGATAGCGTTCCGAGCAGGGAGGACAACGTGACTCCCGTCGATTGCCACAGGCGACGAGGACGAAGCCCGGAGCCCCGGCTCTCGTCGACCGCCGGCCGAGAACCGCTTTCGACACTGCTGAGAACGCCACGGACTCGCCTTCAAGCCGGATCGGCGAGGTGCAGCCGCCGGTTCGTCGGATCAACTCGACGACGGCCGGTGCACCGGCGCCGTAGCGGCGCGCGAGCACCGCCAGGGACGCCGGCTCGACCAGTGATGGGGACGCAGGAGGAACCACGGACCCGCTCCTACCCGCCCTGCTCCGGGCGATGGAGGGGCTGCGGGGCCTGGGTCTTCGGGGACGCCGCACGAACCGCCGTAGCCCGGAACGACCAGGCCAGCCTGGGCCGAGAGCCGGACGTGTCCACGTAGCCCGTGGCCGTCAGGCCGTCGAAAGCCACGGCCGGGAAGGGGGACCCCGCCGGAGCCTGCGGAAGCACAGGTGGAGTTCGCGATGAGATCTTGACCCGAATGACTTTCGCTCGTGCCTCCGGATCGGGGTCGAAGACCGAGATCGCCCAGAGGGGCAACCCCGAGTCTCGATCGTGCGCCTGGACCCGCTGCTCGCGGGTCGAGGCCTCGAAGTCGACGNNGTCGACGACCTGCTCTACGGCGCCAACGGCGTATGCCCCTGCTGGGAACACGAGCTCGTTGGTGATGGGAATGTGCCTGCTAAGTGCCATGTCATGCTCTCCTTGTCTGATTTCGAACAGCCAGAATCAGCCGACGCATTGCTCACAGCTATCGCCGTTACGAGCTCGCGTAGGGGCTCTGAAAAGTGGGGGCGAGCGCTCTCTTTTGGTCCGGTATGCCTTACCTGGACCAGGGCCGGTCGCCACCGAAAACGCTAGGCCGACCAATCTGGAGAGTCAAGACTTTATGCGTACCATCTTGCGTACCAAATTCGCCGGTCCGCGGCCGAGCGACCGTCAGCCTGTGTGGAAACGGCAGTCCCGAGCTCGAACGACGGCCGAGATCGCGGACCGAACCACCCCAGCAGGCTGAGCGCGGAGCGTTCACTACGGACTTCGCTGGATCGCTGCGACCGGCGAGTATGGCCCGATGCACGGGGTCATCGGGCGGGTTCGCCTCTTATCGCCGCGATCCGCTCTTAGGAACCTACCGAGAGGGCCGGGCTGCTGATCATGTCGGCGCGGGCGTTTGCCGTCGGAGCGGCCTCCGGCTACCAGAGACGGACCGGGATTGTTACAACTTTCTCTACGAGATCGAGGGTACTCGCGGCCAGGCAGCGCCGACAGACAAGCGCCGGCTGTGGCTGCCTCCAAGTTCATTGAGGCAGCATTGCGAATCGATTGCGGCCCAGCGGGCCCGTCGCGATTTCGGCCTTGATCCTCTCGGCGCACCGAAAGGGTGCCTCCCTGCGATCAGCGATTCCACGCTCGACCCTGGGGAGCCCGACCCGTTCCAAAACGAGGTCCTTGTGGGTCCGGGGCTGATCCATTCGAGGCCCTGACTGGTCCGTTCGATCGGCCCCAGCGTCAAGCAGTGACGTGCACGAGAACGGCGGCGTGCAGCGTTATGTCGTCGGGACCGGGGCAGATCCCGCTTGAGACAAGAGCCATCGCCGTGATCTTCCAGTCGCCCGCCGGCAGGTGCACGACGGGGTCCGTCATGAACCAGCGGCCGAAGTCCGAAGGCGGCGCGCCGCTGCTGTATACGCCGGACTTCTTGATCGACGAGGAGATCGGCTTCCCGGCTTCGAGCCGGTAGGATCTGCAATCCGGAGTCATTAGCCCCTGCACGTGCCGGCTGCCTCCCACCTCGTCGAACGCGAACGCGAGCGGTCCGCTGCCCGACGATCCGAAGTTGGCGACTCCGGACCCTATGAGGGATAGGGTCGCCTCTCCTGTGATTACGTCGCTCGCATGCCAGTCGGTCCTTGGTAGTTCGAACACCAGCTCGTACTGCCCCTGGGTGTCCTCTGCTCGAACGGGAGTCGTCGACGTTGAGCCTGTGATCGACGGCGACGCCGTGCCCGCGGCACAGCCAGCCACGACTACGCACAATGCGGTCCCGAGGAGCCGGCACGCGACGCTGCTCACGGTGGGGGCGGAGCGGACTGTCAGCCGAGTGGCCAACTCGTCAACAGTCAGTGTGCGCATTGGACACCTCCCTCTGATCTCTCATACGTTTCCAGAGGCGCGCTTGGTTCAGGCGGTCACCTGGGTCGGCAAGCGAGTCTCTTCGCCATATATGGTCGCGCAGCCTGGGGCCCTTTTCCGCGAGAGAATCACATGGTACTGTACCTAGAGTCTTGGGCAGTCAAGGGACATTAGGGGCTGCTTGAAGGCGCGAGGCCAGCGAGTCGAGGAGGGCGCAATGCGGTCACGCTCGGGCGTACATGTTGTCGTTGCCTTGGCCATTGCGGCCACAATAGGAGTTGCTTCGTACTCAGGAGCGAACGCGGCGCAGCCTGGTAGCTCGGCGCAGCCTGGTAGCTCGGCTCAGCCAGTGAGCTCTCCTCAACCAGTGAGCTCTCCTCAACCAGTGAGCTCTCCTCAACCAGTGAGCTCGGCTCAGCCTGGTGGCTCTCCTCAGCCAGTGAGCTCGGCCCAGCTTCAGAAGGCAGTGAAGTTCCGCTCCGAGTTCGGCCTGTCGACCGATGCCTCGTTAGTGGCGGCGGCCGAGATCAACCCCAGGCTCTCACGCAAGTACGGTGTCGCTCTGACCGCGAGCGAGCAGGCGGATATCGATTCACGTGTCGCGATCGACCAGCAGTTGTCGCCACTTGCCAAGCAACTCGCGTCGGATTCTGGGTATGCGGACCTCTACATAGATCAGGCTGCCGGCGGGATCATCGATGTCGCCACAACAGGTGATCCCGGCGCTCTCGCTCCGATCATTAGTCGCTATGGGCCCGCAGGGGCCCGGTTCCGGACCCGCCACGTCTCCTACTCGAAGGCCTTCCTTGCCTCCCTCCAGCAGAAGGTCCAGAGCGATCTCCTCGGTGCGCCTCCCCAGGGCATTCAGGTCACCTCGGTCGGCGTGGACGTAGTCAACAATCGCCTGAAGATCGGCGTCGCGTCGCCAGTGTCGCAGGCAAGCCTGTACCTGTCGGACGCCTATGGCCCGGCTGTCGAGGTGGTCTCCAAGCCGCTGGCGACTCCACCCTCTTGCACCGGCCAGAACAACTGCGCACCACCAGCGATGGGCGGGCTTGAGATCGGTCTCGCCCCAGCTCTCGATGGCGCCGGGGTATGCAGCTCCGCGTATTCCGCCCGGACCACGAGCGGCCAGGTTGTACTGGTCACTGCGGGCCACTGCGCTGGCTCCCCTGGTCGCCTCGTCTACAACGGCTCGTACAACGCGTTCATCGGCCAAATCCCGGTGTCCACTGAGTGGACCGACGAACCGTGGCCAAAAGGCAACATAACAGCAGATGGAGCCTACGTCGCGCTCGACCCGAGCATGACAGGCTCCAACCTCGTCTACTTGTCCCCTGGCGTCTACGGCCAGATAGTCGGCTATAACGGGGAGGACGCAACCACAGTTGGCGAGCCGGTCTGCAAGGTCGGACGCACCACAGGGCTAACCTGCGGAACGATCACGAGCAAGAACAACGGTAGTCCCGTCGACGGCTACTGGGTCCAACCGGAGACATATACGAGTGCCTCCGCGGCGGGTGGAGACAGCGGTGCGACCGTCTTCACGTGGGGGTCAGGTTCGTACCACTGGATCCTGCTCGGAGTCCTCTCGTATTGGAGTGATTACTGCACGGGCTGCTTCTCATTCTCCCCAGTGGACTTCGTGGATTCCGCGCTCGGGGGCCTGACGCCGTGCACGAGGGGATGCGGAGCCACCTACGTGCCACTCAACCCGGCGCGCATTCTCGACAGCCGCAACGGTACGGGGTTGTCGGGCCCGTTTAGCTCGCATGTGGCCCGAACCTTCCAGGTGACAGGTCGGGGCGGAGTGCCGGCCAACGCTACAGCCGTGACTGGCAATCTAACCGTGACACAGCAGACGAGCGCGGGCTTCCTTTACATCGGCTCTGTGGCGATGAACGACCCGACTAGCTCGACTCTCAACTTCCCACTCGGTGACGACCGGGCCAACGGGGTCACAGTAGCCCTAGGTTCGGGAGGAACTCTCTCAGTCACGTATGCCGCGCCGGTCTACGGTCCTACAGCCCACGTGCTCTTCGATGTGACCGGCTACTTCGTGTCCAACATGAGCGGAGCCACCTACGTGCCACTCAACCCGGCGCGCATTCTCGACAGCCGCAACGGTACGGGGTTATGGGGCCCGTTTTACCAGTATTCGGCCGCTACCTTCCAGGTGACGGACACGGGCGTTCCTGCTGCAGGGGTCGCCGCCAGCGCCATAGCCGTGACCGGCAACCTAACCGTGACCCAACAGACCGCTCTGGGTTACCTCTACCTCGGTCCGGTCGCGACGAACTACCCGAGCAGCTCGACTCTCAACTTCCCAGTTGGTGACAACCGGGCCAACGGGGTCACAGTGGCCCTCGGTTCGGGAGGAACTCTGAGCGTCACTTATGGCGCGAACCCTATTGCCACGACTCACGTCATATTCGATGTCACCGGCTACTTCTCGCCCTAGGCGCTTGATGCTCCGTCGGTACTCGTGGGGCAGAGCGCCAATACGCGCGTGTCGCGTAGGACGCGAGGTTTCCCGGCGCCAAACGGATCGGCACAGTCCCCGGAAGGGCATGTGCCTCTCGTGACGGCACAGGAAGAGACGAGCAATCAGGTCCGCCTCTGAACTGAGAAGGTCGCGCGCAACACACCCAGCGGACTCACGCTCGATGCCGTGGGCCTGGTCGCGCCTGCTCCGTGCGGCCGCGGCCTTCGTACCCCGGGCTGCTAGGATCGCGCCGCCGTCAGCGCTAGTCAGCGCGGCATGGTCTTTCGCCGGCTCGCTTATTGTCTCGGCCTCAAGTCCTTTGGCCCCGACCCACAAAGACCTCGTTCTGGGCGGGCGCGGGCTGGCCGAATTGCGCACGAAATGGCCTATCAGCGGGAGCATGCCTTTCGGTGCGGTCGCACGACGGGCCGGGCGCCGGTCTGCGGTCACGGCTGAACTCGGGCGACTGAGAGCGCGCCGAACGAGGGGTTATCGCGGCCGACCTGGCTCTAATCGGGATCCCAGTTGATCGTCTGCTCGAGCGGAACGGTTCCCCAGCATCGATCTCGACCGGGGAACCCTGTCGGCGGCTCAGGCCCCTCGTAGAGCCACTGATCCGGTGGGGCCTTGGCCGCTCCGATGGCAAAACACCAGCCGCTCGCTGCGCGACGCCAGGCGTACCACGATTGACCGCTACGACTGACGACGAGATGGATGCCGTGATCGAGAGGCAGACCGTAACGGGCCGAATCGATTTCGAAGATGTTGAGGAGCTGTGCACGGTACCGACCACCCTGACGCAGGTGCCAACCCATCTGGCATGTAGCCAACCAGCCGAGCGCCCTTTGAGTCTCGACAAACTCGCGTCGATCGAGCTGACGTCCCTCTTCGTCGGTTCCCGGGACGCCAGCGAACTTGACGAGGTTTTCGAGCCTGCGGCGCTCCCCGGCTTCCCTTTGCCGCTCTGACCTACAGAACTCTCGTATGACCGCAAGACCCTCTCGGAGCGATTTCGAATGTGCCAGATCCCATTGATATGCCTGGCCGGGAGCCCCGAGATCACGCAGGTTCAGACGGAAACCAAGGAACAGCGCGAGCCTCGGCTTCCAGGATGAACGGCGGTTCTCGGAGTGCCACCGCAGACGGAGCAAGGCGGCCTGGTAGGAGAACACGATTGAGAGCACACGGATCAGCGGCAAGACGCCGATCGTGAGCCAGATCGGCAGAAGGAAGGACAAGCCCAGTTCTCTGGGATCGAGCGACCGGACATTGAGAACCAGCCAGACCGGTATGGATGCAAGGATCGAGAGGCCAATGATTGCCTGAAGTCGCCCGAAGAGAGGCTGCAATCGGGCGAATTCCCTCCGGCTCTTGGATAGGGAGGCACCCAGTGCCACGAATACGATGATCGGCTGAAGAACAAACTGGACCAGCAACGGGAGCTGGACGAGGTTGAGGTAGAAGTCAAGGACGACGCTGAGCGCCAAGGTCCCTCTTACCTTGCGCCAGAAGTAGCCTGGCTTCGTTGCGTCCTCGGCGCTGCTAAAGAGAGTTGGCAGCCCAATGGTTAGGAACCAGATCACCGAGTCCGTGGTGAGATCGGTGTTCCAGAACCCGTGTGCTCGGGCGAGTGCGACCAAGAGCACGATCCACACGACGTAGATGGAAAAGAGAACGACCAGCGATCGGACAAGGAAGGCGGCTGCAATCTGACGAACGGAGGCCCGACCACCTGGAAACAACAGCAGGAGACCAATGCCGAGGGCGAGCCAGAAGATGCTCGCCAGCTCTCTGTCGCTAGGCACCCGTTCGACTCCTGGTGACGGGCGGAGACTTATCAGGAGTCGAAGTATGTCAAAGAGCCGTCAGGCCGAGGTGCCGGGAACCCGCTCCCTTTGGTGGCTCAACTAGCGCGGAACGAACTAGACACTTGCCGAGGTGCTACTCGCGGGGGGCTGGTAGCAACAGCCGGTAGCAACAGGGGCGAACGGGGCCGGTCGCGAGGGCTGGGCGGATGGCCATTCGTGTGTGGAGGCGACATCTGCGAACGCTCGCGAACGGTCGGGCCGGCACTGCAAAACCTCTATTCGGCGGTTCGATCCCGCCCGTCGCCTCCACTTTCCGCTCGTATCCGCGGTTCGAGTAAGCCCCTGTCCGCGGCGGCCCCGGTGCCGCGGTTTGATCCCAGGGCAACTCGGAGCCGCTGCGCACACGGGCGGGCACGGACGAGACGCCGGGCATGCCTCCGCGCGCTAACCTTTCGGGCGTGCCGGAGTGGCGGAATTGGCATACGCAGCGGACTTAAAATCCGCGGCCCGCAAGGGCGNNTTCGAACCCCTGCTCCGGCACCAACGCCTCCCATCTGCGGGCGAGGGGACGCCGCGGAGCCCTCAGGGCTATCGACTCCGGGCCGGGCCTGCGCTGCGGAGCGGGCGGAACCAGAGGCATAAAGAGAGACGGGCCGCATATGCGGCCCGTCTCCTTCCAGTCGCCCGTTTCTTCAGAGAGATTTGCCGATCATGCTGAGCGTGGAATCAAGCTTTCCGCTGAAGAATGCGAGAGCTGCGACGGCGAGGATTGCGATGAGAGAAAGAATGAGTGCGTACTCCGCGAGGCCCTGTCCTTCCTCGCGGTGAAGGGCCGAGAACACAATGCCTCCTTTCGCAGACGACGGTTGGCGTTCGTCGCAACCACCGGCGGAAGGGTTCTCGGACACGGCAAGATACCTGACCGTCCCGGGGGTCGCCTCAGGATAGGCTCGCGGAACCCAAACGCGGACAGCACTTTGGTACTGCCACCCGCGTCCGGACCGGGCAGTCCGTTGCGCCCTGTCACCGCCGGACCCGCGTTGGGTTGCGGTGTCGCCGTAGCCGGAGTGGCGGTCGCGGGCCAACGTCCGCCGCCACGACACGTCCGCCGCCACGACACGTCCGCCGCCACGACACGTCCGCCGCCACGACACGTCCGCCGCCACGACACGTCCGCCGCCACGACCGCGGCTCCCTGATAGAATGCGTCGGTCCTTTCGGCTCCGACCGACCGGCGTTGCCGCTCACGCATCGGGGCATACCCATTGGAAGGAGATTCTGGCGCATGCGCCGATACGAACTCATGCTCGTGCTAAGTCCCGATCTGGCGGACGACAAGGTCCAGGGGACGCTCGAGCGAACCGCCCGAGCTATCGCAGCCGGAGGCGGCCAGATCGTCAAGCAGGCTCCATGGGGCCGCCGTCGTCTGGCCTATCCCATCGACCACCATCGTGAAGGCTCGTACTACGTCATCCTCTTCGAGGCGCCGGCGACGGCAATCTCCGAACTCGAGCGCGGTCTCCTCATCAGTGAGGAAGTGCTACGCCACCTCGTCACTCGTGTCGAGCGCCCCCTGCGGGCGACTCGCGGGCGCGATGCCGAGGCGGACGTCGAGGTAGCGCCTCCCACCGATGAAGATGAGATCGAGGACGAAGTCGAGCTGATCGACGAATCCGAAAGCGAAGCGGCGCCTGCCGCCATCGACTGAGGCCCGCGCCACGCGGAGCTGGAGGCACGCTCGANNCAAGGCGATGATCATCGGCAATCTGGGCCGCGACCCGGAAATGCGATACACGCAGAACGGCCAGGCGGTGACCCAGTTCACGGTCGCCGTCAACCGCAACTACAAAGACCCGAGCGGTGAGTGGAAGGAAGAGACGGAGTGGTTCCGGGTAGTGGCCTGGGCCGCGCTCGCCGAACGGACCGCCGAGTACCTGCGCAAGGGCCGCAAGGTCTACGTCGAGGGCCGGCTACAGACCCGCACCTGGGAGGGCCAGGACGGGCAGAAGCACTACACCACCGAGCTGATCGCCAACACCGTGACTGCTCTCGACCCGCGACCGCGGGAAGACGGGGTCGCGGAGCCGGTCGGCGCTCGACCAGCCCGACGCGATGTCCCGGGCGGTGCGGCCGGTCCGGAGGAGGCGCCGGCCAGCCCAGCCGGTCCCGGCGACGACTTCGGCTCGAGCGACCTGGACGAACTCCCGTTCTGACGGGCCCGTCCCGCCATTCCACCTGCTGCTGAATCCAACGGCCGCCCCGACCGCGCGGCCATCACGAACAGAGGACCACAAACCAGATGCCTGCCTACCCGCGAGAGAAGACCCGCGCCAAGCGTGACGATTACTATCGCGACCGCCGCCGCCGCAAGGTGTGCGCGTTCTGCGCGGACAAGACCGTCATGATCGACTACAAGGAAGTCAACCGGCTCCGCCGCTACCTGTCCGAGCGCGCCAAGATCGAGCCGCGCCGGAAGACCGGCACCTGCGCCAACCACCAGCGCCAGCTGGCGGTGGCACTCAAGCGCGCCCGGATCGTCGCCCTGCTGCCGTACGCGCCCCAGCACGTTCGGCCCTAGCCGTCCCACGCCGCCCCGGCCTTGTGCCGGCTGGGGCCCGCCGCTCGGGTCCGCGATGACCGCGGCCTCGACCGCTGGAGAGTGAGTTGGACCTCGGTCTGCTGGCCGTTTCGTTCGTCGTGATCCTGGTCGGCTCGGAGCTGTTCACCAACGGCATCGAGTGGTTCGGGCACAAGCTCGAGCTGGGCGAAGGGGCGATCGGTTCTGTGCTTGCCGCCGTCGGGACGGCCCTGCCGGAGACGATGATTCCGCTCATCGCGATCGGCTTCGGGGGTGGTATCACCGGCAGCGAGATCGGAGTTGGCGCCATCCTGGGCGCCCCGTTCATGCTCTCGACCCTGGCCATGTTCGTGACCGGCGTTGCAGTGCTGGCCACCCGGCGCCGCCGCGCCAGCGGCGAGTCGATGACCGTGGATACGGGCGTCTTGGGCCACGACATGGCCTACTTCGCCCTTGCGTACGCCGTGGCTATCGGCGCGGCCTTTCTTCCCGTCGAGATGGAGTGGCCGCGCCGGCTGGTCGCGGCATTCCTGATCGGGGTGTACGCCTACTACGTCATCGGCCATCTTCGGGCGGATGCCGCCGCGCATGAGGGGCTGGCGCCGTTGCGTTTCCACAAGCTGGACCGGCGCGCCCCCCAGCATCCCCACCCGCCGCGCCTACCCATCGTGTCCGTCCAGGTCGTCGTCTCGCTCGTCTGCATCGTCGGCGGGGCCTGGGGCTTCGTCAACGCCGTCGAGCATCTGTCTGCCTCGCTCGGACTCAACGGGACCCTCCTGGCACTGGTCGTCGCCCCGATCGCCACCGAGCTGCCGGAGAAGCTCAACAGCGTCCTGTGGGTGAGCAGGGGCAAGGACACGCTGGCCATGGGCAACATCACCGGGGCGATGGTCTTCCAGAGCGTCATCCCCACCTCGGTCGCGCTCGTCCTCGCCCCCACGATCTGGTCGGTCGGCGGCGCCGGACTGGCCTTTGCGTCGGCGGCCATCACCTTCGCGTCGTCCGCCGCGGTCATCCTGCCGATGGTCGTCCGCCGGCGCCTGGGGGCGCGGCAGCTGCTGATCGGCGGCGTCTTCTACCTCGTGTACCTGAGCGCGGTCGTGGCGACGCTTGCCGGGCTGGTGGGCTGAACAGGCCCACCGACCGATGCGGGTCTTCCAAGCACCGCTCGTCTGGGCGTGGTGCTCGGCCGCTATACTCTGAGTTCGCCGGTCAACGCCGGCGGCCATCAGCAGGAGCGTCGAATCATGGTCACCGAGCAGGCAACGGCCCTCGCCGCGGGCGCGGCGTCCAAGCCGGACCAGAACAGCCTCGTTTGTTTTTTCCAGGGTCGCTACGTACCGCTCGGCGAGGCCCGCCTCCCGCTGATGACCCACGCCTTCCTCTACGGGACCGGAGTCTTCGAGGGGATCCGCGCCTACTGGAATCCCGAAGAGAAGCAGCTCTACGCCCTTCGAGTCAAGGAGCACATCGTCCGCCTGCGCAACTCCAGCCGGATCATGCTCATGTCGGAGGTGCCGTCGGTCGAGGAGTTCACCGAGATCGTTACTCAGGTGCTGCGACGGAACAACTTCCAGGAAGATGCCTACTGCCGGCCGTCGGTCTACAAGAGCACCGAGGCGATCGGGGTCAAGCTGCACGGCCTGACGCACGACTACTACGTCCTGGCCGTCCCGATGGGCGATTACATCGACACGGAGAAGGGGATCTCCACCGGGACCGTCTCCTGGCGGCGCACCAGTGACACGTCCATCCCGTCACGCAGCAAGATCACCGGCAGCTACGTCAACCCGGCCTTCTCCAAGACCGAGGCGATGCTCAACGGCTTCGACGAGGCCATCGTCCTGACTGCCGAGGGGCATGTCTCCGAGGGTTCGGCCGAGAACCTCTTCATGATCCGCGACGGCGTCCTGATAACGCCGTCGGTCAGCGATGACATTCTCGAAGGGATCACCCGGGCCGGGATCTTCGAGATCGCACGCCACCTCGACATCCCTGTCAAGGAGCGCTCGATCGATCGGACCGAGCTGTACATCGCCGACGAGGTCTTCCTGTGCGGCACGGGCGCCCAGGTCTCGCCGGTGTCGTCGGTGGACCACCGGCCCGTCGGGGACGGGCACGTCGGGCCGATCTCGAGACGGATAAGCCGGACCTACTTCGACGCGGTGCGGGGACGCCTTGAAGCCTTCCGGCACTGGGTCACGCCGATCTACACGCGTGAGTGAGGCGGCTGCGCGGGATTCTTCCGCGCCGAGGCCCATCTTCGCCGCCGCGGAGCCGGCGCTAGCGACGAAGCGCAGGGTGTCTCAGCGAGTCCTGGAGTTGATCCCGGGTCTCGTGACGTGGCTCGTGATCCTGTCGCTGGTCCCGCTCTCGCTGCGGTGGCCGCAGTTGCTGGGCGTCTTCGTCCTGAGCTTCGACTTCTACTGGCTGTACCGAGCGGTGGTCCTGGCCGTAGGCGTCAGCATCACTTTCCGCCGCATTCGCCGTGTCGTCGCCGTGGACTGGCGACAACGTGCCTTCTCTCTCGCCGACCCCGAGCGGCGCCTGGAGGAGCTGACCGACCTGATCGAGCGCGCCCGTGTCCGGACGGCCGAGATGGAAGCCGCCGGCAGCAAGCTGGCCGCACACGGCGGACGGCGCGAGCTTCGCCGGCTCATCGACGAGCAACGCAACCTTGAACGGCTGGTCGCCATCGGCGAGCCGATCCCGGATCCGCGCGAGTTGTGGCACGTCGCACTCATCCCGACCTACACCGAGCCCTACGAGAAGCTCTACCAGACCGTCAAGGCCCTGGCGGAGTCGGACTACCCGCGCGACATGCGGATGGTCGCCATCATCACCCGTGAGACCGACCTCCAGGGCCGCGAGAATGTGGCGAAGCTGCGGGAGATCTTCGGCGCCGAGTTCCGCCACTTCTTCCACATCCTCGATCCGCTCGAGGCGGGGGTGGTCGTCGGCAAGTCAAGCGCCATGGCCTATGGCGGCCGGTGGCTGTACGGCGAGCTGACGCGTCTGGGCTACGATCCGAAGAAGGTCGTGGTAACCGATCTGGACGCGGACTACCGCGTCCACCGCCAGTACTTCGGCTATCTCACGTACACCTTCCTGACCGATCGGGACCGCTATCGCCGGCTCTACCAGCCGGTCCCGATGTTCCACAACAACCTGTGGCAATGCCCGCTCCCGGTGAGGCTCGTCGCCGTCAGCTCGACGCAGATTCAGATGTGGCATCACGTCACCCCGGAGCGGCTGGTCAGCTTCAGCTCATATGCGGTCTGCCTGCAGACCGTTCACGAGGTGGACTACTGGGCCACGGATGCGATCCCGGAGGACAGCCGGTTCTACTGGAAGAGCTTCTTCCGTTACAGCGGGCAGTTCCGGGGGACGCCCCTCTTCATCCCGGTCTACGGCGATGCCGTGCGGGCGCGGTCCTACGGCAGGAGCCTGGTGGCGCAGTACATGCAGATCCGGCGTTGGGCCTGGGGTGTGACCGACATCCCCTTCTTCATCGACAACGCCATGCGCCATTCCGAGATCCCGTTGCGGGACCGGATCGCCCGCCTCATAGACCTGTGGGCCGATCACATCAACTGGGCGGTGGCGCCGTTCATCTTGATGTTCGGGGCGGTCCTGCCCGTGGCTCTGAACCAGACCTTCGCCCTGAGCATCTTCGGCCAGCAGCTGCCCATCTACGCGGCGTGGATCCTCTCGGGCGCGATCGCCTCTCTGCTCGTCCTGATGTTCATCGAGGATCAGCTGGCGCCGCCCAAGCCGGCGCAGTGGGGGATAAGGATGCGGATCGTTGCCTGGGCGCAGTGGATCTGTCTCCCGGTCGTCGGCTTCTTCTTCACGAACCTGCCGGCGCTCGACGCGCAGACGCGGCTTCTGACGGGCCGGTACCTGGAGTATCGGGTCACGGAGAAGGCGTAGCGACACGGGCCGCCTGGGGGCGCGGGCCGGTGGAGGCGCGGACCGCTGGAGGGCCGGCGGGCTGGAGATGTCGTTGGTTCGTTAGGATAGCCGCGTACACGTCTCATGCCGTCACGATCCCCGGGCTCGGCCAAACCGCGCTCCCTGGAACGTCGTGAGGGGAACGTTCAATCCGCCACCGCCATGCGAGCACCGAAAAGCCGATGTTCAGACCAGTGACCTCCAAGCCCGACTTCGTCGCCCAGGAGCACGAGATCCTGGCCATGTGGCGCGATCGCCGGACCTTCGCCCGGCTGCGCGCTCAGAACGCGGGCAAGGAGCGCTGGAGCTTCCTGGACGGACCCATAACGGCCAACAACCCGATGGGCGTGCACCACGCCTGGGGCCGGGCGTACAAGGACCTCTTCCAGCGATTCTGGGCTATGAAGGGCCTCGATCAGCGCTACCAGAACGGCTTCGATTGCCAGGGTCTGTGGGTCGAAGTGAACGTCGAGCGCGAACTGGGCTTCACCAACAAGCGCGACATCGAGGCGTACGGCATCGCCGAGTTCGTCAGCCTGTGCAAGCAGCGCGTCCTGACCTACGCCGCACGCCAGACCGAGCAGTCGATCCGGCTCGGCATGTGGATGGACTGGAATGACCCCCATGAGCTGCGCCGCCTTCGCGACGAGATGGCCGATGACCCGGGCAAGCAGGTTACGGTCACGGGCAGCGACGGCCGGCAGGTCACCGACTCCGCCGAGATGCTCGTCGGGCGTCTGGGGATGCCCGACCTGGGCGGCAGCTACTTCACCTTCTCCGACGAGAACAACTACCTGATCTGGTCGTTCCTCGCGGAGTGCCACCGCCGCGGATGGTTGTACAAGGGCCACGACTCGATGCCCTGGTGCGCTCGCTGTGGGACCGGCATCAGCCAGCACGAGATGACCGAAGGCTACGCGGATCGCGAAGACCCCGGCCTGACCGTCAAGTTCCCGCTTGTCGACCGCCCCGGTGAAGCCCTGCTGGTCTGGACCACGACGCCCTGGACGCTGACCTCGAACGTTGCCGCGGCCGTTGGCGAGGAGCTCCGCTATGTCCGGGTTCGCCAGGGCGAGGAGGTCTTCTGGCTGGGCCGCGGAACGCTCAAGCACGCCCTCGTCGGCGACTTCCAGGTGCTCGACGAGATGCCCGGCCGCGAGCTGGAGGGCTGGCGCTACGCCGGTCCGTTCGACGACCTCCCGGCGGTCCAGGCGGCCTTCGCCGCGGGCGGAGCGTCGGGGACCCCGTATGAGCATCGCGTCGTGCTCTGGGACGAGGTCGGCGAGGAAGAGGGGACAGGGATCGTCCATATCGCGCCCGGCTGCGGCGCCGAGGACTTCGCCTTGGGCAAGAAGCTGGGCCTGCCGATGATCGCCCCTCTCGACGAGAACGGCGTGGTTCTGCCGGGATTCGGGCCGTATTCGGGCCGCGACGTGCGCGACGTCGCCGATCCGATCGTCGAGACTCTCAAGCACCACCACCGCTTCTATCGCCTGGAGACCATCACTCACCGCTACCCGCATTGCTGGCGCTGCGGCACGCCGCTCGTCTTCCGGCTCGTCGACGAGTGGTACATCAGCATGGGCCCGGTCTACGACGTTCCTCGCGACCAGCTCACGTCCGCTCAGGTGGACGCGAGCCTCCGCTACCAGATCATGGATGTCGTCGACAACATCCGCTGGATCCCGTCGTTCGGCTACGAACGGGAGCTCGACTGGCTCCTGAACATGCACGA
>PMIP01000042.1 GCA_003158295.1 Chloroflexota bacterium | reverse complement strand
CTCGACTCTGGGTCCCACGGCCCACGTGCTCTTCGACGTCACCGGCTACTTCATGCCGTAACTGGCGTTGAAGCGGTCTGTCATGCGAGCGGGCTCGGGTTTCGAAGGGTGTCCGACCCGCTGCCGAGAGGAGATTGCGGCCTTCGTCTCGGAGGCCTCGCGCCCGTCGACGTCTGAGATTCGCCGCGTGTCGCCGGTCACTCGACACCGCGCCGGATTTGACGCGGGAGGGTTGGGGTGGATATGGTGGTTCCTGGCTAGATAAGGTGGATCCCGGTTGAACACGGTGGATCTATCGTCCGACGAGTTGCCAACCGAAGCTCTCAGGTGCTTCGTCAACAAGAGCTAGTCGCGTGGCCGAGGGTGGCCTCCCCGCACGGGGGCAGTCGAGGCCGCGCCACCGGATGAGGAACATCATGTTCAAACACGGGTCGCTGCCCCGATTCCACGCATGGCTTGCGCGGCCACGGCGCGAAGGCAACGGACACGCCAACGACGTGCTGCTCCCCATCGGACTGGCATTTGCCCTGGCCATCTCCACGGCAATCGTTACGCCCAGCCCTGCCTCGGCCGCCGAAGGTCCGCAGACGGATGGGCCGTCGATCCAGTATCAGGAGGCACTGGCCCACGCCTCCACCGCGTACACATTCACGCCCGGCGGCATCGTGAACGTTCCCTTCCGGCCGCGCGCGGGAGACATCACCCCGGTCGACGGGGCGGCCCCGGTCGCGCTGCCCGCCGGCAGCGGAAGCGGTACTGCCACTCCCCAGCCGGCGGCCGTCACTCCGAACCAGACCGTGAGCCTGCTGCGCCGCGCCGTGTTCGGCTTCCTGCCCTACTGGGAGCTGGGCACGACCCTCAACTACGACGCGCTGTCGACGATCGCCTACTTCGGCATCGATCTCAATACGGACGGCACGCTCCACACGACGGGCGGCGACTTGAATGGCTGGAACGGCTGGGTCAGCTCGAGCATGACTTCGGTGATCAACAACGCCCACGCCCACGGGACTCGCGTTGCGCTCACGGTCGAGAGCTTCGCTTGGGACAGCGCTGGGGTGGCTGCGCAGTCGGCCCTCCTTTCGAGCCCGACGGCAAGCCTGACTGCCGCCCAGCAGATCGCCGCGGAGGTTGGCCGCAGAGGCGCCGACGGCGTCAATCTCGACTTCGAGCCGATCGCCCCCGGTCAGTACAGCAACTTCGTGACTTTCACTCGACTCATGCGAAGTGAGCTCGACAAGGTTCATCCGGGCTACGAGTTGACCTTCTGCGCCACCGGCGCTCCGGGCACATATGACCTCCCGAACCTCCTGGCGCCGGGCGCCGCGGACGCCGTCTTCATAATGGGCTACGACCTCCGGGGCGGGAGTCCGGTCCGGACCGGGTCGATCGATCCGCTCGAGAGTGCGTACATCCGATACGACCTGACGTACGTGGTCAACACGTACCTGTCTCAAGTTGCCCCCTCCAAGGTGATCCTCGGCTTGCCGTGGTATGGCCATGCCTGGTCCACCGGCACCAGCACCGCCGTGAACGCGCCTCCGGCCGACATCCCCACCTACGGCTCGCCGGCGACGGGCATCACGTACACCTGCGCCAAGGCCCTTGCGGACCAGAATGTCGCAGCCATGAGAGCATGCTGGCCAACAGGGGATCTGCCAACCGCCTACCTGGGCTGGCAGTACGACACGGGGGAGCAGAGCGCCTGGACCGCGTACTACGGCAACTACGGCGGCACCCAGAACACCTGGCGCGAGCTCTACTTCGACAACCCGCAGTCGCTCGCGGCCAAGTGCGACGCCATCGACGCGTGGAACCTTCGCGGCGTCGGTATCTGGACCCTGGGCTACGACAGCAACAGCGGCAATAGCGACCTGATCAACACGATCGCCGCCAAGTTCGAAGGGATTCCCACCACCTACGTGCCGCTCACCCCGACCCGAGTTCTGGACACCCGCTTCGGCGCAGGGCCGAGCGGTGCCCTCGTGTCTCGCGTCGCGCGCACGTTCGCGGTCACAGGCGGAGGCGTACCGGTCACCGCGACGGCCGTGACAGGCAATTTGACCGTGACGGGCCAGACCAGCCGTGGCTACCTGTACATCGGTCCGGTCGCCATGAGCAACCCCACCAGCTCGACCCTGAACTTCCCGGTCGGTGACGACCGGGCCAACGCGGTGACTGTGGCTCTTGGATCAGGAAGCACCCTGAGTGCCACCTACGTCTCTCCGAACAACGGCGCCACGGCTCAGATGATCTTCGATGTGACCGGCTACTTCGTGCCAGACAAGAGCGGTGCCACCTACGTGGCGCTCAACCAGGCTCGTCTCCTCGACACGCGCAGCAACTCAGGTCTTTCTGGTCCCTCGGCCTCTCACGTGG
The DNA here is from genome assembly GCA_003158295.1 of Chloroflexota bacterium. Taxonomy (GTDB): domain Bacteria; phylum Chloroflexota; class Limnocylindria; order Limnocylindrales; family CSP1-4; genus Fen-1039. The sequence goes on along the minus strand of PMIP01000042.1, from coordinate 511 downwards.
CACGAACCTTCCAGGTGAGTGGCTACGGCGGGGTTCCCTCCGGCGCGATCGCCGTGACCGGCAACCTGACAGTGACCCAGCAGACCAGCGCCGGCTACCTGTTCATCGGCCCTGCGGCGACCAACAATCCGACCAGCTCGACTCTGAACTTTCCGGTTGGTGACGACCGGGCCAACGCGGTCACCGTGGCCCTGGGCACCGGAGGGACCCTGTCGGTCACCTATGCCGCGGCGACCCTTGGTCCCACCGCGCAGGTGATCTTCGACGTGACCGGCTACTTCACGCCCGACACGAGCGGTGCAAGCTACGTGCCACTGCCCCCGACTCGTCTTCTCGACACCCGCTACAACTCGGGACTGGGAGGCGCCTCGGCCTCGCACGTGGCACGGACCTTCCAGGTGAGCGGCTATGGCAGCGTACCGCCCACTGCCAGCGCCGTGACCGGCAACCTGACCGTGACCGGCCAGACCAGCGCGGGCTTCCTCTCCATCGGTCCTGTGGCTCAGAACAA
>PMIP01000033.1 GCA_003158295.1 Chloroflexota bacterium | reverse complement strand
CGCTACAACCGCGAGGCGCTCGAGATCCACTACAAGGGCCGATCGATCGCCGACGTCCTGGAGATGACGATCGAGGAGGCACTCGAGTTCTACTCGGCCGTGCCGAGCGTGCGGGCGAAGCTGCAGACCCTCTTCGACGTGGGCCTCGGGTACGTCCACCTCGGCCAGCCGGCCACCACGCTGTCGGGCGGAGAGGCACAGCGGGTCAAGCTGTCCACGGAGCTGTCGCGGCGGGCCACCGGGCGCACCCTGTACGTGCTCGACGAGCCCACCACCGGTCTGCACATGGCAGACGTGGAGAAGCTACTCCACGTCCTGCACCGGCTCGTGGACACGGGCAATACGGTCGTGGTTATCGAGCACAACCTGGACGTGGTCAAGACGGCCGACTGGATCGTGGACCTCGGTCCCGAGGGCGGCGAGCGCGGCGGCTACGTCATCGCCCAGGGGACTCCCGAGGAGGTGGCGCGGGTTCCGGGCTCCGCCACCGGCGAGTACCTTGCCCGCGTTCTCCGCGGAGAGCCCCTCGTCCCGCTCTCCGCCATCACGTTCGCCGAATCGGGAGGCCACGTCATGCGTCCCGCGGCCCCGGTTGAGATCCTGCCCGCCTCAAAGAAGCGCGCCGCCGCGGTGGCGTCGCGGGGGAGCGAATCGGCCTGATCGCGTAGTCGGGCGTCCGGGCTCCGGCCGCGGCACGGTCGTCTCCGACACCGAATGGTCGCTGCCGTGCGGGTATTCTGTTGATAGGGCCCGCAGGGCCGTCGAGCGACAGCAAGGATCGGGAGAAGGGAGCCAATGGGCAGGACAGGGGTACGCCTGGCAACTCTGACCGCGATCCCTGTTCTCCTTCTGAGCGCCTGCAACAGCACGGTAGCCACGCCCACGCCGCCCGCAGCGACGGCGAGCCCGACCCCGTCGGCCACCCCGTCCGCGCCCCGCGGGACGATCCGCTGGTTCGTGGGCCTGGACCAGGGCACCCAGCCCGCCCAGGTCGCCGCCGAGAAGGCGTTCGTGGCCAGCTACAACTCGGTCAACCGGGACGGCATCACGATCAACCTCGAGATCGTCCCGACCACCACGGCCTCCGACGTCCTGAAGAAGGAGATGGCCGCCGGGAACGCACCAGACATCGTGGGGCCCCTCGGGGTGGGGGACCTGAACGGTTTCGAAGGCCTCTTCCTCGATCTCGGTCCTCAGATCCAGAAGAGCAACCTGGACCTGACGGGCTTCGATCCGGCGCTGGTCAAATTGCTACAGCAGGGCGATCAGGGTCAGATCGGCCTCCCTTACCTCATCTTCCCCGGCTACATCTGGTACGACAAGGACATCTTCGCCAAGGCCAAACTCCCGCCTCTACCGACCAGGGTAGGCGAGACGTACCAGGGCCAGACGTGGGACTGGAACGAGCTCGCCAAGATCGGCGCGCAGCTGACGGTTGACAAGCTCGGCAAGAAGCCGAGCGACGTCGGCTTCGACCCGAAGAGCATCGTCACGTACGGGCTGGACTTCCAGTGGAACGACCTTCGCCGGATGGCATCCTGCTTCGGCGGCGGCTCGTTCGTTGGCAGTGACGGCAAGACAGCCCAGATCCCGGCCGTCTGGGCGGATGCGGTCAACTGGTACTACGCCGGTATCTGGGGCAGCAATCCCTTCATCCCGAACGGGCTTGCCGAGGCGAGCGCCCTCCTCGGGCAGGGCAACGCCCAGTCCTCCGGCCTCGTCGCGATGAACGTGGCCTGGGCCACCAGCATCCCGTCCATCGCCGCGGATGCCAAGACGGCGAAGGTCAAGGATTGGGACATCGCCGTCATGCCGTCCTGGAAAGGCACGACCACTTCGCCGACGTACGCGGACACTTTCGCCATCACCAAGGCCAGCTCCAACCACGACGCCGCCTTCAAGGTGATGGTTGCGATCATGGCCGACCCGACCCTGCTCAAGGGCTACGGCGGCGAGCCGGCGAAGACGGCCGATCAGCAGGCCTACTTCGACAACTTCGACCAGAACCTTGCCCCGATATTCCCCGGGATCAAGGTCACCTGGTCCGTCCTCGGTGAGATGCAGAAGTACCCCGCCATCCCCAGCTTCGAGGCGAACATGCCGGCCTATGCCCAGGCTCAGGCCGACTACGGCGCTCTGTTGGCCAGACTCCAGACCACCCCCGGTCTGGACGTTGTGGCCGAGTTGACCAAGCTGCAGGCGAAGCTCCAGGCGGACTTCGACTCGGCCTAGCCCATCCTCAGCCGGCAGGGAGACCATGCCCGAGATCGAATACGCGTTCCTGGCCGATGCCGCCGACGTTCAGCCCGGTCAGAAGTTTCACGTCCTGGGCGGCGGAATCTCCCGGCTCACCGGCCCGTCGATTCCGTTCGTGCACCCACACATCTCGTTGGTCGTGGGTCTGCGCCTGACCTCGGTCGAGCGCAATCGAGAGCACGACCTCGGGTTCGTCGTGACCGGCCCGGACGGAAGCGAGGTGACCACTGCCTCGGGCAAGGTCGTCGCTCACGGTCCCGCCGACCCTAACGACATCGTCCTCAACATCGCCATCGACCTGTGGAACCTCAACCTGAAGGCAGTAGGTGAGCACGCGGTCCGGGTCACGATCGATGGGTCCGAACGAAAGCGCCTGCCCTTGATGGTGGCCGTGACGCTAGAGGGCACGCCGAGCGCACCGGAACAGCGCTACCTGGCCTGAAGTTGCAGCGCGAACCCGGACCGGCCAGGCACGAGCGACCGGCCATCGATGAGGCTGCCCTGGCGGCGGCGCGCGATGCCGAGAAGCTGCTGGAGGGTGCCCGGGAGCGCGGCGCCGACCGCTGGGCTGCCTTCCTCGCCGACATCCCGGATCGATTGCGCGATGCCCCGATCGGCGACCTTCGGAGAGTGGCTCTCCGGGCCCGCTCCGCCTACGGACCCAAGGACTCGATTCGAGAGGCTCTGCCGGCCGAGTTGACGGAGCCGCTGCTGGCCCATCTGGATCGACTTCTGCGGGTGCTGGCCAGGGAGGCACTCTCGGGCTGAGCTGAGCGACCCGGTGTCAGCCGCCCGATTCATCTCGGCCGGGTTCTTCTCCTGCGGACCGCGTGGAAGCCATCCCGGCGGACCGCGTGGAAGCGGTATTCAACTGTGTCGGTCTCCGGCGAATAGAATCGCAGAACGCCGGACAACTGCCCTAGAAGTCCCCTTGACATGGAGGCGATCTGGACTGTAGTTAAGCGGCGCTTGTGTGCGCAACGGACGCCGGTCGCCTTGGTGAGGCTAACAACACGGACCACTAGTCAGGGGGATCATGAACCGCACGGGCCGGCATCGCATCTTGGGCTTGGTGGCGGCCCTGTCGCTATTCAGCGTCTCCGCCTTTGTCCTCTCCGCGCCGGTCCCGGCGTTCGGCGACAACGGGCCCTCCGGCCCGGTCGTCGCCTGTGACTCGGTCTCCTTCTACAACATCCCGTCCGGCTGGGTCGTGATGCTCGGTGTGGAGTCCGCTGGCTATGGCGCCAACGACATGCCGATCCAACTTCCGCAGGGGAACTACATCTATACCTGGTACGACGAGACGCGTGCGATCACGCTCTTCGCCGGCACGTTCAGCATTACCGGATGCACCCCGGCGCCGCCGGCCCCAACTCCTACTCCGGCTCACACTCCTGTTCCGACTCCAGCTCCAACTCCAACTCCGACTCATACCCCTGTTCCAACTCGAACTCCGACTCATACCCCTGCTCCGACTCCAACGCGGGCTTCCACGCCGACACCCATCTCAACCCCCTCACCCAGCCCTAGCCCTTCGGCCAGTCCCAGCCCGACGCCGCCAGGCGCCTCGACCCCGACCCCAACAGAGCCGCCCGCAATTGCGCCGGGCGACACGGCCTCGCCTTGCTTTAGCGCTTGCGGCAGCGCCGGCTCCAGTGTCGTCTTGCCCAGCCGCGGTTCAGGCGGCGGAGACGGGTTCCCGTGGCCCCTGCTGCTTCTCGGAGCCCTGGGGCTTGGTGTGCTGTTCCTCGGTGGCGGCATCCTGGTGGCCAAGAGCCGCTCCGGTCAGGGCACCGCAGGCTCGGGTCCGGCCGTAGAGAGATACCCTTCCCGAACGCTTGCCGGCAATCCAGGCTCTTCTGCTCCTGCTGGCGGAGGAGTGAAGACCCGGGCCGCCCCCGCTGCAGTCGTTCCCGCGGGACAGGCCGGAGGTAAAGCGAAACAGCGACGAAAACAAGCCCAGCCAGGGCAGCGGCCGAAAAGGGCCGTTGAGTGAGCGGCCCGCCCAGCTGAATCGCCTTCCGACACGAATCGAGCCAGCCGCTCCCTCGAGCGCGGCGCCGGCTCAGCGACCCGGCGCCTCCAGGCCGAGTTCGCGGGCGTCGAACGCTTCGAACAGGAACTGCGAGGGCGAAGCCGGGTCGTAGACCAGGGTCAGCGAGCGGTGGGCTCGAGTCCAAGCCACGTAAGCCAGCCTCCGCTCCTCCTCCAGCGCCCGCTCCGGTTCTGGCGCTTCGCGCAGGGACCGGGCGGACGGGAAGCGGCCGGCATCCAGCCCGATCACCGCCACGTGGTCGAATTCCAGTCCCTTTGTCGAATGGGCCGTGGCGAGAGTCAGCTGCGCGTCGTCGCGGCGCAGTGCTGCGACGCGCCCGCGATGGTCGTGGACGGCGTCGGTCAGTTCTGCGAGCGAGCGGTACGGTGCCGCCCAACCAACGAGGGCCGCGAGCAGATCGGCCGTCTCGATGGGGAGCTGTTCGTCCGCGTCGCGGCGATCGACCTCGGCCGCCGCCCGACGGCTCGACGCGCCCCGTGGCAGGCGGGCCTGCTCCGGCAGCTCGACACCGGCCCGTGCCAGCGTCGCCAGCAGCGGCAACAGGGGCAGTGGCCCGGCCCCGGCGAGGTCGGGACGCCCGGCCGCGGCGCTCAGCAGAGCGTCCATCCGCGGGTCCTCGGACAGCAGCCGTAGCCGCGGCGCCCGAAACGGCAACCCCATCTCGACCGCCGTGGCCGCGGCGGGGAGCAGCTCGGCGTTGGTCCGGGCCAGGACTGCGCGCGTCCCGCCGTCGTCCGGCCAGTTCTCGAAGAGGCGCCGGACTCGAACGGCGTCATCGGAGCCGTCCGGAGCGAGCACGAGTCTGCCCTCTGCAACCGCTCCGGCCCGGATCGTTTTGGCGAAGCGCTCGCCGTTGTGCGCGACCAGGCGGACGGCCCGCTCCACTACGTCGGCGGGGCAGCGGTAGTTGACGGTGAGGTCCATGCGTCGCAGACCAGGCAACGAACTCGCGAGGCCCAGGACGCGCCGTACGTCCGCAAGTCGCCATCCGTAGATCGTCTGATCGTCGTCGCCAACGAAGAAGACGTCGTTGGCCGGCGCCGCCAGCAACAGGGCCAGGCGCAGCTGGCTGCGGTCAACATCCTGCGTCTCGTCGACCAGCAGGTGCTGGGAGCTCTCGCGCCACCGGCCGAGGAGGCGAGGGCGAGCCTCCAGCAGTCGAACCGCCCGCGCAACCAGGTCGTCGAAGTCGAGACCGCCGGTGTCGGCCAGGGCCTGTTCATACGCCAGAAATGCCCGGGCGACGGGGCCCGGGTCGGGATCCGTTCCGACCTCCGCGGCCGTCACCGCGACGTCGAGCTTGAGGCGGCTGAACGCGTCGTCCAGGCGGCGGACGGCACTGCGGCTGATGTCCGGCCACAGGTCGCGCAGGACCGCCTCACGGTCAAGGAGTGGCTCCACGGCCTCGTCGGCGTCGGCGAGGATCTCACGGCCGAGTGCGTGGAACGTCTTGACGCGGACCGCGCCGGGGGCCAACCCAAGCGGTTCCAGCGCCGCGTCCACACGCGACGCCATCTCGTCCGCGGCGCGCTTGTTGAACGTGACCGCCGTGATGCGCGAAGGGTCCGAGCCCGTGGCCACCAGCCACGCGATACGCGCCACCAGGGTCGTTGTCTTGCCACTCCCCGCCGGAGCCACACACAAGACCGGCCCGGGCGGGGCGGTAGCAGCCGCCCGCTGATCGGGCGCGAGTCGGGCCAGCCGATCGGCGATGGAGGAGGGGAGCACCCACTCATGATGTCGGACGGCGCTTCGCTGGGGCTTATGCGCTGCGGCCTGCCGGGACCGCCCTGCACCCGATGGAGGGGGCGCTCGCCGCGCTGGCGGGTTGGAGCACCCGCGGCTGCATGGCTCCGGTCGCGCCGTTCCAGCCCCCCGACGTTGATCCCGGATCCTGCCCTCTCGCCGGAATCATGCGGTCCCAGGTGTCTGCGACTCCGGAGTCGTGGTTACTGGCGCAATCGTCTGGCTGCATGCGGTGGCGCAATTCCGTGGGCCGGGAGAGAGCATCATGGTCTCGTCGGACAGCCCCCAGGCTGCAGGACAGGCCGGTCCCTGGAATGGCGCCTGCCGGCGCCGCAACAAGAGCGGCGGGCGGGGAGTCATTGTGCGAGTGGGCTGTAGATGATTTGGGAGGAGAGGGTGCGAACCGGACGTCTGGCCCGAATGGGCTCGATCTCCTTTCTGATGCTGGCCGTGGTTGCCTGCTCGAGCGCGACCACATCCAGCCCGGCGGTCGTCTCGGGGAGCGCCGGGCTGGTGTCACCGACGCCGTCACCGACGCCGTCACCGTCACCGACGCCGTCACCGTCACCGACGCCGACCCCCAGCCCAACGGCCAGTCCGCGCCCGATGACGCCGGCCACGGTCAAGGCTGGCCCGGCGATGACCCTGGCTCGCGAGGGCCAGGCTGCGGTTCGTCTCGACGACGGCCGCGTTCTGATCATGGGCGGTACCGTGCCATTCACGGGCGTGTGCGGGATGGCGTGCATCGAACCCGCCACGGCGAGCGTGGAGGTTTACGACCCCGGCACCGGCAAGTTCAGTCCCAACGGTTCGCTGAGCCAGCCGCGTAGCGATGGGAAGGCCGTGCTGCTGCACGACGGTCGCGTGCTCGTGTCGGGCGGCTACGACCCGTCTGTCGGCTGGCTCAATACGATCGAGATCTACGACCCCGCCCGGAGGACCTCGGTCGTGGTCAAGCCACCCGCGGATATCCAGAAACTGCCCGCCGATCCCACGGTGGTGCTGCTCTCAGACGGCAGGGCGCTCATCGCCGGCGGGTCGTACGACGAGTACAACTCGACTTCGAAAGTCACTCTGATCTTCGACCCGGCGAGCGGCGGGTTCAGCGACGGACCGCTCATGGCTGAGCCCCGACAAGGAGCGACGGCAACGCTGCTGGACGACGGGCGAGTGCTGATCGTCGAAGGAGAGTACTACGAGAACAACTACGGCTACGCGAACCAGAACGCGGAGTTGATCGATCCTTCTCACCCCCTCTCCGGATCCTCCTCTCTGCCGCTGGCCTTTGACGCGGCAACTTCTACCCTGCTGTCCGACGGACGCGTTCTGGTCGCGGGCGGGGGCCCGGACGCCAGCGGCGCTTGCGTAACCCCGAACGTCCCGGAGGTCTTCGATCCCGGGACGGAGAAGTTCACCCCGGTGGGTCCGATGAGTACGCCGCGCAGTGGATCGGCTGCGATCAAGATCAAAGATGGTCGAGTGCTTCTGCTCAGCGCGATGGACTCGAGCTGCGCGGACAAGGGCACCGTCGAGGCGTTCGACCCGGACAGCGGGACCTTCCAGGTGATCGCGACCGGGCTGCCAAAGACCAGCGGCTACAGCGCGACGCTGCTGGACGACGGCCGGATCCTCATCGCCGGCGGCACCGGCGAATCGACCGGACTGACAACTGCCAGCTGGCTCCTCAAGCCCTGATGACCCGCAAGCATGGGATATCCATCGCCGCGGCTGCGGCCCTGTGCATGACGTTGGTGGGCTGCTCCGGGCGTATCGCGTCCCCCTCGCCCCCGGTGACTCCGGCGCCGACCACCACGCCGGCGCCGACCACCACGCCGTCGCCGTCGTTCAACTGCACGGCCGCACTGGTGCTCGCGCAGGTCGACCAACTGTTCGCCGGACAGGACTTCGAGGCCCACTACCTCACTACCGGCGACAAATTCACGCTTTCGGTCTGGCTCGTGGACCCGGAGATCGACCCGTCGACGCCCCCGTCAGGCATGGCCGCTGCGGATCGCCAGGCTCTGGAGCGCGGGCTGTCGATCTCATACCAGATGGTCGACCGGATCCCGTGCACGCAACGGGTGTTCGACCAGGTCAACCCCATGATCGTCGACGGCCGCTTCCAGCATTGGTACAAGGACTTCCTCCCTGTCGGCGCCTTCGTGGGCTTGCACGATCCCACCACGGACGACCTGATTGCCGCGGTCGAAGCCACCGGGACCGCGCTTCAAGAACCGCGCGCCACGGCGCCGCAGGCAGCTCAAACCCCGGGATCGAGTTCATGCGGTTGGTCTGAGGCGCGAGCCGCCATCCATGCGTATTTCGGCGCCGAAGACAACACGGCCGCCTACCTGATCATCGGCGCAAGACTCGTTGAGCAGGGCAACCCGACGCCCAACGCACCCGACGACGTGGGCGTGGAAGTTCAGTGGCCGGTGCGCGACACGGCGGAGGCAGCCGATCCGGTGGTCCGTGAGCGTCTGGGCCACGTCGCCGAGGCCCTGGCATGCCTGTGGCCGGCCATCGATTCGCTGGAGGCCTTCGTAGTGAACCCGGCAGGTCGGACCGTGGTCTATGCGGTAGTGCCGGGGTCGATCATCCGAGCGCGGACAGTCCCACTGCCTCCGGGCGGCGTCCGCCTCTATCGCATGACGTACCCTGCGCAGCCGTAGCGGTTGCCCGAGCCCCGCAAAGGGCCTACCGGCCGGGCGATGAGACGGGCACGTAGCCGCTCTGCTTCACGACGCGCTGGCCATCCGGAGAGAGCAGCCAGTCCCTGTATTTGAGGGCCGGGCTTCCAGCCGCCTCGTCCTTGCGCGTCACGACGTACACCTCGGCCGCCAGCGGGTAGGCCCGCGACGAGATCGTCGCCGAGGCCGGCTTGACTCCGTCGACGCCGATCATCTTGACCTGCGGATTGGAGAACATGACCGCGGCGTAGTAGTAGACCGAGAAGCCGAGGCCGATCCTGTCCCCGCCGTCGCCGGTCACGGGATTGCCGCCGATGGCGTTGTACGGCCCGACCATCGTCTGAACGATCATCTCGGGCGCGTTCACCATCGGGGTGGGGCCCATGACCATCTGCTTCATCAGTTCCTGGCTACCGGAGTTGGGCTCCCGCTGGTAGGCGTGGATCTGGGCCGCAGGATCGCCCAGGTCGATGCCGGCCCCGCTCCATGTGGTGATCTTGCCGGCATAGATGTCGCGCAGCGTCGCCAGCGGCATGTTCTCGGTCGGGTTGGTCGTCTTGACGAGGAAGACGAAGGCGTCCAGCGCGAAGGCGTGTGTCTCGAGCTCGACCCCCTTTGCCGACGCCTCTGCGAGTTCGTCGGGCGAGGGCAGGCGTGCCTCCAGGAGCACATCCACCTTGCTCTCGATGAGGTTCACGTAGGCGTTGTGCGTGGTGCTGAACTTGATGCCGGTGATGGTCGACGCGGTCTGCGACGCAACGGCGGCGCTCGGATCAGGCACGTATGTCCGCTCGATGTTCGCCGACGCGGGTGCCGACCAGACGCAGGGAACGTCCAGCAGATCACACGCCAGCAAGCGCGCCAGGGGCCCGGTGGTCGTGGATCCGTCCACGCTAGGGTAATTGGCCACGATCGCGGACCTCATAGACGGAAGGTCCGACACGGAGGTGCCCGGGGCAGCGCAGCTCGAGACAATGCCGGCCACAAGCGCGGCGGTGCCGAGAGAAGTCGCAATTGAACGCAGGTCTTGCACGATGCCCCTCCAGCAATCCGGCCCGCCGCCCAATCCCTCGCCGCCGCCGGGCCGCCAGGCCGCGAGTCTAGCATCGGTCGGAGTCGCGGCGCGGTCTCCGTCCGTCCGGAAACGACGCCGCAGTCGGCTCCTCAGTGACGCCACGGGGCGTATGGGGCGGCCGTGGCAGCCGCCTGCTGATCGAGCGCGAGTCGGGCGCCGTTCGGCGACGGAGGAGGGGAGCACGGGGGAAGGGTCGCGCAATGGTTCCACGGCGGCCCGGTGTCGTCTGCGAGACATCCGGGGCTCCTCGGGAGGGCTATCCTGTCCGGGGGGGGGAAGCCACTGCTCGACCGGGTAGCCTGTGGTCCGGACCACATCGCGGCGCTTCGTCGCACGGAGCACCCATCATTCTGTTTGAGACCTGGAGAGGACGGGGAGAGGAATGACATCGTCTCGGGTGACTCGCCTTGGCGCGTCCATTCTGGTGAGCCTGTTGTTGACAGCGGGGCTCACCTCGTCGGCCCTGGGGGCCTCTCCAACCGATCCAGTCCCGAGCCCGAGCGCCTCCGCCGTGGGGACCGGGACTTCAAACCCCGCCGGCGTGCCGGCCAAGCCCAATACGCAAGGGGCGGTTCCGGCAACGACGGCCCCCCTGTACGTGATCTCGGGCACGGTCACCGGGACTGGCGGAATACCGCTCGGCAATATCCAGGTCCAGGCGTCCGCGAGTAGCGGGCCTAACTTCTGGGCCGAGGAGACGTCTGTCTCGAACGGGCTCTACAGGGTCCTCGCCCCCGCCGGCTCCTACACCCTGATGTTCGTCGACCCGACCAGCGCGTACCTCTCCGGCTACTACAGCATTGGCGGCTTCACTACAGTCCTGGGTTCGGCCACGTCGATCACGGTCGGGTCATCGGATGTGAGCGGCATCAACCTGCAGCTCGGGAAGGGCCATTTCATCCGAGGCACGGTCACCACCCCCGTCGTCGGATACTCGTTCACGAGCCTCAAGGTCACCGCCTACGGGACTGGCTACACCGGCGACACGACCGCGAATCCGGACGGGACCTACGCGCTTGACGTTCCCGCCGGCTCCTACACGGTTGCGTTCTCCGATGCGTCCGGCACCTACCTCAACGGCTACTACAGCAGCGGCGGCTTCACCACAGTCCCGGGCTCGGCTACGGGGATCACGGTCGGCACGTCGGACGTGATCGGCATCAACGTAACGCTCGTGAGGGGCTGGTTCATCTCTGGCACGGTTACGGGGCCGGGTGGAACGCCACTATCGAACATCGAGGTCGACACGGGGAGCACCTTCGCCGGCACGACGACCCGGGTTGACGGGACCTACTCGCTCCAAGTCCCCAGCGGCACCTTCACCGTCAGGTTCTACGACTACTCCGGCACCTACTACACGGGCTACTACAGCAGCGGTGGCTTCACCGTAGCACTGGGCTCGGCCACGCCGATCACGGTCGGCACGTCGAATGTGACAGGCATAAACGTGCAGATGACGGCCACGGCGCCCCCGCCGCCGAATGTGACGGTAACGCTTCTCTCTAGCTCGATAGTCGCCCCGGTTGGGTCTATCGTCGTCCTCGTCGCCCTCGCGAGCCAGGACGTCGCGCCCACGAATTACTGGATCGTAATCCGGGACAGCAGCGGCACCATTCTGGCGGTTTGCGGGTATTCGCCGACGTGCACCGCGACGGTGTGGAGCGGCGCCCCGGCATCCTTGCGCTACTACGCGGCCATCAGCCAGAACGACGGCTCTCAACCTCACTCAGCTTCCTCCTGGGGAACGGTGATGTGGCCAGGCGCCACATACCACGCTCTCACCCCGGCACGCATCCTCGACTCCCGCNNCTTCACGGTGACAGGGCATGGTGGCGTACCCGTCGGAGCCACTGCCGTGACCGGCAACCTGACCGTGACCCAGCAGACCAGCGGGGGCTTCCTGTACATCGGTCCTGTGGCGGCGAACAACCCGACCAGCTCGACCCTGAACTTCCCGGTTGGCGATGAC
>PMIP01000074.1 GCA_003158295.1 Chloroflexota bacterium | reverse complement strand
GACTACTTCCCGCCGGACTGGCTCCTCGTCGTCGACGAGAGCCACATGTCCATCCCCCAGGTCGTGGGGATGTACAAGAACGACCGGACGCGCAAGGAGATTCTGGTCGATTTCGGCTTCCGGTTGCCTTCGGCGCTGGACAACCGCCCGCTCACCTTCGAGGAGTTCGAAGCCAGCGTGAACCAGGCCGTCTACATGAGCGCCACGCCCGGTCCGTACGAGCTGGAGCGCAGCCAGCAGGTCGTCGAGCAGCTCATCCGGCCCACCGGCGTGGTCGATCCCCAGATCACGGTCAAGCCGACGGAAGGCCAGATAGACGATCTGCTGGAGCTGATCCGCGGCCGCGTCGAGCGGGGCGAGCGATCGATCGTCACGACGCTTACCAAGAAGATGGCCGAAGACCTGGCCGACTACCTGCACGAGCTGGGCGTGAAGGTCCAATACCTGCATTCGGAGGTCGACACGCTGGAGCGGGTCCAGATCCTNNGGCGAGGTCGTGATGTACGCCGACCGCGTGACCGACTCGATGCGGGTGGCGATCGACGAGACGAACCGGCGGCGCGCCTACCAGGTGCGCTACAACAGCGACCACGGCATCGAGCCGGTGACGATCGTCAAGGGGATCCGCGACATCAACGATCGGCTCAAGGCGGTCGCGGAGGCGCACGGCGGATACACGGCAGGCCCGGGTCGCGAGCGCGATCTCTCGGAGCTGGCGAAAGACCAGGTCGAGAAGCTCGTGGCCCAGATGGAGGCCGAGATGCGCCAGGCTGCCCGGGAACTGGAGTTCGAGCGGGCGGCGGCTCTCCGCGACGAGGTCCAGGAGATCCGGCTGCGAGTGCTGGAGGAGGACGCGTCGGCTGTTGTGGCCCGGGCTGCGGAACGCGCGGCCAGACCCGGCCCGGATGGGCCGGCCGGCGCGAGACCCGCCCCAGCCCGGGCGGGCCGGACGATCAAGCCCGTTCGCCAGATCCGGCGACGCGAGCGCGCGGCCGGCGAGGCCCCCGAGATGGACGCGGCCGCGCTCGACGTGACGGAGGTGCGAGTGGTAGCGACGACCGAATCGACCGACGACGCGACCGCCGCCACGGCCTCCGACTGGCTGCCCGGCATCCGCGATGAGCACGAAGACGACGGCTGGTCGGTCAAGTGGCTGGACCGGCCGACATGGGACCATACGGTGACCCCCAACGTCATCAAGCGCACCGGGACGCGGCCGCCGGGTCGTGGCAGACGGCGGCGGTAGGCCGCAAGAAGGCGACACGGCGCGCAACGGACGCACCACCAGACCGGCTCCGGAGGAAGATCGAATGGACCCGCTCGGCGAGGCCTTCCAGCACCACACCTGGGCGACTGAGCAGTTGATACTGCATCTCGGGAGCCTGCCCGAGGAGGCTCTCACGGCCAGCGCCGCCGGCGTCTATGGGGAGGTTCTGGCCACGCTCTCACACCTGCTGGAGGCGGACGCGCGCTATCTACGCTACCTGGAGGGGCCGATTCCGCCCTCCCGGGCCGGGCCGGACCCGGTCCACTCGCTCGATGAGCTGGCGGACATGCTGCGCGACCAGGCCGTCCGCTGGCGCGTTGTGCTGTCCCGGCTCGGCGAGCTGGACGTCACGCTGCCGGCCCGCCGCGATCGGCCGGAGTTGCCGCATGCCACGAACCTGATGGTCGTTCAAGCCCTCCACCACGGCAACGACCACCGCACCCAGATCTGCACCGTGCTGTCGGTCAACGGCTACGCGGCGCCGGACCTGGACGTGTGGAGCTACTGGATGGAGCGGAGATTCGATCCGGCGAAGTAGCGGGTGCCGCTAGCGCAGGCCCGTCGGGACCGCCGGCTCGGGGATCTTGATTCGTGCCGAGCCGAGAGCTCGGTCCGCTGTCGCGGCGAGAACCAGAAGCAGGACTACCACCATCGCCAGGGCCGCGCGCAGGCTTGCGGCGCCCGCGACGATGCCGATGAGGGGCGGCGCCGCCATCACCCCGGCGGAGCCCATCGTCGCCACGGCGGCGATGCCGATGCCGGAGGCGATGCCAGGCTGTGAGCCGCCGGCTCGCAGCGCTATCGGATAGGTCGCCGCAACGCCGGCGCCCAGGAAGCCGAAACCGACGACCGCAGCCAGCGGCTGAGCGACGATCAGGGCCGCGGCAAGGCCGAGGGCAGAGGTCGCCGCGCCAAGGGAGACCAGGCGCGCCGCACCCAGAACCTCCGTCAGCCGGTCTCCTGCCAGCCGAGCGACGGCCATTGCGGCCGAGAGGACGGTGATCGCCAGCGCCGCGTCCTGGGCGGTGCCGCCTAATGAGTCCTTGATGAGGACGCCGCTCCAATCGCCCGCGGCGCCCTCGGAGACCAGGGCGCACAGGGCGACGAGGCCGACCAGGACAAGGCGGCGAGGCGGTCGCCGAAAGGGCGAGCCTTCGGAGGCATGCTTTTCCTTCAGCATGGTCTGGCTCAGGATCGCCGCCGATACGGCCATCGCGACGGCCAGCAGGGCGAACTGCTGGAAGACGGACAGACCGCCCCGCAGCGCAATCGTGGTCGAGAAGGCCCCGATGAACGACCCGACGCTCCAGCCGGCGTGCAGCCGCGACATGATCGGGCGCGTGCCGGCTCGTTCGATGGCGAGACCGTTGGCGTTCATACACACGTCCATCGAGCCATAGGCCGCGCCGTACAGGAACAGCGCGCCGGCGAGCATGGGGAATGAGGTCGAGGCGGCGATGACCGGCAGCATCGCCGCGCATCCGAGAAGCATCAGCGAGACGACCTTGTGGCTGCCGATCCGGCCGGCGAGATAGCCGGCCGACGTCATTGCGAGAACGGAGCCCAGGGCGGAACCGAGAAGTGCGAACCCGAGCTGGACGGAGTCGAGGCCGGCTTGCTCCTTGATAGCCGGGATGCGCGACGCCCAGGAGCCGAACATCATCCCGCACACCAGGAACGCCATCACGACGGCGGCTCTCGATCGGCCCAGCGATGGCGTCACGCGGCAACCCCCAGGGCGCGGGCCACCGCCACCAGCACGACCGCTGCCGTCACGCCGGGGAGCAGCAGCCGGGTCCGGGCGACGATCAGCACGCACACGCCGACCGCCATCGGCTCGATGCCGACGAGGAGGTGGGGCGGCTTGTCGGAGGTGAGCAGGCAGTTGACCGCGGCCAGGGCCGCCAGGGCGGCGGGTCCGGCCAGTCGAAGGTAGGCGACGGCCGTCGGGGGCAGGCGCTCGATACCGGGCGCCAGCATCGGCAGGGCGCGAGCCGGATAGGTGACGGCCCACATCAAGAAGGCGAGGGGCACGAGCGCGAAGCTCATGGCAGGCCCGCCTCGGCCGATGGCTCGGGAGTCTCGGGTGCGCTCGATTCCTCGTTCCGAGACGGCGGCACGGCCAATCCGAAGAACGGCCCGAGGACCGCGCCGCTCACGAGGCCGACGGAGGCCCCAGCGAGGAGTCCGATCGGGACGGCAACCGCTACGGCCCCAAGGGCGGCGGCCACGTCGCGACGGCCCGTAACCATGCCCAGCGATAGCCCGGCCATGGCGGCGGGGAAAGCCACGTCCAGGCCGAGCTTGTTCACGTCGACGGCGCCGGCAACCATGTACCCCAGGGCCGACCCGATCGTCCACGGCACGAAGATGGCCATGGCGGCGATCCAGTAGCCACGCCGGTCGAAGCGTCCGATTCGCCGGAAGTGGGTCAGCGCCAGGGCGAAGGTCTCGTCGGTCAGAAAGTGGGCCATCCCGGCCCGTTCGCGTCGGGACAGGACCCCGGTATACGGGGCAACGGCGGCCGAGTAGAGCAGGTGGCGAGCGTTGATCAGCGCGGTCACGCCTGCTATCGCGAGCCACGACGCCCCGTCTTTCACCAGACCGGCCGCCGCGAACTGCGCCCCGCCGGCGAGGGCGATCGTCGAGTTGGCAAGGACATCGGCCAGCGAGTAATGGGCCTGGAGGGCCGTCAGCCCGAAGACGAGGCCCACCGGGAGCGCGTAGGCGGAGATAGCCAAGGCGTCGCGAATGAGACGCCGCCGCGACTCCGCAATCGGGCTCTCTGCTCGCACTCCTCTCATCCGGGAATCGTACCGGACGCGGCGTAGGGCGCGGCGTATGCTCGCAGCATGAGCGAGGCGGGGGATCTGAGGGTTCGACTCGCAGCTTTCGATTGGCTGAGGGAGCGAGTCGAAGCGCACGGCGACGTCTTGGCCCGGGCTGTCCTGGTGAACGGATTCGTCTTCGAGGGCAATCGCGTTCCCCTTATGAGTCCTCAAGGGATCTTCAAGCCCAGAGTCTGTGAACTCCCGCTCTCGATCACGACCAGCCCAAACAGTCCCTACCGGGACACACAGAGCGGCGAGTTGATCGCGTATTCATACCGAGGAACCGACCGGCAGCACCCTGACAACGTCGGACTCAGGGCTGCCATGGTGCGCAGAACACCGCTCGTCTACTTCTACGGCGCCGTTCCCAACCGATACGTGGCTACATGGCCCGTCTACGTCGTGGGCGATGACCAGGCTGATCTCATGTTCAGCATCGCAGCGGACGAGGCCACGCATGTTGAGCCGGCCGGCCTTCATAGGTCTAGTGAGGAACGGGACGAGATCAGGCGGCAGTACGTGACTGCGACGGTTCGGACTCGACTTCATCAGCGGGCCTTCCGCGAGCGTGTGCTCGAGGCTTACCGAAATCAGTGTTCGGTCTGCCAGCTTCGGCACCAGGAACTGCTCGATGCCGCTCACATCGTGGCGGACGCTGAAGATGAGGGGGATCCGGTGGTGAGCAACGGTCTCGCTCTTTGCAAGCTTCACCACGCCGCATTCGACAGCTTCTTCATGACGGTGCGGCCCGACTACAGGATCGAAGTCAGGCCATCGATTCTTGAGGAGTCAGACGGTCCCATGCTTCTGGTCGGGCTGAAACAGATCCACGGAGGAATGATCCAGTTGCCGCGCGCCGTCCGTGACCGGCCCGATCTTGTGCGCCTTGAACACCGCTACGAGCGCTTCCTTCGCGCCTCCTGAAGTCTCGGCCACGCGGTGAACGAAGCTCGCCGCGCCCCGCGCCACGCGTTGCGCGAACACCTGTTCTCTTTCGCGGCATTGCCCTACAATGTCGGCATATGCCGCAGGAACAATTGGTGGTTCGCGGGGCCCGCGAGCACAACCTCAAGAACATCAGTCTCGAGATCCCGCGCGACAAGCTCGTCGTGATCACGGGCCTGTCCGGTTCCGGCAAGAGCTCGCTCGCGTTCGATACCATCTACGCCGAGGGGCAACGGCGCT
>PMIP01000030.1 GCA_003158295.1 Chloroflexota bacterium | reverse complement strand
CTCAGCCGGCGCGGCACTGCAGCCCGTGGCGCCTCTGTCGCTCCGCACCATGAAGGCGCCCGCCGTCCTCAGCTTCCGGCCTCAGGACGGCACGGTCACACTGGATACCGGTCAGCTGGTCTCGGTCCGCTTCTCCGCGCCGATGGACACCAAGGCCACC
Organism: Chloroflexota bacterium; assembly: GCA_003158295.1. Taxonomy (GTDB): domain Bacteria; phylum Chloroflexota; class Limnocylindria; order Limnocylindrales; family CSP1-4; genus Fen-1039. The sequence goes on along the minus strand of PMIP01000030.1, from coordinate 21,633 downwards.
GCCGCCGCCTTCTCGGTCACCGTCAACGGCCGGGCGGTCGCCGGCAACCTCTACTGGTCCGAGGGAGACACCGTCCTGGCCCTGGCGCCGCGCTACGCGTTCGCCGTCGGCTCCAAGGTCGTGGCCAAGGTCTCCACCGCGGCCAGGGCGACCACGGGCATGCACGTCGACAAAGCCGCCAGTGCCACGTTTAGCGTTTCCAAGCCCAGGGCGCCGGTGATCGTAGCCCGCGGCGGTGGCGGTGGCGGCGGCAGCTCGGGCGGGGGCGGCGGAACGGGTGCCTTCGGATCCGTGGGCGCTCAGCGGGACGACATGGAGCGCTACTACCTGGGCCTGATGAACTGCACGCGGACCGGCGGCTGGGTCACGTCGAGCGGCGACTGCAGCACTGCCGGCCACCACACCATGCCGGCGCAGGGCGCGCTCTACCTGGATGAGACGATCTCGCTCAAGGTGGCCCGGCCGTATGCCAAGTACCTGGCCGACCGCAACATCCTCTCCCACAACGCCGGGGGGACGACCACGGTATCTAGGTTCCGGTCGGCAGGCTATTACGGCGGATCTTGGGGGGAGAACATCGCGTCGCCGCACCGATCGGAGGGGGCCGGAATGCTCGACTCCCAGCTCTACTTCCAGGCCGAGGCCCCGTACCGAGGGGGCCACTACTACAACATCATGGACGTGTACTTCCATCGCGTCGGGATCGGTGTCTGGATCTCCAACTCGATCCGGCTGGTGGTCGATTTCTACGGCTGACGGTTTGGGCTGAGCCCACATCGGACCGATAACTCCCGCAGGTCCCCACGTCCGGACCCGCGCTGGAGAGCCCTAATGCTCCGTGACGTCATCGTGCACATGCGGAACGAGCAGCCGCTTCTGGCCGATCTCCTCTTCGAGTCGGCGCCAACAGACACCGTCCTGATCTGCCGCAACTTGCGGACGACGAACGGCGAGAAGCCGGCCTTCATCAACTGGACCGATTCCGTCTTCGCCATTCCGTTGGGCCACGTCAGGTTCGTGGAGATTCCGGAGGCGGCGATCGCGACGCTTCAGGCCGAGAGGGCGTCGTGGGCGGAGGCGGGCATGCCGGGAGGAGCGTCGGGCGGGACGCTGCTCGAGAGGCTTGCCTGGATCGACATCGGAACGAGGAGAGAGGCCGGAGCGGCTGAGGAGCTGGACGGCGATCTCCTGCGGCGCGTTCGCGACGCCTGATCCGGCCGTGACGAGGCCGAGCCCTCTCTGGGGCTCGCGCGGCGCCGGGTCCCCGCTGAGAACGGCTCTCGGCCCGACATCGGGGCCCTACGAGTGGCTGATGCTAGACTCCCGCGGATGAGCGGCAATCTTGTGATCGTCGAGTCGCCCGCCAAGGCCAAGACGATCGAGCGATACCTGGGCCCCGGGTACACGGTGCTTGCCTCCTACGGCCACGTCCGCGATCTGCCCGAGAATCCCGGCAAGAATCAGCTGGGCGTGGACGTCGACCACGATTTCGCGCCCGTGTACGAAGTTGTCGCGGACCGCAAGAGACAACTCTCTGCCATTGTGAAGGCCGCTTCGAAGGCGGAGCTGATCTACCTGGCCACGGACCTCGACCGCGAGGGTGAGGCCATCGCCTGGCACGTGGCGGAGGCCGCGAAACTCGCTCCGGGTCGAACCCGCCGGGTCACTTTCTCGGAGATCACTGAGGCCGCCATCAAGCGAGCCTTCGCTCAGCCGCGCTCGATCGACCAGAACCTCGTCGACGCTCAGCAGGCTCGCCGGGTCGTCGACAGGCTCGTCGGCTACACCTTGAGTCCGCTCCTGTGGCGTAAGGTCAGAGCCGGGCTCTCGGCGGGGCGCGTGCAATCGGTCGCCGTCCGGCTCGTCGTCGATCGAGAGCGCGACATCCGGGCCTTCACCGCTCGGGAGTACTGGACGTTGAAGGCCGTCCTGGTCGCGCCCAACGGAGAGACCTTCGAGGCCGATCTCGTCCGGGTCGCCGGCAAGAAGCCCGACGTCGCCGACGCCGAAACGGCGGAACGGCATGCCGTCGCCATAAGGTCGAGCCACCCGATCGTGACGGACGTGGCGATCAAGACGACAAATCGGACTCCGGCTCCGCCGTTCACCACATCCAGCCTGCAGCAGGAGGCGAGCCGCAAGCTCGGTTTCTCGCCAAAACGAACCATGAGCGCCGCCCAGAGGCTCTATGAGGGAGTCGAGACCGACGAGGGTCAGGTCGGCCTGATCACCTATATGCGCACCGACTCGGTGGCGCTCTCGAGCCAGGCGATGGCCGAGGCCGCGCGGGTCATCGAGGAGCGGTTCGGTCCCGAGTACACGACGCCCCGTGGCCGGGCATTCAAGACGAAGACGCGCAACGCCCAGGAGGCCCACGAGGCCATCCGTCCGACCTCGTTCCGGCGCGATCCGGAGTCCGCCGCGCGCCGTCTCGGCAGCGACGAGGCGCGCCTTTACCGCCTCATCTGGCAGCGCGCACTGGCCAGCCAGATGGCTGCCAAGGAGCAGGAGACAACAACGGTCGACCTTGCCGCCGATGTCTATGAGCTTCGGGCGAACGCGACCAGAACCACCTTCGACGGCTTCTCGCGGGTATATGTCGAGGGCCACGACGATGTCGACGAGGAGGCCGAGTGCCGCCTCCCGACCCTTGCCAAGGGCGATGCCACGGCGGTTGAGTCCGTCCAGCCGCAGCAGCATTTCACCGAGCCGCCGCCCCGGTACACCGAGGCCACCCTGATCAAGGCGCTCGAGGAGCACGGAATAGGCCGTCCGTCGACCTACGCAGCCACGATCTCGACGATCCTCGACCGCGGCTACGTCAAGGTGCAGGAGAGACGTCTCCACCCGGAGCCGATTGGCGAGATCGTGACCGACTTGCTGGTCTGCCACTTCGGCGAGTTCGTGGACCTCGAGTTCACGGCCCGGATGGAGGATGACCTCGACGATGTCGCGAGCGGCAAGAGGGCTTGGGTGCCGGTGGTCCGCGAGTTCTACACGCCGTTCCGCACTCGAGTGGATGAGAAGACCAAGGAGCTGAAGCGAGCCGACTTCACGACGCGGCCCTCTACGGAGGTCTGCTCTCTCGGTCATCCGATGGTCGTTCGCCTGGGGCGGTACGGCGAGTTCCTGGCCTGCTCGATGTACCCAGAGCACAAGGAGACACGGGAGCTGCCGAGCGCCGGCGGCGGCAAGAACGAGCCGGGGACCGAGGGTCAAGCCGGCGGTACCGGTGAGCCGGCCGTGGTGGAGGCCTGTCCGCGCTGCGGGGCGACATCCGGTGGCGTCCTTGTCGCGCGGCGCGGTCGGTTCGGGCCGTTTCTGGGCTGCTCGAGATACCCGGATTGCGACTACATCAAGAAGGACGGTCCCCCTCCGCCCGATCCGCTCGCCTTCGAGGTGACGTGCCCGACCTGCCGGCAGGGGCACCTGGTCACTCGCAGGGCGCGACGGACGGGCTCGCTCTTCTGGGGCTGCTCTCGCTACCCGACATGCCGCTACACGACCTCGCATGAGCCTGTCGGCGCATTCCACGACGCCGATGGGGGACCCGTCGGCCGGGCCGGTGATGGAGGCATCTGCCTGATCTGTGGCGCCTCGGTGGAGCTGGCCGCGGGCGATGTCGTCGGCAAGACACTGCCCGGCGGCGAGCCGAACCCGGCGGCGCTCGCGAGACCACTGACCACCCGCCCTCGCCGGCGATCCGGTCGCAACCCCGGCGGTAGCGGCGCTCGGGCGTCGAGCGGCCGAAAGACGGCCGCGTCCAGGTCCGCGGCCGCTCGTCGAGGCGGATGAACCCCCGGGACGCTGTCGGTCCGGCCGCGGCCCGCAAGGCCGGGGCCGTGACGCCTGCCTCCGCCGCGCCGGTTCACACCGCGGCCGCCCGCCCCGATCCGCCCGCCCAGGCCGCAGCCGAGCGCTTCCTGCAAGCACTGGATGCCCGCGGATCTTCGCCAAACACGATCCGTTCCTACCGGACCGGCCTGGACGCGTATCTTGCCTGGCTCGCGACGAACGGCCAGGACTGGCGCTCGCCGACGCGGAACGTGCTGCGCTCGTATCTCGCGGCCCTCTCAGAAGGGCGCGGCCGTCGCACCGTCGGACAGCGGCTGGCGGCGATGCGGTCGTTCTACAGATTCACGACGCGCCAGGGCCTGACGCCGGGGAATCCCCTCACGACTGTGGCCACTCCCCGTCAACCGCGCCGGCTTCCGGTCGTCCTGTCCGTGGCCCAGACGGAGAGCCTGATCGCCGCAGCCGCCGAATGGAAGAGCGGGACTCCGGCCGCGCCGGCGGCCCATGAGGACCTGGCGGAGGCCCTGTCGCTCCGTGACGTGGCGATCGTCGAGACGGCCTACGCCGCGGGGCTGCGCATCGGCGAGTTGGCGTCGCTGACGGTCGGCTCCGTCGATCTCAAGCGGGGCGAGGTTCGAGTGACGGGCAAGGGGCGCAAGCAACGGGTTTCACTGCTGGGCCGGCCGGCCAGGGCGGCTGTGGCAGAGTACCTGGACGCAGGGCGGCCGGTGCTCGCGGCTCGTGCCGGCGAGGGCTTGGAGAGAAGGCGACGCCGGATTGCTGATGAGGCCGTAGACGTTCTCTTCCTGAACTACCTCGGCGGTCCGCTCGGAGTCCGAGGCATGCGCTATCGACTGGAGCGGCTGCGGCTCCTCGCGGGCCTACCCGTCGGGGTCTCTCCTCACACGCTGAGGCACAGCTTCGCGACGCATCTTCTCGACGGCGGCGCGGATCTGCGGGTCGTGCAGGAGTTGCTGGGCCACGAGAGTCTGGCCACGACCCAGATCTACACACACGTTTCTCCGGCCCGGTTGCGGGCCGCGTACACTGCTTCCCACCCGCGCGCGATGCTCTCGCAAGTGGGCAGGCAAGGCCGATTGGCGCGGACGCCGGAAGGTGGTCCGGGCTCGGGACCCGACGGCTCGGCCGATGCCGGGAAGAGCGACCGGTGAACGTCACAAGGGCGGTGGCTGTCCGACCGGAACCGAGACCCCGGAACTGATCGCACCCGATCCGGTCGACGAGCGGCGTTACGAAGAGGTATGCGGATGCCAGAGCGGCTCACCGTGGAGGCGAGGTGGGATCGAGGCACGGCCCCGACTCGGCCCTCCGTCGTCGATCTGGCTCCCGACGCCGCCACGTGGGATGCGTTCGTGGCGCGCTCGAACCCTGGGTCTTATCTGCAAACGACGGCCTGGGCCGAGGTCAAGGCTCCCAACGGCTGGACGCCGGTGAGGTTCGTCGGGACGAGGCCGAGTGCGCGGAGAGGGGTGGGCCTCGGCGGTCCGCAAGCGGACGAGACGGCTACGGCCGACGAGGACGAGCCCGAGGAGGCCGGCGAGGAGACGGCTTTCGGTGCGCAGTTCCTCATCCGGAAACCCCGACCATTCCCGTGGGCGTTTGCCTACGCGCCGCGAGGGCCGGTCTTCGAAGAGTGGAACCCGGCCACCCTGGAGGCCTTCACCGGAGCTTTGCGACCGGCCCTGGCGTCGGCCGGAGTGCGCGTCTCCCACGTCCGAATCGAGCCGGAGATCGAGCTGAACGGCCCGGTGGACGTCGACGGCGATTTCAGGCATGCGCTGCGCCGGTGCGGCTGGCGTGCCGGGACGGCGATCCAGCCCGCCCGGACCCGCCAGGTGGACCTGCGAGTGGACGAAGAGGCCTTGTGGGGCGATTTGCGGAAGAAGTGGCGCCAATACGTCAACAAGGCCCGAAGGGGAGGCATGCGCGTCGTCGACGCGACCGTCGATCGGCTGCCGGAGTTCTATGCGATCTACAAGGAGACGGCGCGGCGTGCCGGCTTTGTCATTCGGACGTATGAGTCATACCTGGGGGTCTGGCGGGCGTTCGCAGGGCTCGGCATGGCCCGCCTCCTCATGGCCGAGGATCACGACGGCGCCGCGGTGGCGACGCTGCTCGTCCTTCGAGTCGGCGATCGCGTCATCGAGCCGTATGGCGGCATGACCGCCGCGGGAGCGGAGAGCCGCGCCAACTACCTGCTCAAATGGGAAGCAATCAGGACCTCCAGAGAGCAGGGCGCCGTCAGCTACGACATGTGGGGCCTTTCGCACGAGGGGATAGAGCGTTTCAAGAGCGGCTTCGGCGGTCGGGAGATCGACTACGTGGGCGCCTGGGACCTGGTTCTCGATCCGCTGGGCCGGCTCGCCTTCGACGGTGCCCAGTCCATGCAGGATCGCATCGGACGATGGAGACACGGAGTGGGACGAGGGCGGCGTCGGGAGCCGCTCCAATCCGAGGCGGGCGAGTGACGCGGGATCGAGTCGGCAGCCGAGGCAAAGCCGGCGGGCAAGACGACCCGGCCGGTGGGCACGACGACCCGGCCGGCGGGCACGGCACCGACGACCCGGCCGGCGGGCACGGCACCGACGAATCGCTGGGCGACCTCCTGGAGCGTGGCGAGGTCACCGGGAAGCGCCGTCTCGGGGAGTTGATCGAGCGACTCGAGGCCCACGGCCGCGTTCAGGTCGTGGGTCCCGCTGCCGGCGGCGTCCCGACGGGGGCGGGGCTCGCCTACGAGCCGGCTCTCGGTTCCTTGGACGTCACCGGAGTGGCCTTTGATTCCCGACGGGTGCGCGGCTCGTGCGTCTTCGTAGCCATCCCGGGGGCTCATTTCGACGGTCACGATTTCGTGGCGGCCGCGGCCGGACTCGGCGCGGCCGTGGCCATCGTGGAGCATCCCGTGCCGGACGCGCCGCTCTCCCAGATCGTCGTCGGGGATACTCGGCGGGCGCTGGGGATCACGGCGGCCTGGTGGTACGGGGATCCGAGCCACTCGCTCGGAGTCGTCGGCATCACGGGAACGGACGGCAAGACGACCACTGCCTATATGGCCGCCGCCGTGCTCGAAAGGGCGGGCATCTCGACGGGCCTCATAACGACTTCGGCGATCAAGATCGGCGAGGTGCGGGGCGCTAATCCGGAACACGTCACGACGCCGGAGGCGACCGACCTGCAGCGCACACTCCGGGCAATGGTTCAGGCCGGCAACGACGCGGCGGTGGTCGAAACGACCTCTCACGGGCTTGCCCTGGGGCGCGTATCGGAGATCGCCTACGACGTGGCGATCTTCACGAACCTGAGCCACGAGCACCTGGAACTCCACGGAACGTTCGAGGCCTACCGCGACGCCAAGCTCAGCCTGTTCCGGGGACTGAAGGCTACGAAACCAGCCAAGGGGTTGGGCCGAGACTGGCCGCGGGCGGCGATCGTCAACCTGGACGACCGGGCCGCGGCCCGGTTCCAGGCTGCTGCCCTGTACGTCGGTGCCAGGACCATCACGTATGGGATCTCCGCCGAGGCTGCGGTGCGAGCCGTCGCGATAGAGGAGGACAGCGAGTCTCTGCGCGTGGAAGTGGCCACCGCCCGGTGGCACGCGCCGGTCGAGCTTCAGGTCGCCGGTCGATTCAACGTCCACAATGCCCTCGCCGCCGTGGCGCTGGGTGAGGCGCTGGAGCTGGAGCCGGACCAGATCCGGGCCGGTTTGAGCGGACTCGCGGGCGTTCCCGGCAGGATGGAGCGCGTCGACTGCGGCCAGCCGTTCGGAGTCATCGTCGACTACGCACATTCGCCGGCGGCCCTGCAGATGGTGCTCGATCTCCTTGGCCCGGTGGCGGCAAGGGACGGTGGGGGCCTCATCGCCGTCTTTGGCTCCGCGGGAGAACGGGACGTTCAGAAGCGGCCGATGATGGGCCGCATCGCAGGCCAGCGATGCCGCCTCGTCGTCCTCACGGATGAAGACCCGCGCGGCGAGGACCGTCAGCAGATACTGGACGAGATCGCCGCCGGTGCCGAGGCCGCGGGGCGTCGGCGCGGAGTGGACCTGTTGTGCATCGGGGACCGGCGGGAGGCGATCGCCGCCGCCTGCGAGAGGGCACGATCCGGTGACGTGGTTCTGCTTGCCGGAAAAGGGCACGAGCGATCCATCATCATGAGCGATGGCCCGCGAGACTGGGACGAACGCGGTGAAGCGATACGGGCCCTGGAGTCGCTTGGCTACCACCGCCGGTAGGGCGCTTTACGCGTTTCCTAGGGAGGCCTCGACCAGATGCGATCCTGCCTGATCCAGCTTCTGGTCCTGATCGCCATGGTCTTTGCTTTGCTCTGGTTCGGCCTGCCGTTAGGGGCCGACTGGCTGGCAACGAACTCGCTCAATGCCAGCGGCTTCACCGGCACCGGCACCAAAGTGGACGTGTCGGCCTATCCGCCGCCGGTGCTGCTGACGGGCCACGCGGACTCGATCCACCTGACATCCAGCCAGGTCGGTATCGGCGACCTCTACGCCGCCAGCATCGATCTGACTCTCGGCAAGGTTGAGCTGTTCAGCCGCCGGATCGGGACGGTGGCGGGGACGCTGGAGGGCGTTCGAATCGCGGCTCCGGACGGCCAGCCGGTCACCGTGGATTCGGTGAGGCTGAGTGGAGCGGCCTCTTCTGCCAGCGCGGAGATGGAGGTGTCCATGGCGGAGGCACAGCGTCTGGCGGTGGCGCAGCTGAAGTCCCTTGGAATCGCGGCGACCGTCGCCCTTGCGGCGCCAAACAAGATCACCGTCACCGCCGGCGGTAAGTCCCAGCCGGGGCGCCTCGTGGCTGCCGCGGGGGCGCTCCTTCTCGTTCCGGACGGCGACGCGTTCCCCACCGTGACTCTGATCGAGCCCGGCGGCGGGAACCCGTTCCAGCTAACGTCGGTGACGATCGCAGCGGATCACCTCACATTGATCGGTACCATCGACGTGCAGGGGCTGCTGGGGATCTGAGGCGGGGCGTCCCGAGCGGCTTGTGGCGTGAGGCTGCATGGGCGGTACCACCGTCGAATCGCCTTCCGCCCGCGGGTCCGACGGAGCGGTTGTTGAGCGCTGCGGTCCAGGAGCGGTGCTTTGAGTGCCGTTACGGACCGCCGGGACCCGGCTGGTAGACTGATTCTCGATGTCAATCGAGCCGCCAGGCCCCTCGCCGCAGACCGAGGGAGCCGTTTCGCCGAGGCGATCTACCCGCCGGCCCCTGGCCGAGCGACTCCGGATGGGCCTGCACGCGTTGCCGACGCCCGAGTCGCGCTTCCGCCACCTACGTGACTCGGTGGCGCGCCACTACCCACAGGCGGATCTGGCGATGCTGCACCGCGCATTCGAGTTCGCGACACAGGCGCACCACGACCAGACACGCGTCACCGGGGAGCCGTACATAACCCACCCCCTCGCTTCGGCTCAGATCCTGGCGGACATCGGCATTGACCCTGTCGCCATCACCGCGGCGATTCTCCACGACGTACCCGAGGATACCGACTACACGCTGGAAGACATCGAGGAGCAATTCGGAGCGGAAGTCGCCCAGCTGGTCGATGGCGTGACCAAGCTGTCGAAGTTCAGCACCCACACCCACGAAGAGCAGCAGGCCGAGAACATCCGAAAGATGTTCCTGGCGATGGCGGACGACATCCGCGTCGTCCTGATCAAGCTGGCCGACCGGCTGCACAACATGCGCACTCTGTACGCCCTGCCGCCCGACAAGCAGCAGCGGATCGCCGGCCAGACTCTCGAGATCTACGCCCCTCTGGCGGAGCGGCTTGGAATGTGGAGCGTCAAGTGGGAGCTCGAGGACCTGGCCTTCAAGACGCTGGAGCCGGATTCCTACGATGAGCTGGCTCGCATGCTGGACACGCGCCGAAAGGCTCGCGAGGCGTTCATCCAGCGTGCCATCGAGACGCTTCGACCGGAACTGAAACGGGCCGGGCTGGAAGCTGAGCTGTCCGGCCGTCCGAAACACCTCTACAGCATCTGGAAGAAGATGCAGCGCAAGGGTGCCGAGATAGGCGAGATCTACGACGTCTACGCCATCCGCATCCTGGTCGAAGAGGTCAAGGACTGCTACGCCGCTCTGGGCATAGTCCATTCGCTATGGCGTCCGATCCCCGGGCAGTTCGACGACTACATCGCCGTCCCCAAGCCGAACCTCTACCAGAGCCTCCACACCGCCGTCATGGCCCTGGATGGGCAGCCCCTCGAGATCCAGATCCGGACCCGAGCGATGCACCAGGTCAGCGAGGCCGGGATCGCCGCGCACTGGCGCTACAAGGAGGGCTCGCGACCCGATCGTGAGTACGACGCCAAGCTCGCCTGGCTCCGCCAGGTCATGGACTGGCAGCGCGAGGTCTCGGACGCGACCGAGTTCGTGGAGGGGGTCAAGCTCGACGTATTCCAGGACCAGGTCTTCGTTTTCACTCCAAAAGGCGAGGTCAAGGACCTGCCGGCCGGCGCGACGCCGCTCGACTTCGCCTACCGGATCCATACCGATATCGGCCACCGCTGCATCGGCGCCAAGATCAACAACCGCCTCGTGCCGCTCGACTACCGGCTGAAGAACGGTGACATAGTCGAGATCGTCACCACCAAGGGCGACCACGGTCCTTCTCGCGACTGGATGAACCTCGTCCGGACCAGTCACGCCCGGGAGAAGATCCGCCAGTGGTTCAAGCGCCAGGAGCGCGACGAGAACATCGCCCACGGCCGCGAATCCCTGGACAGGGAGCTGCGCCGCTTGGCCCGGACGAGCCTTGGGGCGGTGGGGGTCGATCGGATCATGGAGATCGCCAGGGCCTACAAGTACGAGAACCTCGACGACTTCTACGCCGCGGTAGGCTACGGCGCGGTCGGCGCCCAGCAGGTGGTCACGAGGCTGGGCGTGGTCGACGACGCCCAACTCACTCTCCCGCCCACCGCCGCGCCGCCGAGCCCATCCAGGCAGGGCGGTGTCCGCGTGAAGGGGGTAGGCGACCTGCTGGTCAGATTCGGCCAGTGCTGCCACCCGATCCCGGGCGATCCGATCATCGGGTTTATTACTCGAGGCAAGGGTGTCACCGTGCACCTGAGGAATTGCCGCACGGTGCTCGGCGAGCGGGAGACATCCCGTCTCATCGAGGTCGACTGGGAGAGCCAGGTGCAGCAGACGTACCCGATCTCGATTCGGGTGGAAGCCTACGACAGGACCGGCCTGCTCTCGGACGTCAGCCAGGTCGTGGCCGAGGCGAAGGTCAACATCCTGGCTGCCAACCTCGCCGTGACGCCCGACAGAACGGCTACCGTACGCGCCACTATCGAGGTAGCCTCCGTCGCCCAGCTGGCCCGCGTCATGAGTCGCCTGGAGCAGCTCAAGGACGTGATCTCGGTCCAGCGGGACATGGGGTAGGGGATCGAAGGAGCGGCGCGGGAGGCACCGGGTCCGGTATAGTCCAGGGACCGGCCGAGCATTGGTCGCACAATGGCCGTGACGCCCTGGGCGATTGAACCGCGAGTCGGGTCCGCAAGGAGGGTTTCGTGTCTGACGAGTTCATCTACCCCGAAGGCATCAACTTGGGTGCGCTCAAGAAGATCTTCGAGGAGTTCTACATGGAGGTCTCCGTGGACACGGACGGAGACCTGATCGTCCAGGACACCCATCGCTGCTACCTGCGACCCGATCCGGACGGCCGGCTCATCTTGATCTACGCCATCTTCGGCGCCAACCCGAGCGCCGTGCAGGCGGACAAGCTCGCCTACGTCAACGATGTCAACGACCAGGTCAAGCTCATCCGGGCCTCCGTGTCGGCCAACGGGAAGTTCTACTTCGATTACTACCTTTCGGTCGAAGGCGGAGTCTCGAAGCGATCGATCGTGATGGCGGTGCGGCGGTTCTTCTCCTGCCTCCGCCTGGCATTCCGCGAGGACACCGGGAACGTCGTCGCCTGATCGGGAGCGCCCGTAAGCCAGCAGCAGCGGCCCGTTCCGCCGCTTTCCGATTCCGGGGCCGCTAGACTTGGTGCCATGCCGTCATTCCGCGCTCCAAGGGGAACACGCGACCTCCTGCCCGACGTTCGCGCCAGGTTCGGCAGGCTCGAAGGCATCGCGCGCTCGCTTGCGGACCGCTACGGATACCGCGAGATGGAGATCCCGATCCTGGAGCAGGCGGCCGTCTTCGAGCGGGGTATCGGCGAGGCGACCGACGTAGTCGAGAAGGAGCTGTTCCGACTGGCCCCCAGGACGGAGGAAGCCGAGTCCTGGGCGCTGCGTCCGGAAGCCACGGCCGGCATCGTGCGAGCCTACGTCCAGCACGGGATGCAGACGTTGCCGCAGCCGGTGAAGCTCTCGGTGCTGGGGCCGATGTTCCGGTACGACCGTCCTCAGGCGGGACGATACCGGCAGTTCTGGCAGTGGGATGCCGAGGCGATAGGCGATCCGGGTCCGGCGGTGGACGCCGAAGTGATCGAGATGGGGCTGCGGTTCTACGTCGAGGCAGGCGTTTCCGACGTCCAGGTGTTGGTCAACTCGATCGGCGACTCGGCCTGCCGGCCGGCCTATCTCGGGCAACTCAAAGAGTACTTCGGGCGCCACGAGGCCGAGCTGGCCGATACAGACCGGCAGCGCCTCGAGACCAACCCGCTCCGACTGCTGGATTCGAAGGATCCGGCCATGGCCGCGCTGATCGCCGCGGCGCCCAAGATCTCCGAATGCCTGTGCGACGCCTGCTCCAACCACTTCGAGGCCCTTCTGGCGCACCTGGACGCTGTCGGTGTCCCGTATCGAGTTGAGCCGACCCTTGTCCGAGGCCTGGACTACTACGCCCGGACGGCGTTCGAGTACTACCGTCGCGGGGCAGAGGGGCAGCAGCAGGCACTGGGTGGGGGCGGTCGCTATGACGGGCTTGCCGAGCTTCTCGGCGGCCGGCCGACTCCGGCCATCGGCTTCGCGCTCGGATTGGATCGCGTCCTGCTCGCGCTGGAGGAGGGCGGCGAAGTGCGGACTCGTCCAGTGGCGCCGCTGGCGGTCGTCGTGGGCGCCGACCCGGCGGATACCGTCACGCGCTTGCGAGTGGCGTCGCTGCTTCGAGCCGAAGGGCTGGCGATCCGCGCTGAACTGGCGCCCCGCAAGCTGGGACGCCAGCTGGAGGCCGCGTCGCGCGATCACGCCCATTTCGCGGTGATCATCGGGGACGAGCTGGCCGACGGCCACGTCCAGCTCAAGGATCTGGAGGCTGGCACGCAGCGTCTGGTCGCGCTGGAAGATCTTGCCAAGGACCTGGCCCGAGCCGCCAAGAGCCACCATCACGGGTAGGGGATCGGGGGCCCTGATCCGGCCGGTCCGCGATCACGAATCCAGGGTGTCGGTACCTCGTCGGGGGGCGTTAGAATGTCTGTCCCGCCTGTTCGGGCCTCGTCGTTCGTCAGCCTGCGGGGAGCGGCATTGTTGCTCGTCGCCGCGGCCGTCGCCGCGTCTTGCGGGACCATCCATGACACGCCTACCTCCGCGTCCACGCCTACGGCCATGCCCACCCCGGCCCCGTCCCTGCCCGGCACGCCTGGTCACTACGACGACGGTGAGATGTCGTTCGACTACCCGACCGACTGGCCGATTCTTGCTGCGGGGGTTCCAGAGTCGTGTGGAGTCATTCACGTCCTCGTGGTCCTCGGGACTGGGTCGTGGAGCCAGGGCACCAGCCAGCCGGAGTCGGACGGCTCTGTTCGATGCGATATCGATTCCGTCTCCGCCCCGGCCGGCGCCGTGGTCGTGAGGGTGTACTGGCGAGCCGGCGGTCCGGCTCCGATGTGCTGGGGCAACACGCAGGCCAATGCCACGGTCGGACCCAACGCGGTCCAGAAGACGGTGGACGGCTCGGTAACCAGCTGGGAGATCAGGCTTCCCGGCGGGGAGTTCGCAATGCCGAACAACCCGATCTTCGAGGTGCACACCTCCGACCCGGCGCAACTGGCAAAAGCGGAGGCGATGGTGGCCAGCTTCCACTGGAGACCTTCGGCGCCCAGCTACGCAGGCCTGTGCAGCCCGTCACCGGCCGGTTCGCCCCCGGCTTGACCAAAGGACGCTCCGGCGCGGCCGTTCCGCTACGATGCGTGCCATGAGTGAGCCCAGCCCCACGTCGCCCGAAGCCGCGTTCAGCCCCGCGACCCCATACCGGGACGTGACCTGCGGCGATCTGCGCGCGACCGATGCCGGCCGGAGTGTCCAGATCGCCGGCTGGGCGCATCGCCGCCGCGATCACGGTCATCTCATCTTCCTCGACCTCCGGGACCGCTACGGGATAACTCAGGTCGTCGTCGACGCGGAAGAGTCGCCGGACGCTCACGCCGTGGCCAGTCGCGTGCGCAACGAGTTCGTGCTGGAGATCACGGGCCAGGTCGCCCGCCGGATGGCCGGCAAGGAGAACGCCGAGCTCGAGACCGGCGAGATCGAGGTTCGGGCCGCCTCGGTCCAGATCCTGAGCGAGGCCCTGACGCCGCCCTTCTACATCAACGAGCCGGACGCCACAACGGACGAGTCCCTGCGCCTCAAGTACCGCTACCTGGACATCCGCCGCCGCCCGCTCCTCGACCGGCTGCTGCTCCGCTCCGCGCTGGCGCGGGCGATTCGCGACGCCCACCACCGAGCCGGCTTCGTGGAGATAGAGACGCCGATCCTGCTCAAGTCGACGCCTGAAGGAGCTCGCGACTTCATCGTCCCGAGCCGCCTGCAGCCGGGCTCCGTCTACGCCCTGCCTCAGAGCCCGCAGCAGCTCAAGCAGCTGCTGATGGTCGCGGGGATGGACCGCTACTTCCAGATCGCGCGTTGCTTCCGCGACGAGGATCTGCGCGGCGATCGCCAGCCCGAGTTCACCCAGCTGGACCTGGAGATGAGCTTCGTGGACGAGCAGCGGGTCATGGATTTCGTGGAGGCGATGATCGTCGACGTCAGTCGGGCGGTAGTTCCGGATCGGCCGATCCAGCAGCTGCCCTTCCCGCGGATCGACTACAAGGAGGCGCTCGAGCGGTTCGGCTCCGACAAGCCGGACGTGCGCTTCGGCATGGAGCTGGTGGACCTTGCCCCGGTCTTCGCGAATGGCAGCGGCTTCCGGGTCTTCGACGATGCCCTGGCCGGCGGCGGCCGGGTCAAGGCGATCGTTGCGCCGGGAATGGCCGACGCCAGTCGCTCCCAAATCGACGAGTTGACCGAGTTCGCCCGCCGCTTTGGGGCCAAAGGCCTGGCCCATGTCTCCCTGGCGGCCGATGGGGAGCTTCGGTCGCCTATCGGCAAGTTCACCAACGTCGCGGCGATCAGCGCAGCCGCTCACGCGAAGCAGGGCGATCTGATCCTCATCGTCGCTGACGCCGACGGTGACGTCGTGGCGGATGTTCTCGGCCGGCTGCGCCAGGAGCTGGGCCTGCGCCTGGGTCTGGCCGATCAGAACGTGCTGGCCTACTGCTGGGTCTACCACTTCCCGATGTACCAGTGGGACGCCGACCGGGGCAGCTGGGACGCCACCCACAACCCGTTCAGCGGTGTTGTCCCGGAGGACGAGAAGCTTCTGGTGACCGAGTCGGGCGACCCGTACAAGCCGTCGCGGCAGGATCCGGCCGGCCGGGCGCGAGCCATGCAGTACGACATCGCACTCAACGGCTGGGAGCTCGGCGGCGGCTCCGTCCGCATCCACAAGCGGGAGCTGCTGGAGCGCAGCTTCGCCCTCCAGGGATATTCACTGGAGAAGATGCACGCCCAGTTCGGCGGCATTCTCGAGGCGTTCGACTTCGGCGCGCCCCCTCATGGGGGAATCGCCATGGGCCTGGATCGCTGGGCCGCGCTATTCGCCCATCAGACCAACATCCGCGAGGTCATGGCCTTCCCCAAGACCCAGTCGGGGACCGATCTGATGCTGGAATCCCCTTCCGAGCCCGACCCGGAGCAGTACTCTGAGTTGGGCCTGCGTTTCGTGGGCCTCGATGCCGCGGAAAGCACGTCCCGGCCGGACGCAAAGCAATAGAAACGCTTCTCCGATATACGGGCCCGGAGAGGCGCAGCCGGGCGAGCGAGCGGCGCGGTGGGCGGAGGGTCTCGTAATGGCCGAGAAGATTGTCCGGTGCGTCCGGTGTCACTACGTCTTTGACGCCGGGGACGGCCCCTGCCCGAAGTGCGGCACGCCCTACAAACCGCCGGCCGCGCCACAGGAGCTGCCCGATGTCCCGTACGCGGAACGGTACGCGGGGACTCCGTTTGCCCCCCCACCGGACACGACACCTGTTGCGCTCCCGCGGAGACGGAACTTCCCCATCCTGCTGATCAGCGGTGTCACCTTGGTCGGCGTGGCGATGTTGATAGCGATCGTCGCCGTCTTCGGCGGCGCGAGCTCCGGCCCTACCTCCGGTCCTATCTTCGTTAAGCCCCGAACGGAGCCGCCCTCCCCGCCGCCGACGCTTCCCGCGAGCGTGGCTCTCACAATCCAGCAGCTCAACGATCCCAACCTGAGGGCCGATGTGACCGTCCAGAGCGTCGCGGACGTGAACGACCCGTCGCTCGGCAAGCACGAGAGACACGCCGTCTCCTTCATCGGTCAGATCGCGGGGGGCAACGAAGACGGGATCGTCATCGAGGAGGGGATCACTCGCGAGTACCGGGTCGTCGGCGGCGTCGTCTTCATCAAGGCGACACCCTCGGCACGCTGGTCGACCGCGGCGAGCATCGCGGGCTATCTCGTCATCGACCCGGCCTTCGGGCTCCGCAAGCCACAGATGCTCCAGCTGGTCGGAGAGGAGACCCAGGACGGGCAGCTCGTGAACCACTTCCAGACCACCAGTTCGTGGGCCCCGGACGTCACTCGGATCGCCATGATCAACACGTACGAGTTCGCCTTCAAGCCGGACGTGGTCGTTCTGAACCTGTGGACCTCGCAGGATGGCAGTCCATTGAAGGCGGTCTTCTCGGCCACGAACACCGCGACGAACGGCACGAAGCTGCTCGACATCCAGACGACGTACACATTCACGAACGTCGGCGGGCCCCAGAAGATCGAGGTTCCGGGACCTTCGCCCAGCGGGTCCCTGGGGGCGTCGCCGAGCCGGTAGACGCCTGATGGCCAGGCCGAGATCTATCGGGTCGAGTCCGCCGATCGCTCTACTTCGGCTGCCAGATCGGCGTTCCACTCCGGGGGTGGGCCGGTGGCCGGCTCCGGAGGCCCCTGGTAGCCCGGCAGATCGGCACGCGGTGTCGCAATGTCGTGGGTGATGCCCGGGTCGCCCAGTTCCAGGACGCGTAGCGGCACTCCGTCGGCTACGAGCGCGGCCACGGCCTCTTCACCGCGCAGGGCCGGCATCGCCGCGAGGCCCGACTCGAGAACGGCCGGCACGAGGATCGGGAAGCCGGGCTGGCCCCGGAAGGCCGGCCGGAGGATCTGGTCGGAGGCCCCGCCGTGGGCCTCGATGAGGGAAGTGACCGTCTCGGGGTCTACCCAGACGTGGCGGCACGGCCACATCAGGCCCGCGGACGTCTCCGTGACGGAGGTCGTTGCGGCGCGGAACCCGAGCGCGAACCAGGCGATGCCGGGCGCCACTCCCGCCGCGGCATTGGCGATCACCACCGGCAGATCCATGATGGCCGGTGTCAGCGGCGAGGATTCCGGTGGAACCACGACCACTATCGGAAGGGCCCCTCCGGCCCAGGCGGAGTGGCACAGGCGCCTGATGGCAGGCATGCCATCCGCGTCGGAGAGCGCGGCCTCGACATCCGGTACCAGAACGATGGCGGCGACGGTCACGGGGAACCTCCTGCGGACGAGTTTACTTCCGCTCGGGGGCGGAGACGCGGGCCGGCGCTCTCGTCCCGGCGCCCGTTCCGGGGCCACTATGCGACAATGCCGCCGCCCATGACGGACTCGCCTCGCCCCACCACGTCCACCGCCCCCGCCGGATCGGCCCTCCGCGCCGACGTCCGGAACCTGGCCATCGTTGCTCACGTCGACCACGGCAAGACGACCCTCGTCGACGCGATGCTGCGCCAGGCCGGCGCGTTCCGCGCCAACCAGGTCGTCGTGGATCGGGTCATGGACTCGGGCGACCTGGAACGTGAGAAGGGGATCACGATCCTGGCCAAGCAGACCTCGGTCGACTACGACGGGATCCGCCTCAACATCGTCGACACCCCCGGGCACGCGGACTTCGGCGGGGAGGTCGAGCGCAGCCTCCTGATGGTCGATTCGATCCTGCTCCTGGTCGACGCCGCAGAGGGTCCGCTGCCGCAGACCCGGTACGTCCTCCAGAAGGCAATGGCAAGGCATTTGCCCGTGGTCGTGGCGATCAACAAGATCGACCGTTCGGACGCTCGCGCCCGGGAAGTCCTGGACGCGGTCTACGAGCTGTTCCTGGACCTGGGCGCGGACGCGTCGCAGATCGACTTCCCGGTCGTCTTCACGAACGCCAAGCTCGGCACGGCGACGGTGGACCTCGACGCCCCGGGGACGGATCTGCGGCCTCTTTTCGAACTCATGATCGCCCACACTCCGGCACCGGCGTACACGCCCGACCACCCCTTGCAGTTGCTCGTGACGAATCTCTCGGCGAACGACTACGTCGGCCGGATGGCGGTCGGGCGGTTATGGAACGGCACCATCAAGATGGGCCAGAAGGTCGCCATCGTCCGAGAAGAGGCGGACGATACCGCCGGCGCGATCGAACCCGGACGGACGGTAACACTGACCGGCACGGTGACCAGCCTGACCACGGCCCACGGCATCGAGCGTGTGGACATCGCCGAAGCCGGGCCCGGCGACATCGTCGCCGTCGCGGGGATTCCCGACGTCACGATCGGCGACACGATCACCGATCCGGCCGATCCACGGCCCCTGCCGCGTCTCGACGTCGACGCCCCGACGCTGCGCATGACCTTCGGCGCGAATACCTCGCCGCTCTCTGGACGCGAGGGCCGGTACGTGACCAGCCGGCACCTCAAGGCGCGCCTGGACAAGGAGGTCCTGGGCAACGTGTCGATCGAAGTCCTGCCGACGGACTCCGGCGACACTTTCGAAGTCCGTGGGCGTGGCGAGCTCCAGCTGGCGATCCTCATCGAGCAGATGAGGCGCGAGGGTTACGAGCTCCAGGTGTCCCGACCCGAGGTGCTCCTGCACGAGGTGAACGGGGAGGTTCAAGAGCCGTATGAGCGGATCACGGTCGACATGCCGCCCGAGTTCATCGGCCCCGTTCAGGCAGCTCTGGCCGATCGCAAGGCACGTCTCGACCAGATGAGCACGGACGCCGACGGCCGGGTCCGGATGGAGTACGTCATTCCCGTCCGTGGCCTGATCGGCTTCCGCGGGCAGCTCCTGACCGAGACGCGCGGGACCGCGCTTCTGCATCAGATCGGCGAGGGGTACGGCCCCTGGGCCGGCGAGGTCACGCATCGGACCAGCGGCGTGCTGGTCGCCGACCGCCAGGGAACCTCCAACGGCTACGCCCTCTACAGCCTCCAGGAGCGATCCGAGCTGCTGATCGGGGCCGGCGTCGAAGTCTACGAAGGCATGGTCATCGGGGAGAACTCACGTTCGGACGACATGGACGTGAATGCGACCAAAGAGAAGAAGCTGACGAACATGCGGACGCACTCCCACGATGAGGCCATCCGCCTCACGCCTCCGCGCGAGCTGACACTGGAGTCCGCGATCGAGTTCATCGGTGTCGACGAGCTGGTCGAGGTGACGCCCAAGTCGATCCGCCTGCGCAAGCGGGTCCTATCGCAACACGATCGACGCCGGATCGCGGGACGCGAATACGAGCGCACCGCGTCGGAGCGCGAAGGCGGTCGATAGGACCGTGGACCGGTACCGCATTCCCTGGTGGTCCGGGGATCCATCCGGTAATCTCTACCGCGTCCGGCGGCTCGGGAGGCGTTCTGTGGAGGGCGCGGCCCCGGAGGGAGGGTCGACTTGAATCAGCGAATCATCTCGGCGGCAAGGGGCGGCGTCGTCGGCTTCCTGGTCGCAGGTCTGGTCGTGATCTGCCTCACCATGACCCTGGGAACGATCGTCTCCGTGCTGAATCTGCATTCCGCGACGTTGAGCCTCGGTCCGATCCCCTTGATGTCGGCATGGTCGAGCTCGGACGGGTATGGGTCGAGCTCGGGTTGGGGCCTCGGCGCCATGTGCTACGTCAGCGCGGCCGTGGGGGTCGTCCTCGCTCTCCGCAGGAAACCGGCCCTGGCGTAGACCCTCGGTCTGCGCGCCGGCGCCCAAGCCTCGACCTGTCCGAACGGCGCGAGTAGCATTGGCCTCGCTGGTTCGCCACTGGACATGGGGCTTCTGGCATGAGCAGAGGCGGATGCGGGCCACACGTATCCGCTCGGGAACGAGATCCGTGGGTTCGATGCTGCCTTTGGGCGTGCACGCACCAGAGATAGGAGCGAGGGTCCGATGCCGGTGATCTCAGAGTCTGCGGTCCGTACTCACGTTCGCGCTCGCCGGTCCATCGTCCGGCTGCTGGCCATCGGCGCGGCGGCGGCTGTGGCCGCGGCGTTGATGCCGGCTGCGGCTCTCGCGAAGCCTGCGACGTCTGCTCCATCAGTCGTTGTGGGCGGCAATTGGCCGCAGTTCCACAATGGCCCGGCCCACTCGGGCTACAACGCCGCCGAGACGACCATCTCCGCCGCCAACGTCTCCACTCTTGGGGTCGCCTGGACGGCAACCACCGGCGGCACGATCTTCTCCTCGCCCGCGGTCTCCGACGGGGTCGTCTACGTCGGGTCCCAGGACGGCAACTTGTATGCCTTCGCCGCCGGCTGCGCGAGTGGCGGCGGAACCTGCACGCCGCTTTGGACTGCCACCACCGGGGGAGCCATCGGCTACTCCTCGCCCGCGGTCTCCGACGGCGTCGTCTACGTCGGCTCCGACGACCACAAGCTGTATGCCTTCGCCGTCGGCTGCGCGAGTGGCGGCGGAACCTGCACGCCGCTTTGGACTGCCACCACCGGCAGCGCGATTGGCTCCTCGCCCGAGGTCGCGAACGGCGTCGTCTACGTCGGGTCCCAGGACGCCAACCTGTATGCCTTCGCCGTCGGCTGCGCGAGTGGCGGCGCAACCTGCACACCGCTGTGGACGGCAACCACAGGCAGGATCTACTCCTCGCCCGCGGTCGCGAACGGCGTGGTCTACGCCGGCTCAGACGACGGCAAGCTGTATGCCTTCGCCGTCGGCTGCGCCAGCGGCGGAGGGAGCTGCACGCCGCTCTGGACGGCCACCGCCGGGGGCTCCATCGACTCCTCGCCCGCGGTCTCCAACGGCGTCGTCTACGTGGGGTCGTGGGACGGCAAGCTTTATGCCTACGCCGTCGGCTGCGCGAGCGGTGGCGGAACCTGCACGCCGCTCTGGACGGCCACCACCGGCGGCGGAGTCTACTCCTCGCCCGCGGTCGCGAACGGCGTCGTCTACGTCGGATCCGGCGGATCCGGCGACAACAAGCTGTATGCCTTCGACGCGGCCGGGGTCACCGGCTGCAGTGGCAGCCCGACGACCTGCACGCCGCTCTCGAAAAGCGCCCGCCTCGGCGGCACGTACGACTCCTCTCCCACAGTCGCTGACGGCGTGGTCTACATGATCGAATCCACTTCCGGTAGGCTGTATGCCTTCGCGGTCGGCTGCGCGAGCGACGGCGGGACTTGCGCGCCGCTCTGGACGGGACAGACCAGGGGCCAGGAGATCTACAGCTCGCCCGCTGTCGCGAACGGCGTGGTCTACGTCGGCTCGACCGACGGCAAGCTGTATGCCTTCGACGCGGCCGGCGGCAGCGGCTGCAGCGGCAGTCCCACGACCTGCACGCCGCTCTGGACGG
>PMIP01000062.1 GCA_003158295.1 Chloroflexota bacterium | reverse complement strand
CCACTTTGGCCTGCACACCAGCCGCCGCGGCTCTCTGGGCAGGCGCTCCCAGACTACCGGCGGATGCCAGCAGTCCGATCGCCAGCGCGAGGGTGAGCTTTCGCATTGATGGTCCCCATGATGCGAGCGGCAGGCCCGCCATGGCGCGATGACTCAAGTTGGGGGCGTTGCGAACTCCGATCGTTCGTCCAGGCTGTCACGTTGCGAGGTTTTGGGCAATCCAGCCTTGGTCCCAGGGCTAGGTGGCCCGGCTTGTTCAAGCGAGGTATTGGGCCGGCCGCGGATGGCCGTCTTCGGGGATAGGCCACACGACGGTCTGATCGCACACGCTCCTGGTCTACGACTCTGCCGATTCCGCGTCCGTCGGCCGCAACTGGCCGGCCGCCGAGGACCCGCCGTCACCCGCACGCTCGACCTCGGAGCGTCCGCCCATCGAACCCTGCATCTGGCCGAGTACCACGCCGCCGAAGATCACCACGCAGGCCGCCACCTGAATCGGCGCCAGGCTCTCGCCGAGGAGAACGAAACCAGTGACCAGCGCCACGACCGGCACGAGGTTGATGGCCATCGCGGCGCGACCCGTCGGCATCCTGCTCATGGCGAAGTTGTACAGACCGGCCGGCAGCAGCGTCACGAAGAGGCCCAAGTACACGACGCCGACCCATGCTTCGAGCGGCACGCGCCCCCAGGCGTCGATGGGCATCAGGATCAGTGCCGGCAGGAACAACAGGGCGCCGACAAGGAACTGCACGCCGGTCAGGAACCATGGGCTGTACCGACTCGTCATCCGCTTCAGGGCGAGCATGGAGATGGCGTAGCTCACCATCGCCAGGACCTCGAGCGCATTGCCGAGCGCGGGCGCGGGCGCCGCCGCCTGAGCCGGCGCTCCGAGCGACAGAACGACGACACCCACGAGAGACGCGGCGAGACCGGCGACCGCCCGGCCTGGGAGGTGCTCGTTGAGGAACACGCGAGCGCCGACGGCCGCAAGGAGCGGGACCAGCGCCGAAACGGTACCGGCCTGGGAGGCGGTCGTGAGCGTGAGCGCGTTGCCCTCGAGGACGTAGTACAGGCACGGATAGAGCAGGGCGATGAGGGCGAGCCATCGCCAGTCGCCGGGCCGCCTGTCCGGGGCGTCGATCCGGGGCCAGAGGGCGAGCATCAGGGTTGAGGAGAGGAGCATCCGGCCGGCACCGACGGCGAGTGGCCCGAATCCAACCAGG
The DNA here is from genome assembly GCA_003158295.1 of Chloroflexota bacterium. Taxonomy (GTDB): domain Bacteria; phylum Chloroflexota; class Limnocylindria; order Limnocylindrales; family CSP1-4; genus Fen-1039. Next base: position 17,363 of record PMIP01000062.1, on the reverse strand, counting down.
GCCGCCTTGATGGCGACGAAGCTCGTCCCCCACAGGATCACCGCGAGGGCGAGACCGACGAGGGGCAGGCCACCGCCATGGGAAGTCGACTCGGCGGCGGATACACGCTTCGCTGGACTGGATCTCCGACGCACGCCTGATTACCTCGACAGCCGGTGGGGCGCGACGGAGACCGACGCCCCCGAACGGTACCATCGCCTCGGGCGGGCCGCCCGGGGCGATCCCCGGAATCCACAGACGTCGACGCCGCGCGGCCTACCCCGCCAACCGCGCCTCGACCTTTGCGGCGCCCTTCTTGTCCAGTCTAAACGAGGCCTTTCGCTCCCCCACCGAGACCTCGTAGTCGCCCAGGAAGCCGTTGAAGCGGAGCCGCCCCTCGCCGTCCGTGGCCATCTCGGTCGGCGACAGCCACCACTCCCCTTTGATCAGCCCGCGCAGGGCCTCGAACGAGGGCTTTAGCGATCCGTCGAGACGGACGAGACCGCTCGGTGCGCCGAGCCAGCCGCCATCGGAGAGGCCCCAATAGGTGCTGGCCTCCACGGCCGGATGCGATAGCAGGGTCTTGTAGTGCCGGACCATTTCGTCGGCCTGGCGGGCTTCGCCGTCGGGCGTGGTGGGCCATTCGCCGACCTTGTAATCGTTGAGATCCTTGATCTCGGGCGGCATCAGGTGTCCCGAGACGAGGGTGCTCTCGGTGAAGTGGATCGGCAGCCCGTAGCGCGCGAAGCGGTCGATGATGCGGAGCGTCTTCTCTTCGCCCCAGTAGCCCTGGTGCATGTGGCTCTGGAGGCCCAGGACGTCGATCTTGATGCCGGCCTCGAGGACGCCCTCGATCAGACACTCGTATGCCGCGGACATGTCGAAATCGTTCAGCAGCAGCGTCGCCGACGGGTTCGCTTCACGGGCCGACTCGAACGCCATCCTGACGGTCGCGATCCGGCCGTTGGCCAGGCAGATGCGGGTCAGGCCGTTGTCGTACTTGTCGAAGATCGGCATGATCACGGCTTCGTTGATGGCGTCCCACGTGTCGACGAGGCCGCGGAACTCGGCCACGTCACGCCGGATACGGGCCCTCTGCGCCGCCTCTATCTCCTGGTTCGAGAGTGGCAGAAGCCAGTCTGGCTGGGAGGTGTGCCAGCACAGCAGATGGCCCTTGACCGGCACGCCGCGATCGACGAACCATTGGGCCGCCTTGCGCAGCCGGGCAGTGTCGGGATGACCGCGTTCCCGCTCGAAGCGGCCCCAGTAGAACGGCAGCGTCGCGAAGTTGAACAACTCGAGCCAGAGGCCGGCGATGTGCTCCGCCTGGGCCGCAGGCGCCTCGCCCAGCGAGCCGAGGCCGCTCTCTGCGCCCGATTGCGGCACCGCCAGCTCGCCGTTCGCCAGCCGGATCATGTCGAAGCCGATGCAACCGAACAGGAACTTGTGACCGCGCTGGGCGACGGTGACCTGCCGGTTCGCCAGCGGCGTTCCGCCGGCCGTGACGGTGACGGTCGCATCGGCCGTCCGGTGGTGCTTGATGAGACCGTCGGCCGACGTCATCGGATCCCTCCTGGGCATGGCTACCACACGAAACCCGATCCTACCGTGTCCCGTATCGCCTTGACCATCTGCGACTGCGCGATGACGTGGACCTGGCCGTTGGTGTTACCGCCCCGGTTGTTGCAGGCCCGACCGCACGTGTCGATGTAGGTGAAGGTCGGCGGATTGGCCGCGTTGTCGTAGCCGACGATCGCGACCGCGTGACGGATATGCGGCGTCGCGCTGCCGTTCTGCCAGTTCGGCAGATCGAAGGTGTCCAGGGCGGCGATGACCGGCACTCCGTCACGGCCGACGTCCAGGGTTACAGCCACGGTGAGGTCGCGGGCGAGAGTCGGGTCGGGCCTGATGACCGACGTGTACCAGGCCTCGATCCAGTTCTGGGGGTCATTGTTGGAGGCTTCCCAGTTGAGCGCGGTCATGATGTTCGGCCTGGGCCCGCCGCGCGTCGGATAGAGCGGCGTCCCATCGGCCCTGGCGTAGACCACCATCCCCGTCGTCTGCCATGCCGGAGGCTGCGTCTGCGTGGCCAGGTACATGAGAAAGCCGCGGCCGTTGGCCGTGAAGCCGCTGACCGTGTCCGAGCCGGACCAGTACGTACCGAGACGAGAGCCGTCGGCGGCCAGCGCTACGGTGGGGCCGGGTGTGGGCCAGGCAGTCGCTTCAGCCGCATAGGGCTCGAGGAAATACCCCTCGGTGCCGGTCACGTTGGGATGGCCGGTCAACGCCTGCCAGTAGTAGAGGGCGACGGTCGTGGCACCGGCGCTGCACATGTTCCAGTAGTTGAGGTTCGAGAAGCGATTGCCCATCTCGTCGGTGCCGTAACCGGGCGGCTCCACTACCCATCGAGTCCAGATCGTGTCGAGGGTCCGAGCCGCGGGGAGGGCGTCTCCGGTGGTCGGGCTGGAGAGCGGGTTGGCGCCCCCGTCCAGGACCTGGACCTTGCCGTGGACCAGGGCCACGCGACCGGCCGCCTTGACCTGCAGCCACTCCGGCGACTGGACGGGCATGGGCCGGCGGGGATCCGCCGCGAACGCGGGATCGGTCCGCTGGGCGCCCCTGGCCGGCGGCGGGCTGGGCGTGGCAAAGAGATCGAGCGGCTGGAACGTCGGGCCGGTCGGGAGCGCGGCGGTCGAGTCTATGGGTGTGGCCGAGGCCGTGGCCGCGGCGGAGGCCCCAGCGGAGGCCGAGGCCGCGGCCGGGGCAGAGGTGGCCGACGCCGTCGGGGACGCATCCGACGACTCACCCACGGCGATGTGGGCGCCGCCCGGCGCGGTCGGGACGCTGCTCGCACGTGGCGATCCCGCGACCAATGCCACTCCAGTGAGGGCGACCAGAAGCAAGGCGGCGCATCCAACGGCCAGCCAGCGGCGGCGCGATGATCGGGACGCCATCATCGGACGATTCTACGCGCGTCTCGTCGAATCTCCGGTTGGGCCGGCCGGCAGGCCGCCCGCGGACCCGTCAGTCGCGCCCGGCCAGCGTTTCCCGCAGGGCGGCATCTACGGCCTTCTCCGTTTCCTCGGGCGAACCGTCGGTGCGGAGCACTCGGGTTGCTGCCGAGCGCCACAGTGGCAAGGAGACCGCCTGTGCATCGATCCGCTGGCGCGCGTCCGACTCGGCCATGCCACGGCCGGTGAGGCGGGCCAGCTGGGTCTCCGGCTCGCACTTGACGAGCCATATCTCGTCGCACCAGGGGCCGTTGCCCGCCTCGACGAGCTTGACGGCCTCCAGAACGATGGCCGCCGGACCGGTCCGGTCGGCCGCCCGAATCTCGTCCTCACCCAGGCGCGAGACGGCGGGATGGACGATCGCCTCGAGCTCGGTCAGACGGTCCGGATCGGAGAAGACGAGGCGGCCGAGGGCGGCGCGGTCCAGGGCGCCGTCGGGGCGGCGATACTCCCCGCCGAATCGGGCGATGACGGCCTCGGTGACCGGGGCTCCCGGCGACATGAGCCGTCGCGTAAGGAGATCGGCGTCTACCACGGCGGCACCGCGATCGGCCAGCCAGCCGGCGACGGTCGATTTGCCGCAGCCGATCGGCCCGATCAGGCCGATGACGGGAGAACGCGTCCCTAGACTCCCCCGTCGAGAGCCTCCCCGGAGCTCCGTCATGGCGCCGCCTCCTCCAACTCCAGCCAGGCCTCCTCGGTGGCGGCCAGGGCCTCGTTCACAGTAGCCAGCTCACCGGTCACGCGACGCAGCTCCACAAAGTTGCCATGGACGCCCGGATCCTGCAGAGCGGACTCCAGCTGAAGCTTGCGCCCGGAGAGGCGGGTCAGCTCCTCGTCGATCTGCACCTTGCGACGCCGGTAGGCGTCCTTGGACAGCTTGGGCACCAGCGGACGCGGCACGGCGCCCGCGAGTCCGGGCTCCTGGGAAGAACACGGGACGATCGAAGGAGCCGCTCCCCGACCCGACCGCGCGCCGGCCTTGCGACTCGGGCGGCCAACCGCGCCCTCCGGTTTCCGTACGTCAGGCTCCGGGGCGCGCCCGCCGTGAAGGCGTCCGGCCTCCCGTTGTGCGGCAGCCTCAACCGTCCAGCCGTCCGCCACCGCCGCCCGCCAGGCGCGATATCCGCCCTCGAACGGCACCGCCAGCCCGCCGTCGACGACCCAGAGCGAATCGCAGACCGTCTCGAGGAGCCGCCTGTCGTGGCTGACGATCAGGAGCGTGGCGTCGGTGCCGGCCATGAAAGCCTCCAGGGCCTCACGTGCCGGGATGTCGAGGTGGTTCGTCGGCTCGTCGAGGAGGAGCAGATTGGCCGGCAGAAGGAAGAGGAGCGCCAGCTCGAGACGCGATCGCTCGCCACCCGAGAGGGCCGTGACCTCCTTCTCGACGTCGTCGCCGCGGAAGAGGAAGCGAGCCAGGTGGCTGCGCGCCTCGCCCGGGCTGAGCGGCAGCTCGTCCAGCACCGCGTCGAGGACCGTGGCGCCGGGGATCGGCGCGTCACGGACCTGGGCGAGGTAGCTCAGCTGGACGTTGCGGCCGATCTCCAGCGCCCCGTCGAGCGGGTGCAGCTCCCCGGCGATCGTACGCAGAAGCGTCGTCTTGCCGGCGCCGTTGGGGCCCACGATCCCCACGCGGTCGCCGCGGCGCAGCTCGAGCCAGGGGACGCGGGCGACCGGCACGGGCCGGACGGCGTCGCGCGCTTCTCGAACGCCGTAGCCGACCACGAGCTCTTCGGCCCGGACCACCGACTCGTACGAGCGAGCCGGCGCGCCCCCGGCGAGCGCCTCGGTCGGCAGCCGGAGCTTCGCCTCCGATCGGCGCTTCTCCATCGGCTGCAGAGCCTCGAGACGAGCCTCGTGCTCGTGCATCTTGGCGTGCTTGCGCTGGTGACGATAGAGCTGGATCAGCGCCTGCTCGCGCGCGATCTGGCCGGCCCGGTCCTCCGCCTCCTGCGCGGCCCGGAGATCGCGCTCCTCGCGCTGGCGGGCGTAGGCAGAGTAACTGCCCCGGAACGGCGTCAGCCGCCGGTCGCGCATCTCCCAGACGCGGATGACCGTGGCATCCAGGAAGGCGCGGTCGTGCGAAGCCACGATCAGGCTGCCGTGGCGCCGGCCGAGTGCTTCCTCCAGCCACTCCAGCGCCCCAAGGTCGAGGTGGTTCGTCGGCTCGTCGAGCAGCAGCAGCTCCGGGTCGGCCAGGAGAAGTCGGGCCAGCGCGGCTCGGGTCTGCTCTCCGCCCGACATGTCGACCGGCGGTCGGTCCCACTGGTCGCGCCCAAAGCCGAGGCCGGAGAGCGCCGCCTCGACCCGCTGGTCGAGCGCGTAGCCGTCCCTGACCGCGAACTCGTGTTGAGCCGTTTCGTACTCTGGCTCCGTCACCAGGCCGTCATGCTCGAGCCGGCGAAGGGTTCGCTCCAGCTCCTCCAACCGACCGGCGCCCGCCCGAACCGCCAGCCTCAAGCTCGGTGCCTCGATGAAGCTGGAATCGACGTGGGCCTCCTGCGGCAGCATGGCGATGGTCAGGCCGCGCTTGCGGACGACCTCGCCCCTGTCGGGCTCGTCGAGGCCCGAAACCAGCCGGAGCAGGGTCGTCTTGCCCGCGCCGTTGGGTCCGACGAGGCCGATTCGGTCGCCTGCGGCTATGGCCGCATCCACGTGGTCCAGGATCACGAAGTCGCCGACCCCGCGAGAGACGCCGACGAGTCGCAGGATCGACATCAGGCGGATCCTCGGACGGTCGCGTCGGCGCTGCCGGCGGCGGTTGGGTCGGCTGCGCTTCCGGCGGTTGGGTCGGCGACGACTCCGGCCCGGGCCGCCGCTCGACGGGCGGCCGCGGCCTTGCGCGTGGCCGCGACACGACGCACGCGCTCTTCCTCCGACCTGGTCCGGCCGAGCGCACCCCCGCCGTCGAGCTCGGTCCAGCGTGGGCCCCGATGCGTTCGATCGGCCGTTCCGCGTCGGGCGGTGCCGCCCGGCGTTCCGCGCCCCGCGGCACCGCCCGGCGTTCCGCGCCCCGCGGCACCGCCCGGCAGCCGCTGGCACCACGAGCAGAAATGCGTCGAGCGGCCGCCCACGACGATCCGGCGGATCGGTCGGCCGCACCGAAGGCAAGGCTCGCCGGCTCGCTGGTAGACCCGCAGGTATTCCTGCATCGAGCCGTCACCCTCGGGCGCGGTGTAGTCGTCGACCGAGCTGCCGCGTCTCTCGACCGCCTCGGCCAGCACCTCGCGAAGGGCTCCGTAGAGCCGCACCACGTGGTCCGGCCTGAGGGTGGAGGCGTCGCGGAGCGGGTGGAGCCGCGCCAGCCAGAGAGCTTCGTCGGCGTAGATGTTCCCGACACCCGCAAGGAAGTCCTGGTTGAGCAGCAGTGTCTTCAGCCTGCCGTGCCGCCGGGCGAGCAGCGCGTGGAGGCGTCGCGCGGTGAAGTCGTCGGAGAGCGGCTCCGCCCCGGCAGCCAGAACGCCCGGAGCCTCGCCGCGGACCGGCTCGCCCGTCTCCTCGTCGCGCCGGTACAGCCCTATCCGCCCGAACTTTCGCATGTCGCGGAAGCGCAGCTCCCGGCCGTCCGCAAGGCTCAGGACGAGATGGACGTGGCGGTCCTGCGGAGCGCCGGCCTCCACGACGAAGATCTGGCCGGTCATCTTGAGGTGGATGGTCAGGACGGCGGCTTCGTCCGTCGCCGGTACCGGAGCGGCAGCGACCCCCGCCGGCGCGAGTGACGCTTCTCCGACCGGCCCCTCCGGCGCGACGGGTATCGGGGCCGCGTCCGGCGTCACGGGTGCCAGGGCCGCACGCCGCGCGCGTGCCGCGGGTGCCGAGGCGGGACTCGGCGCCACGGGTATCGGGGCCGCGACCGGCGTCACGGGTGCCGCGGGCCCCAGCCAGACGAGGAGTTGCTTCCCGCGCCGGCCCACGCCCACGATCTCGCGCCCGGAAATTGCCGCCGCGAAGGCCGCCGGCTCGTGGCTGCGCAGGGTCGACGGCCAGTCGGACCTGGCCCCCGCGATTCGGGCGCCGGTCACCAGCCCGCGCAGGTCGCGGGCAATCGTTTCGACTTCTGGCAGCTCGGGCATTCTCCCTAGAGCGTAGCGGCGCACGGCTTCGGGTGCCGGGCGAGTCAGGGTGCGTCGGGACGTGGGGCTACCGAAGGCCGAAGCGGGGCATGGCGCAGCCGTGTCAGGCGCGTTTGTCCGCTATACCAGTGGCCGTAGTGCTAAGCGGCGAATAGCCCGCCGCGACAGCCCGCCGCAGCGACTGCAACCCCGATGTTAGTCTGCGGCGGCTAACTCTTTGTGGCTCAGTAGCCCGAGCCGGGGCGAAACCGGATCGCCTGACCGCTCGGCTCAACTTAGTACTACCACCACTGGTATAGCGGGATTCGTTCGCTCGGACTGGCTTCCGGCGCGCAGGCGTAACCGCCGCCCGGTCAGGGCCACCGGCGGGGTCGCTCGCGTCGCCCAATCCCCGGCCCGGTCAGGGCCACTGCCCCGGGTCCCCTCGGGTCGCTGGGCCGCCACCGCTCCCGCCCTCCGGCCAGTGTCGGCGCCAATCCCCGGCCCGGTCAAGCCCACCGGCGGGGTCGCTCGCGTCGCCCAATCCCCGGCCCGGTCAGGGCCACTGCCCCGGGTCCGCTCGGGTCGCTGGGCCGCCACCGCTCCCGCCCTCCGGCCAGTGTCGGCGCCAATCCCCCGGCCCGGTCCGGGCCACTGCCCCGGGTCCGCTCGGGTCGCTGGGCCGCCACCGCTCCCGCCCTCCGGCCAGTGTCGGCGCCAATCTCCGGCCCGGTCAGGGCCACCGGCGAGGTCCGCTCGGCGCCAATCCCCGGCCCGGTCCCGGGCCACTGCCCCAGGTCCGCCCGGGTCGCCGGCCGCCACCGCTCCCGCCCTCAGGCCAGTGTCGGCGCCACCTTCTGCTGAAGATCCTGGCACACGTCACGAGCCAGCTCGACGAATGCAACCTGGGCCTGCGAACGATATCGGTCTCGATGCCACGCCAGGGTCAGAACGCGCGGAGGAACCTCCGTCGGAATGACGACGCACCGGGGATCGGTCTCGTCGACGGTCAGGCGCGGCACGAGGGCGACCCCGATGCCGGCCACGACCAGAGCCTGGACGGTGGTGTTGTCGTCGGAGCGGAAGACCCAGCGGGGATCGCCGCCGTTTGCTCGGAGGTAAGCCTCGGCCGCGCCCGTGCTTCGGCAGTGACGGAACCCGATCAGCGGAAGAGCGGCGATCTCGCGAGCCGTCGCGACCCGGTCGAGGCCGGCCAGCGGCGAGTTCTCCGGAACCACCAACACGTACGGGTCGCGGAAGAGCTCGACACCCTCGAATGGACCGTCGGAGAGCGGGTAGACGGCGAAAGACAGATCGAGATCGCCCGACTCCACGAGATCGAGCAGGCCGTCGTCGCTGTTAGTCTCCATCAGGCGCACCTCGACCTGAGGCCACGCCGCCGTGAAGATGCCCAATGTGGTCGGCAGGATCCGAGCCCCGACGCTTTGATAGGTGCCCACCCGGAGCATGCCCGTCGCACCCTCCGAATACGCCCGGAGGTCCGCGCGTGCCGCCTGCATTCGGGCCACGATCGCGTCGACGTGGCGAAGAAGAAGCGCCCCCGCCTCCGTCAGCTGGACGGTTCGCTTGCCCCGCGCGCGGTCGAGCAGCCGCACCCCGAGCAGAGCCTCGAGAGCGGCCACGTGCTGGCTGACTGCGGACTGGGTGTATTCGAGCGTGTCCGCCGCTTCGTGGAACGAGCCGGACTGGGCCACGGCGCGGAAGCTCAGCAGGTGACGGAATTCGACGTCGGCCAAGTGATCACTTGCCATAATCGGTAATTGAACAACATCGACTTGCTCTAATCAAGACCCCAGGCTACGGTACTGGCATGGAACTGATCATCTTCTTGATGGCCACGGCCTTCGTAGGTGCCCTCGCAATCGTTTGCGGCGGCGACTCTCGCCCGTCCGAGCACGACCACATCCGCAACTGGTAGGTCGTAGCGCCTGCCGCGGCTGACCTCGCGTCTGGCCCGGCCACAAGTCCGACGGACCGCACCGGAGGCGCGCGCCAGCGTCATCCGGGAGCTGCCCACACTCTGCCCCCGCCGCGGCGCGTCCGAGTCGCCCGGCCTCTCCCGGCTCTCCCCGCCTCTGCCGCCGGCGCGGCACTTGTCGCCGTCGGCCGAGCCCAGCCGGTCCCGCCGTCGCCCCTCGAGCCCTTAGCCCGCTACCACCTCGGCCGGAGCCTCGCCGAGCTCCGCATAGATTGCGTCCTCGCGGGTGAGCGGCTTCATCGACTCCCAGTCGTCACCGACCTTGATGTCGACGGTAAGGGGCACGTCCAGCTTGAGCGCCCCTTCCATCGTCTCGCGGACGATCGGCACCACGGCGTCCACCTCGTCGCGCGGCACTTCGAGAACCAGTTCGTCGTGGACCTGGAGCAGGACACGGGCCCTGAGCGGTCGCCCGTCGACCCGCGCCGCCTTCAGTTTCTCCGGCAGCCGGATCATGGCGATCTTGATGATGTCCGCGGCCGTGCCCTGGATCGGCATGTTGATCGCCATCCGCTCCCCGGCGCCGCGCAGAGCCGGGTTTGACATGCGCAGCTCGGGGATGGAGCGCCGGCGGCCCAGGAGAGTCGAGACCCAGCCCTGCTGCCGCGCCAGCTCCTTGATGTGGAGCATGTAGTAGCTGATGCCGCTGTACGTGGCGAAGTAGTTGTCGATGAACGCCTTCGCCTCCGCGCGTGAGATGCCGGCGCGCGACGACAGCCCAAAGTCGCTCATGCCGTAGGCGAGGCCGAAGTTGACCATCTTGGCCATCGAGCGCTCGTCGTGAGTCACGTCTTCCGGGGCCTTGTGGAGGACGAGGGCGGCGGTCTCGCGATGGATGTCGGCGCCGCGAGCGAAGGCGTCGCGGAGATGATCGTCACCGCTGACGTGGGCGATGATGCGCAGCTCGATCTGCGAATAGTCGGCCGCGACGAGCGTCAGCTCCGGCGAGCCGGCCACGAAAGCGCGGCGGATGCGGCGGCCCAGGTCGGAACGGATCGGGATGTTCTGGAGGTTTGGATCGGACGAGGAGAGGCGCCCGGTGGCGGCGACGGCCTGATGGAAAGTCGTGTGCAGGCGTCCGTCGCGTTCGGAGACCAGCGCCGGCAGGGCCTCGATGTACGTCGAGCGCAGCTTCGAGTAGAGCCGCCAGTCGAGCAGCTTGCCGATCATCGGGTGTGCCGGCTTGAGCTCTTCGAGGACCGAGGCGTCGGTCGAATAGCCGGTCTTCGTCCTCTTGCCCTTGGGCAGGTTCAGCTCGTAGAACAGGATCTGCTCGAGCTGCTTGGGCGAGCCGAGGTTGAAATCGTGGCCGACGTCGAGGTAGATCTCGGATTCGAGCCGGGCCATCTCGGCGCCGAACTCGACGTCCAGCTTGGAGAGCGCCTCGCGGTCGATCGCCACACCCGCGACCTCCATCTCCGCCAGGACGGAGATGAGCGGCATCTCGATCTCGCGGAAGAGACGGTCCAGGCCGGATTCGACGAGCGCCTTCTCGAGTGGCTCCCGCACCGCCAGCGCGGCCAGCGCATCGAGCCCGATCCGAACGGCCGGCGGCACATCTCCGGCCGGCGGCAGCGTCACGTCCAGCCGCTCGTGGGCGACGTCGGCGATGGTCTGGCTGCGCAACGAGGCGTTCAGCAGGTAAGCCGCGATCTGCGTGTCGAAGACCACGGGGAGAGGTTGAGTGGCACCGCCGGCGATGTTCGCCACGACGAGTGGCTTGGTCTCGTGGCCGACGACCCGCGCGCCGGACTTGAGGAGCAGATCGCCGAGCCAGCCCACCGCCTCGTGGCCGTCGGCCACCAGCACGCGACCGTCCGATCCCGCCACGGCCAGCGCCACCGGCATGCCGTGCAGCGGCCGCGGATCGTCCATCAGCAGGGCCGCGCCCGCCTCGGCGCGACCGGCGAGCCAGCGCGATGCCTCGGCCGCATCCTCGTCCGTGGCTTCGAAGCGGTCCATGAGCGTCGGGTCCGCCACCGCGGCTCGCAGCGCCGCGGCCAGATCCACCGGGCCGCCCGCAATGGGAGCGACGCGTCTGCGCTCCGCGGCTGGGGGGAGCGCCGGGGCGGGAGCGGGCTCGGCGAGTCCGGTTGAGCCGAAGTCCATCGTGAGTTGCAGCTCGCCGCCCTCGCCCGCGGAGGGGCGGCGTCCCGCGCGATAGGTCGGCCGGCCCGCGACCTCGGATCGCGGTGGCTCTCCCTGCACCCGTGCCGCCGGTACGCTGCCCTGCACCGAGCGGAGCGCTTCGGCAGCGTCAACCGCCGACTCGCCGGTCAGCGGCGGCAAACGGTCGATCAACGTCCGGAACTCGAACTCGCGGAAGAGCCGGACCACCTCGGCGCGGTCGTAGTCGGAGAGCCGAGCCGCCTCCAGGTCGAGCGAGACCGGCAGGTCCCGGACTATCCGGGCCAGCTCGCGGCTCGCGAAGACTTGCTCGCGCGCCTCGACCAGCTTGTCGCGCAGCTTGTCGGGCTTGACCTCGTCGAGCCGGTCGTAGATCGCCTCGAGCGAACCGAACTGGCCAACGACTTTGGCGGCCGTCTTCTCCCCCACTCCGGGGATGCCCGGGATGTTGTCGGTCGGATCGCCCTTGNNCGGGTGTGCTCGGTCACGATCTGGAGCATGTCCAGGTCGCCGGTCACCACCGTCGTATCGATGCCCCGGGTGTCCATGTCGCGGGTGATCGTGCCGATGACGTCGTCGGCCTCGAAGCCGGCCAGTTCGTACACGGGAATGCGCAAGGCGGCGACCACCTCGCGGACCTTCGGGAACTGCGAGCGCAGGTCGTCGGGCATGGGCGCGCGAGTGGCCTTGTACGCGGCGTACTGCTCGTGCCGGAAAGTGGGCCCGGGGAGGTCGAAGCACGCGGCCACGTACTCCGGCCGGACGTCCTGAATACCGCGCAGCAGGATGCTGCAGAACCCGAAGACGGCGTTGACCAGCTCGCCCTTGCTCGTCGTCAGGGGCGGCAGGGCGTGGTAGCCGCGGTAGATGAGGCCGTTGCTGTCGAGCAGCATCAGTCGGGTCATGAGGGCCTCGAACGAACCGACGCCGGCAGCGGGCGCACGCATCGGCTGGCGGCCGGATGGCAGCCGATCGTCCGCCGATCGGCTCAAGTGTACCCGCGGCCCGTTCGAGGCTAGCGGCGCGCCCGGCCTCGTGACCGCCGCAAGACGATTGGGACGAGCAAGACCGCGAGACCCAGCACCAGGGCGACGGCCGATCCGGCGAGGACGAGTGGCGTCCAGTCCGGCCCGGCCTGCGACGGCAGCGCGGTCCATGGCTGGCCGGGAGGCGCGCCCGGAGTGGGCTCGCCGGCGCCGCCCGCAGGCAACGCCGGAGCCTCGGTAGTCGTGGTCAGGTCGAGAGCGGTCGATGATAGGGGCCCGAGCGTCGGCGGGGACGGAGCGGCGGAAGAGAAGGCCGCCTCGCCGCCCGGGCTTCCGCTAGCCGCGGGGGCGGCGGACGCGATCGCCTTGTTCGGAGCAGGGGTGGCCGCCGGCTGCGGGATCGCGACGCCCCCCTGGGAGTAGGCATTGGACGAGGCGAGACCGACAGCCGGCGCGGCGGCAAGGCGCGCATCGGTTGACATCGTGGTCGGCGCCGTTCCGAGCATCGAGAGCGCGCTGGTCAGGGCCAGGCCCGAGAAGCCGAGGGCCACGAGGACACCGCCGAACGATCGTCTCCTAAAGATCCCCAGGAGGCGCGCCCGGCCTCCGCGGTGCGGGCGCAGTCTGGCGGCGTCGTCCTCTGTCAGCGCGAAGTCGCGCGGCCGGGACGGGAGGGACAGCGTCGTGGTGGCTGCCGCGATCGCGCCGAGGTCGGCGTAGAGGGCGGAGCATTCGTCGCAGCCGGCCACCAGCTCCAGGGCACTGGCCCGTTCGCGATCGTCCACATCGTCCCCGTAGAGGCGGGCGATCAGCAGCTCGTCGTGCGTGGCGTGGTCGGCGGCAGCTTTCGGCATCACGATCCTCAGACGATCTCAGCCATGGAACAGTTCCCGGTCCGGGGTAAGGACGTGCCGGAGCGCAAGACGCCCGCGGTGGATGCGCGATTTCACGGTCCCGACCGAGACTCGCATGATCCCCGCTATCTCCGCGTAGTCGTAGCCATCTACATCGAACAGGACGATGCAGTTGCGCTGCTCGAAAGGCAGCGAATCCAGAGCCCGGGCCAGCGCCCTGGAACGCTCGATCGCGAGGGCCTGGCTCTCCGGTTCTGCCTCCGTCCCGGCCGGCGGCTGCCAGCTATCGTCCTCGAACTCCGGGTAGGGTTGCGCCGGCCGGCGGCGCCGCGCCCGCTGCATGTCCATGGCGGCATTCACGGCGATCCGGCCCAGCCAGCTTCGGACGTTGCCGCCCCGGAACGACTCCAGGTTCCGGTAGGCACTGAAGAACGCCTCCTGAACCGCGTCGGCGGCCTGGTCGCGGTCCGGCACGAGGCGGTAGACCTGGGCGAACAGATGGTCCTGGTGACGTGCCACGAGCTGGTTGAAGGCGTCCAGCCGGCCGCGCAACGCCTCTTCGACCAAGGCTCTGTCGATACCCTGGCCCTGCCCTTCCGCGTCGCGGTCCCCGGCTGCCCTCGAATCGGTCACGACTCGTCCGCCAGCGCCTCTATCGTCCAGAACGCCTCGCCCGGCGGCCGCGCGGATGAGCGGCGGCGGCGCGAGGATAGCACGCGATAGACGGCGGCCGGCCTGCGCCTGGGGTCATACAGGCGCATCCCGTCCGACCGCGCCGGGCCGCCAGGCTGTACGATGCCCGCCGGGCCGTGCCGACGTGGCGGAACTGGCATACGCGCTCGACTCAAAATCGAGTGGCCGTGAGGTCATGCGGGTTCAACTCCCGCCGTCGGCACCACATCCCCACGGCCGCGCCGCGGCGCGCGAACGGCCGAATGCGCGGCGTGGCGCAACGCCCGACCCACCTGAACCCCGGAGCCGGCGTCTAGCAGCCGAATCCGCCGCCACCGCCTCCGCCGCCGCTGCCGCCACTGGGCGAAGCGGCCGGGACGCCGTCGAGGGAGTGGGCCACGACGTCCTTGGCCTTGGCCCACGATGTCTGGTTGATGTACGTGACGCCGGGGTTCCCGAGGGTCGTGGGATCGAGGTTGATGCTCTTGACGTTCCCGCCGACGATGCCCTGCGCCAGACCCGCCCACTTCGAGATGTCAGACAGCGGCAGATCCGTCTTGAACATGCTCATGTCGGTGATGAGCGAGCCGACCCGCGGCAGCAGGGCGCAAAGGTTGGTGATCGAGCCGCGGAGGGACTTCAGGACGAGCTGCTGGCGCAGGCTCCGATCGTAGTCGGTGGTGTAGATGCGAGTTCGCGCGTAGGCGAGCGCCCACTGCCCGTCCATGTGCTGCTTCCCGGGCTGGATCACGAAGGAGATGTCCGTTCCCGCGGCGGTGGTACCGCCGCTCCAGGTGATTGTCCGCTGGCCGCCGGATTGGGCGGCATCGGCCTTCATGCGGGCAATCACGTCGGCCGTGTCAGGCGGAACCTGATAGCCGTCGTGAGGGGGGCTCACGGCGCAGACCCTGAACTTCGACTCCCAGGTTCCGGCCGGTCCGCAGGGATTGTCGTAAACCTTGGTTGGAACGTTGATGTCGATTCCGCCGAGGTCGTCGATCAACGTGACCAGTCCCGAGATGTTGATCATGACGAAGCCGTCGATCTTCAGCCCGGTCAGCACCGAAACTGCCTGCACCGTGGCGTCGACGCCCCGCTGGATGGCCATGGGATCGTTGGCCTGACCGGCCGTCGGGGACTGGTCGAACGGGAAGTTGTTGATCGCGCTGACCCCCGTGACAACCCCCCAGCCAGCTTCGCCGGCGAGCCAGTTGAGCATATAGGGCCACGTATTGACCGGGCAGCCGTTGACGCTCTTGGCGTAGTGTTCCCCGATCGCCAGGGGCAGGGGCACGCACATCGTGTTCCGCGGCACGCTGATCATCGCCGCGCGACCCGACTGGATATCAACGTGGAGCACGATCATCGTGTCCGGCCTCAAGCCCTGGGCGCGGCTTCCGGGCTCGAAGTCGACTCCCAGGAGCAGGACGTTGAACTGCCCGTCCGCGGCCCAGTTCTTGGATTGGTCCGTCGTCGGGAAACTGGGGAGCTGGCTGATATCGATGGTTCCGGCCGGGCCAATCGAGGGGCTGGGTGAGCTGCTGCCCGACGCGATACCCTCCGATCCGCTCGGATCGACGACCTGCTGGTTGGCATCGCTCGTGTCGAGGCCGACGGTCTGGCCGGGCGCGAAGGTCGGTATGCCACATCCGCTCAACTGGGAGAGGCATTGAACGCCGCCCTGCCATTGAAGGTCCAGGCTTGCGACGCCAGCGTGAACTACGACCGTCCCCGAGACGATGATCGCGACGCCGATCGTGGCGCCCCATTTGTGGGGAGATGGTGTCGTCCGGCGGCGCCTTCCCGGCTGCAGCTCCTGCTGCCCCTTGCCGGCCAGCAGGTACGAGTCCGCGACCGCCCACAAGTGGTAGACGAGGGCCACGAGGTCCAGCAGTAGCAGGCTGGTCAACCATGCCTGGTTGAACGCGGAGTCAAGGAGATCGCGCCGGTAGAAGAGCAGGATGAAGCCCAGAGCGCCAAGGACCGCCAGCGCCGGAATGGCGACGATCGCCCCTCGACTGGGCTTGCCGGCGGCGGCCTGGCCCAGCCCGGGGAAGAGCGCCGACAGCAGAGCCGCTCCGAGGGGCGTTCGAAGTGGCGACGGGAACTTCATGCTCTTGGTCTCTCCCTTGCCGTCCCGGTAGCTTGTCAGACGCACGTCATGGCGCGCCCGGACCGTACCCATTCTGCATGATCTCGGCCGAGGCGGCCCTCCCAGAGACGCCCGGGGGGTGTCGAGACGTTACGGCTTGCCCTTAAGAACCCTTAACTCCGGCCCGGAACGACGACCACCGGCGGCCCTCACCTCAGAACCAGACGACTCCGCCTGAGGTCGCGAGCCCGACCAGAACCGTCACCAGCAGCCAGGCGCCGACGATCAGAGAGACGGCGGCATACTGGAACCGACCCAGCCACAGCCGCCAGGCGATATCGGACGGCAGGCGGCCGAGCGAGGCGCGGGCAGCCAGCAGCGGCGGCAGTCCATCGCCGCCGCCATCGACCTCCGCCAGTGCGCGGTAGTAGGCCACGAGCATCGCTACCTCCACGGGCGCCAGTTCGGGGTCTTCGCGAATGGAGATCTCCGCGGCCGTCGTGTCTATCGGCAGACCCTCGCCGGCATCCGCCACAAGCTCGACCTCGAGGCGCCTGCGACGAGCCCCTGGAGTGTCGACCGTCATCGCCGAGATCGCCTGGCGAGCGGCCGGGATCTGGCCCGCCAGAACCAGAACTGTCGCCCCCGCCCACTCCGGGGCCGATCCCGCGGGATGGGTCTCGAGCCAGGCCCGTGCCGCGGAGGCGTTGCGCGGCGCCGACCCTCCCACCTCTCCGCGCCAGTCGGCCGCGGTCCGCCCGTCCAGCCACGAGAGGACGTCGAGCGCAGGCCAGACGGCGCGACGGCCCAGGCCGAGGGCAACCCCCAGCGCCGGCGTGGGAAGCAGGACGAGGAGCGCCACGGCCGCCCCGTGCATCCCCGCCAGGAGACCGATTGCCAGGAAGGGCAGCGGCCCCACCACAGCGACCGCGAACAGCAGTCTGGTCTCGAGCGGGCCGCGGCCGCGGATCTCCTGCCGCAGCGTCAGATAAGGGTTGTGCCTGTGGGCCGATGAGCCGTGGGCTTCGCCAACGCCGACGCTCATGCCGGCGCGGCGCCGGCCGAGAGATCCAGCCGGACCAGGCCTTCACCGAGGCGGCGCCGGGCCTCGGCCATCAGCTCGGCGTCGTAGGCGACGCCGCCCCGCACCTCCAGGGGCAGGGTGCCGCCGCCCTGCTGGGGGATGTGGAAGACGACGCGGGTGGCCCCGGGCCGTTCCTTCAGCATGGCTCTCAGCTCCTCCATGGCGACCACGATGCGACCCGTGTCCGCGCCGCGCGTGAAGCGCACGTTCAGGATGCCGGAGTCCGGCGCCTCGAGTGGGACGGTCGGCGCCACGGAAGCACGGGCCGCAACGGCTCGTTCCTCTTCGGGAAGTGGCGGCTCTTCGCGATCCGGAGCGAGCGACGCCAGGTCGGCGGGGGCCGGCACGGACGAAAGCGGCTCGCCGGGCAGGTGGGCAGGACCGGTCGGCGGCCCGGCGGCCGGCGGCGGGGCCGGAGGCGTGGAGGCCCGCGCGGCAGCGGGCGGCATGCCAGACGGAGCCGGCGGCGCGCCGGGCGGCAGGGGCGTGACTCCCCCACCCCGCAGC
>PMIP01000086.1 GCA_003158295.1 Chloroflexota bacterium | reverse complement strand
ACATCGTCGAGGCCGTGCGCCACATCCGGACTCTGATGTCCGACATACGCCGCCTGGGTTCGATGCGCGAGGACGAGCTCTTCGTCGCCGCCAAGGAGCTGGGCGCTCCCTACGACCTGGTCAAGCAGGTCCACGACGAAGGCAAGCTGCCGGTCGTCAACTTCGTGGCCGGTGGGATCGCCATCCCGGCGGACGCGGCCCTGGCAATGCAGCTCGGGGCCGAGGGCGTCTTCGTAGGGTCCGGCATCTTCAAGAGCGAGAACCCGGCCAAGACTGCCGAGGCTATCGTCCAGGCCACTCTCCACTTCGACAACCCCAAGATCATCGCCGAGGTTTCGAAGGGCCTGGGTAGCCCGATGCGCGGGATCGCGGCGGTCACGATCCCCGAGGCGGAGCGGCTGGCGGTCCGAGGCTGGTAGCACGGGCTCCAATGAAGATCGGCGTACTGGCGCTTCACGGCGCCGTCATCGAGCACATCCGGACGCTTCGGGCGATCGGCGTCGAAGGCGTTCCCGTGCGGCTGCCCGAGGATCTGGAGGGGATCTCCGGGCTGATCCTGCCCGGTGGCGAGAGCACCACCATGCGCAAGCTCGTCGCCAGGTGGAATCTGCGCGAGCCCATCATGGCCCTCGCCCGTTCCGGCGCCCCGATCCTGGGCACGTGCGCCGGCATGATCATCGTGGCCCGTGAGATCTGCGGCGGCGAGGAGCCCGTCTTCCCGCTCCTGGACGTGACCGTCGAGCGGAACGCCTTCGGCCGCCAGCTCGACTCGTTCGAGACCGATCTTCAAGTCCCGATCCTGGGCGACCGCCCGGTCCACGCGATCTTCATTCGGGCCCCCATAATTGAGCGCGTCGGTCCCGGTGTGGAGGTGCTGGCCAGGTTGCCCGATCAACGCGTCGTAGCGGTTCGCCAGCGAAACGTTCTGGCGATCTCGTTCCATCCCGAGCTTGCGGGTGAGACGCGCTTCCATCGGCTCGTGGCCACGATGGCGGCCGAATACGCCGAGCCGGCCGAGGGGGCCGGGGGCACCGAGAGATGGCCGCTCGGGGAGGTCATGTGAGCGGACGCGTCCGCCTTGCCCGAATCACCGATCTGGCGGCGCTTGGGGAGCTGTCGAGGTTGTCCCAGCTGGAGCACGTCGACGCGCGATCGCTCGGCCTGCCGGTGAGTGGACCCCGCATCGGAGTCTTCAGCCTCTTCCGGCTGCCCCTCGGCGCCTTCCGACCCAACGATCTGCTCTTCGTGTACGAGGATGAGCGTCGCCTGTCCGGGCTTCTGCGCGTGGAGCGCGACGGCTCCCGAGACGAGTGGACGATCGTCGAGCTGGACGCCATCGGCTCCGGCGATTCGGGCGATACCCGCTTCCGAATGGTCCAGCATCTACTGCGCGACGGGGCCAAGCGGGGGGCAATGAGGTTCCACGTGGCCTGCTCGGACGGCCAGGGCAACGTGGAGCTGTTCATGCAGGCCGGCTTCGCCCGCTACGGGCAGGAGCGGCTGCTCTTCCGTGGCACCGAGACACCGCTGCCGAAGGCCTGGCCCGACGAGCGCTGCCGTGCGGCTCGAATCCGATCCTGCCAGCCACTGGACTCCCTTCCGCTGGCCCGCCTGTACGCCGCGGTTACGCCACTGCCGGTGACTCGCCTCGAGTCGTACCGCCTGAGCGATTGGGAGCGCCAGGGCCAGACCACGCGAGTGCCGCGTTCGAGCCTGGCTCCGATCCTGCGGTTCGCCGAGATGGAGGCCTACGTCCAGACCGCCGACGACGCCTCCGGAGAGGTCCTGGCGCTGGTGCAGGTCGGCGTGGCCCGAGAGGACCAGCCCCACTATCTCAAGATCATGGCCCGGCCCGAGACGGACGCCGGCCCCCTGGTGAGCTTCGGGTTGGGTTTGATCGCCGCCCGTATCGGCAAGGGCGGCAGCTGCCCCGACAACGGAGTTCTGGCCCCCGTTCGAACGTACGAAGCCCCGATCGATCGCCGCCTGGAGGAAGCCGGATTCACGAGCCTCGCCACGGTCACTCTCCTGATGAAGGAGGCCCTCGTGCGAGTGGCGGAGCCCGGCCTCGTCCCGGCGGTACGGTAGCTTGCAGAGCAGGAGAAGACGTGGCTGATCAGAGCGCGGCACACGGCCGGCGCGAGTTGATCGACGACCTGGATCTGCTCCTAGGATCGCTTCCTCCGGATCTGCTCCAGGCCGTCCACGCGCTGCCGGATCCGTCTCAGCTGATCGAGATCGTGATGGACCTGGGTCGCCGGCCGGAGGCTCGCTTCACCGACGGCGAGGTGACCCTGCTCGAACGCGAGATCAGCGAGGCGGACCTGCAGTACGTCGTCGATCACATCAGCGCATTCGGCGGGGACAACCGCGCCGGAATCGAGCGGACTCTGCATCGCATCAGTGCCATTCGCAACCGCACGGGCAAGATCGTCGGCCTGACGTCCCGCATCGGCCGGGCCGTCTACGGGACGATCGAGATCATCAACGACTACGTTGAGTCGGGTAAGTCGATCCTGATCATGGGCCGGCCCGGGATCGGCAAGACGACGATGCTGCGCGAGGCCGCTCGCGTCCTGGCCGACGACCACGGTAAGCGCGTCGTCGTGGTGGACACGAGCAACGAGATCGCGGGCGACGGCGACATCCCCCACCCGGCCATCGGCAGGGCCAGGCGGATGCAGGTCCAGACGCCCGCGGCCCAGCACCAGGTAATGATCGAGGCGGTCGAGAACCACATGCCCGAGGTCATCGTCATCGACGAGATCGGCACGGAGCTGGAAGCCCAGGCCGCCCGGACCATAGCCGAACGGGGCGTGCAGCTGATCGGCACGGCCCACGGAAACAACCTCGACAACCTGATGCTGAACCCGACCCTCACCGACCTGATCGGCGGCATCCAGACGGTCACCCTGGGCGATGAGGAGGCGCGGCGTCGCCGCTCGCAGAAGAGCGTTCTGGAGCGCAAGGCCCCGCCGACATTCGATGTCATCGTGGAGATACAGGATCGCGAGAGGGTCCTGGTCCATTCCGATGTGGCGGAGACCGTGGACTCGATGCTGCGCGGCGATCCCGTCTCCGCCGAGCTGCGCTGGCGCGACGAAGGCGGCGTGCATCGGTCCCAGTCGCGGCCAAAGCCCTCACCGCGGGAGGCGATCACCAGCGATCGCTTCGGCAGCGACCGATTCGCGGGGCTCGTTGGGGCCGGCCCGGGCTGGCGGACGGAGCCGGGCTGGCGGGGGTCGGGTTCGTACCACGCCCCGGCGGACTGGCGCGACGGAGAGCGAGGCCCGGCGCGGCCGGGGTATCGGTCCGGCTCGAGCGGCGGCTGGCGGACGCCGGTCCGCGGATCTCGCGAGGCTCGGGAGAGCGCCCGGCGGACCCCCGGCGGCGAAGCGGCCGGTCGCGGCGACCCGGGCAGCGAAGCGTCCGATCAAGGCCGGCCCGGTCCGAGAGCTGCCGACGCCACCGCTCCGCGGATCGTCCCCGGGGAGCGGTTCGCGGTTCGCCCGGTGGGTCCCGGCCGCATCCCCGGCGAGGTCCCTTTCCGAGCGGGAGAGATAGCCGACCGCGGCCCGATCGAACGCGGTGCGGTGCCGGTTCCGGAGCCGCGCGCCCGCGAGCTGCGTGAGCTGGAGCGGCAGCGGGCATGGGCCCAGCAGGCGACGCGGGCCCTGAACGATTACCGCGCCGATGGCGTCGAGGAGGAAGAGGAGGAGGCGCCTGCCGCGGTCTCGCCGGAGACGTCGGCCGAGGAGCGCGAGGATCTGGCCGACGAGCTGGCCGAGGATGACGCTTCATCTGAAGACGACGAGGCCGTGGCGGACGTCGTTCGGCTGCGGGCCGGCAGCGATGCCTCGGACGAGGAGGGGCCCGTACTTCGGATTCGCGACTCGGACACGATCCTTCCCACGCTGCGAGTCCTGCCCCACGGGATAAGCCGCAAACGCCTGGAGCAGGCGATCAAGGAGTTGCAGCTGCCCGTCATCATCGCCCGCGATCCGGACGAGGCGGACGTGGTCATGACCCTCAAGAGCGAGTATCGCCAGAAGACATCGGGGCTGCGGGAGGCGGAGGAGCGAGGGCTGCCGATCTACGTCCTCAAGAGCAACACGATCGTTCAGATGGAAGCGAGTCTGACCTCGATCTTCTCGCTCGAGGTCGATCCGCGCGAGGCCGCGCTGCGCGAGGCAGAAGAGGCGATCGGGATGGTCATCCGTCGCGTCGAGCCGGTCGAGCTATCGCCTCAGAACGCGTACATCCGGCGGCTGCAGCACCAGATGGCGGAGCGGGCCAATCTCATCTCGCGTTCGCGCGGCCGGGAGCCCTACCGTCGAGTCCGGCTGTACCCGTAGAACCCTGGAGGGGGCTACGTCTTCGGCGCCTCGATGGTCACTCCCGACAGGGCCTCGAAGTTGTAGTCGAGCGAGATCGTCTCCTGGGCCGATGCGCCGTTCAGCTCCTCGCTCCAGGACCCCGAGATCGTGAAGCCGGCGGGAGTGCCGTCGTCTTTGGCCCACAGGACCACGACATACGTCCCGGTAGCCATGTTGGGGTCGCTGAAGAGCGACTTCGCGCCGGGTGCCTTGACGGGGGCTAGATGGTGGAGCCGCTGAGAATTGTGCGTCTCGACCCCCTTGTCGGTCACGCCGCCCGCCGCGAGCCCCGGGATGGAGAGGCTGGTCGAAGAGCGGGCCGCCTTGGTCCACTTCCCGCCGTTCGTTCGCGTGTAGTCCGAGTCGCCGACCGAAACCTCGTCCTCCGTGGTCGTCGATCCGGGGGCCGTCATCGTCATCGTGGCCGAGCTGTCGTTGCCCTTGATCTTGAATACGCCGGAGTAGGTCCCATCGGTCTTCTGCCCGCTGACCGTGACCGAGAAGGTACCGGCGATCGATCCGGCGGCCTGGAAGTCGCTGGCGCTGACTTTGGACGTGTAGCTTGCGACGAGCGAGGGCGATGCTCCCGGCCACACCTGGGCGACCAACGAGTCCACGTCGACGGAGGGCGAATCCCAGTGGGCGCCGGCAGCGCCGGCGATGATTGCGGCGCCGGCTATCCAGAGCGAGGCCTCGGCCGCAAACGTGGTGATGCTGCCTACCCTGCTCAACAGCTACCTCCTCCGTCGAGGATACGGACGGGGAACGAATCGGTGAATTGCGAGCCTAGGATAGTTGGTGCCGTCGCTCGCGAACCTGGCCAAACGGCACATGGCCGCCCAGGACTGCCGGCTGGTTGGGCGATCGGCGCGCCGGAACCGAGCTCGACCTCTCACCCACATGCAGCCGCACCGCGGCGCGCCGGCGAAGCGTTCTACGCATGCCGTCCGGGGCGGCACCGCATTAGCTCGAGAGAAGCCGGTGCCCCAACTCGGATGGACGCGGCTCGGCTAGACTCGGTGAATGCACCTCGACGGCGGCAAACGGCGCGGGTTCTTTCTGACCCTCGAGGGGCCTGAGGGCTCGGGCAAATCGACCCAGGCTCAGCGGCTCGCGGCTCGCCTGGTCGCGGCCGGGTATCCCTGCGCCGTTACTCGCGAACCCGGAGGAACGCGGCTCGGAGAAGAGATCCGCCAGATCCTGCTGCACGGCACGTCTCCTATTCCGGCCGCGGACGCTCTCCTCTTCAATGCCGCCCGTGCCCAGCTAGCGGCCGAGGTCATCGAGCCGGCCCTGGACAGGGGCGAGATCGTGATCTGCGATCGCTTCACCGATTCGACGCTGGCTTACCAGGGGTACGGCGCAGGACAGGCGCTCGATTCACTGCGCGAGCTGGCGCGGTTTGCCGCAGGCGGCCTCACTCCCGACATGACCGTCCTGATCGACCTGCCGGTCGAGGAAGGCCTGAGCCGCAAGTTCGGCGGGCCCGACATCACCCGATTCGAGTCGCACGAGGACGTGGCATTTCACCGCCGCGTCCGGGCCGGCTTCCTGGCGCTGGCCGCGGCCGAGCCGGATCGCTTCCTGGTCGTCGACGGCCGTCAGCCCCCCGACTCGGTCGAGGCGGAGATCGCGGAGGCGCTCCTATCACGGATCGCACAGCGGGACAAAGTGCCCCGGGACAACGCAGGGCGAAGCGTTCATGAGTCCGGAACGGCGTCGAGTGAACCGGAACGCGCTCCGCTGCGAATGAACAAGTGAGGGACCACATGGGAGCGGCCCCGGCACTCGTCACGCCTGACAACCAGGCGGATTGGCACTCGGAGGCCGAGTTGATGCGGCAGGTAGCCGCCGGGGACACCGGCGGGCTTGAGACTCTGTACGATCGCTATCACGCGATGGCGTATGCGCTTGCCCTGCGGATCACCACCGAGACAGGGCTGGCTGAGGATGTCGTGCAGGACTCGTTCCTTGGCGTCTGGCGCAATGCCGCTCGGTATGCCGAACCCAAGGGCAGCGTTCGAGGCTGGCTGCTGGCCATCGTCCGCCATCGAGCGATCGACGCCATACGGCGCCAGCGGATCGGCGTTGCACTGGGGGACACGACCGACGACACCCTTCCGGCATCGCTCACGATCCCCGACATCTGGCCGGAAGTCGCCGGCCGGCTCGATGCTGAGCAGGTTCGGCAGGCGCTGACGGCGCTTCCCCCCGCCCAACGGGAAGTCATCGAACTCGCTTACTTCGACGGCTTGACCCAGCGCGAGATCGCAACCCACACCAACGCCCCTCTGGGCACCGTGAAGAGCCGCATGCGGCTCGGGCTCGTCGCCCTGCGGCAGCAGCTCGTTGGCGACACGGATGGTCGAGCCGACGTCCCGGCGCTCGGCGTCGCGGCCTCCGCCGGCAAGAAAGGTCTGGTCTGACATGGCTCTGACCTGCGATCGCGTCCGCGAGCTTGCGTCAGGGTTCGTGCTGGGAGCGCTGGAGCCCGACGAGATGGCCGCGGTGCGCCACCACGTGGACCATTGCCGCAAACCACATCAAGAGCTTGCCGAGCTCGGTGGCATCCTGCCCTACCTGGCCGTGGCCCCGGAGCCTGTCGAGCCGCCGGCCTGGCTCCGCGGCTCCGTCATCGCAGCCGTCAAGGCGGACTTCCAGGCGCGGCGACCGGACGAACATCGGGTCGTCGAGCGCGTGGCGGCAACGGCCACGACGTCTGCGCCTTCGGTCCTTCCCGACGCGACGGTCATCTCGCTGGAGGGTGTGCGCCGCTCGAGGAGCAGCCGGGCCGTGACCTGGATCACGCGAATTGCGGCCGCCGTCGCCGTCGTGGCGCTGGCCGGGTACGCGTTCGCCATTCAGAGCGATCTCAACAAGGCCAAGCAGGACCAGAGCCATCTGGCTGCCGTCCTCAACGTCATCGGCCAGCCCGACACGATAAAGGTGTCGCTGACAGACAACGAGGGCAAAGGCGCGAACGGCTTCGTCGCTCTTCGGCCCAACGGCCACGTCATCGTCAACCTGAACGGCCTCGCGGTCACGCACGGCGACGAGACCTACATGGTCTGGCTGACCGGAGCCAACAACGTACCGGTCAAGGTCGGGGCGTTTACCGTTGGGGACGACGGCAAGGGCTGGGTTGAGGTGGAGAACGTCTCAACTTCGGCGAGCATGTGGATCAGCGTTTGCCGAGAGCCGAACTCGAACGCGACCAAGCCCACGGGCCCGACGATCCTGAGCGGGACGATTTCCCTCTAGGCTTGGGCCAGCCGCCGGCTACGCGTCCTTCGGGGCAGGCTGGGTGGCCACTCTGTCGCCGCCCGCGAGGCGTGCTGCATGCATCGCCCGCTCGGCGACTTCCAGCAGTTCCTCGGGCGTGCGTCCGTCCATTGGGAAGATGCTGACTCCCGCCGAGACGGAGATGGCGTTGCCATCGATCGGCGGCAACGCGCTGATGCCGCGGACGAGCCGCTCGACGACCGTCAGTCCGTCCGAGCCCGGGGCCACGAGGATGAACTGAGCTCCGGCGAAGCGAGCGATGGTGTCGACCAGCCGGACCGACTCGGCGAGGATCTGGGCCACCCGCCTCAGGGCATCGTCGCCGGCAGCGTTGCCGGCGATCTTCTGGATCTCGGCAAGCCGGTCGATCTCGAACAGGGCAATGCAGAGCGGCACGCCCTGCCGTCCGGCTCGAGCCACTTCCAGGTCGAGCATCCGGTCGAGAGTGCGGCGATTGGCCAGGCCCGTGAGCGGATCGGTATGAGCCAGGCGATCGAACCACTCCGCCCGCTCCGAGCCGACCGACAAAGTCAGGGCTCGCTCCACGGCCACGGCGGCCAGATCCGCCAGAGGTTCGACCCCGACCAGGTTGTCATGCGCGGGAAGCGGCCCGGCGAAGCCCAGGGCCATGACGCCCAGCGCCAGCTCCGTGTCGTCACGCCGGACGACCATAGGCATCAACAGCGCCGTCGCGGCTCCCTGCAGGATTCCGACGCGACCGGCGTCGCCGACCTCCAACGGATGGCGCGATCGGGTGGCGTCGGCCAGCGGATCGTTGCTTTGGGAGGCAGCCTTGATGGAGCTGGCCTCCTCGACGATCCTGGCATCGACGCCGTATGTAACCGCCAACTCGATCTCGTCGCGGTCCTGGTCGATGATGTAGGTCGCGCCGATGCTCGCTCCCAGGAACTCGGCAGCCAGGCCGAGCAGCTCTGCAAGCGAGTCGTCGAGGTCATCGCCACGGGCAACCGCGGCCGCAGCGTCCGCGAACATCTGGCCATTCGTGCGCTCGTAGAGCGGTCGTTCGCCCGACACTGTTCCTCCCTGCCACATGGCGGATTCCCCTGCCCGATTGTACGGCCAAGCTCTCCGGTTCGCGACAGTGAAGCCTGCGACGGAGGGGCTGCGATCCCGCGGCCCCGCCGCCTCGCCTTCAACCCGCCTCACCGGCCGCGACCGTCAGCTTATACTCGGGCCCGTGAAGCTGGTCGTCATAGTTGTTCACAATGAGGATTCCCGGGCCCTTATCGACGCCCTGCTTGCCCACGAGTATCGCGCCACGTGGCTGCACAGCTCGGGCGGCTTCCTCAAACAGTCCAACGCGACGATCCTGGCAGGCGTCGAAGACGCCAAGGTCGAGGAGATCGTGGGCCTGGTCCGGGACAACTGCCACGCCCGCACCCAGACGGTGAGCCCGATCCCACCGATCATGGAGCCGGGCGAGTTCTTCTTGCCATACCCGCTCGAAGTCGAGGTAGGCGGAGCCGTGGTCTTCGTCCTGCCGATCGAGCGATTCGAGCGAATCTAGCGGGACCGGCCCTCGACCCGAGGTTTCATGTGAGCCCTCTCCGCCCGGATATCGTGGACGTCTGGATCTACCGAAACCGAGAGGCCCGTCCGGCTGCTGTTTCGGGTCCGGCGCCGAGCCCGCCCGGGTCCGGGCAGGCAGCTGGGCCCGAGCGTCTCGCGGGCGCCGCCTTCGGAGGAGACCTGGAGATCCTGCTCCTTCGGCGCTCGCCGGGTCGAATCCTGCCAGGCCTGTGGCAGTGCGTTTCGGGGCGGCTGGAGCCGGGTGAGACAGTGGCGGCGGGGGCGCTCCGCGAGCTGCGGGAGGAAACCGGCATCGGGCCGGAGCAGATCGCCGGTTTCTACGACCTCGACCAGGTCAACCAGTTCCACGAGCCGTCGGTCGGCGCGGTCGTGACCGGCGTGATCTTCGCCGTTTGGATTCCCGCGGCGGTGGCACCAATCCTTTCCTACGAACACGACGCGATGCGCTGGGTCTCGCCGTCCGAGGCGCTGCAGCTGGTCGTCTGGCCGGCATACCGCGAGTCCATCCGCCGCATCGCCGAGAACCTGGTGGACCCGGAACGGGCCATCTGGTTCGAGCTGAACCTCGCCGGGCAGAGAGCTCGCGGCTAGAGGAGCGCGCCCAAGGCGGAGAGCAGGCTCCGGCTCAACGGCGGCCCTTCAGATGGTGATCTGGTAGGAGCTGAGGAAAGTGTCGATGTCGGCCGTGTCATCGTTCGCCGTCGTGTAGCCCACGTAAACGATGAGGATGTCGTCGTTGACGACGAAGATCGCCCCCGTGATCAACAGCTGGGGCTGTTCGACCGAGAAGGTCTTGCCCGGGTGGCCGTTCAGCGTCGTGTCGGCCTTGGAGGTCAGGGTGGAGCCCGCGGTGTTGGCCACCAGTTTGGCCACCTCGGCGTCCAACAAAGGCGAAGGCGCCTTCCCCGAGATCGCGCCTGTCGCGAACTTGGCCTGCACCAGGAAGAGGGCCAGGTCGTTGCTGACCCCGTACGTCCACAGGGACCCCGGCGCGCTCCCCGCGGCGAAGTTGAAGGTCTTGCTGGTGAGTTCTGGCTTGCCCGGCAGGAGAACGCTGAACCCGCCGCCGCTGGGCGCGAAGGTCTGCCAGTCCGTTGCCGTCCCTTCGGTCGGAGTTGGGGCTTCGGTCGGAGTTGGGGCTTCGGTCGGAGTTGGGGCCTCGGTGGGAGTCGGGGCCTCTGTCGGAGTTGGAGTCGGCGTGGCCGCAATCGAGGCCTGGCTCGGCGCCCCGGACCCGCCTCCGGGCCACGACTTGGAGGAACCGCATGCGGACAGGGCGATTGCGCAGGAGAGCGCGATGAGGAACAAGCGACGCACGGGGATCTCCCTACATGGCGGTTTCGTAGGCGGTGTCGGCCAGCGCGCCGGCGTCATTGAGGATTCGACGCGGACATTGTGGGCGTTGCCCTGGGCTTTCGCTACATGATCTCGGGCGCGATGGCGCGCCTGCCCGACGCCCGACGCCCGACGACGCAATGCTCGACGATGGATCTCGAAGACAGAATCGCGCTTCAGGCGATCTCGACCTATGGCCGATGATGGAGAGGAGACAACTTGTCGGAGCCTGGAGGAGCCATGTTCGTGACACTGGTCCACGTCCACGTCAAGCCAGAGCATCTGGCCGAGTTCATAGAGGCGGCCCGGGCGAATCACCTGGCTTCGGTGCGTGAGCCCGGCAACCTTCGTTTCGACGTCCTGCAGTCGGCCGAGGACGAGACGCGCTTCGTCCTGTACGAGGCCTACCGCGACGAGGCGGCTGCGAAGGCCCACAAGGAGACGGCCCACTACGCCGCCTGGCGCGACGCGGTGGCGAGCTGGATGGCCGAGCCCCGCCTGGGCGTTCGCTACGACGGCCTCCTTCCGGCCATCGAGTAGGCGCGCCGTGGAAACCATGCGGTCGAACACGAACGCCTGGCCCCTGTTCTCGATCTCCCGGCTGCCGGCGATCCGGTTCGGAGCCGGACGATCCGCCGAGCTGGCGGAGGTCGTTCGCGGCTTCGGCTCCCGGGCGCTTGTCGTCACGCGCGAGCCGGGCTTCACGGATGGTCCGGCCTGGGCTGGCCTCGAGGCGGGATTGCGGGCGGCCGGAGTGGAGGTCGAGACGGTGGGCGTCTCGGGCGAGCCGTCGCCCTCGCTCGTCGACGAGATCGTCGCCCGGGTTCGGGCCGGAGCGCCGGTCGACGTCGTCGTCGGGATAGGCGGCGGCAGCGTCCTGGACACCGCCAAGGCCGTGGCCGGCCTGCTCATCCCGGGCAACTCCGTCACCGATCATCTCGAAGGCATCGGGCCGGAGCTGCCCTACCGAGGGCCCGCGGTGCCGTTCGTGGCCGTCCCGACGACCGCGGGCACGGGCAGCGAAGCGACCAAGAACGCCGTGCTGAGCGTTCGCGGCCCGGGCGGCTTCAAGAAGTCGTTTCGCGACGACGCCCTGGTGGCGCGAGTTGCGATCGTCGATCCGGACCTGCTTGCCGGCTGTCCGCCGGAGCTGATCGCGGCCAACGGCATGGATGCCTTGACGCAGCTGCTCGAGTCGTACGTCTCGGCACGGGCCAACCCGTTTGCCGATGCCCTGGCCCTCTCCGGCCTGGCCGCGACGCGCGACGGTCTGCTGAGCTGGTTCGGGGAGGCCACCGCGGGGCGAGGAGGGGCAGGGCCCAGGTCGACCGCGGCCCTGGCGCGGGAACGCATGGCCTATGCCGCCCTGTGCTCGGGGATCTGCCTTGCGCAGGCGGGGCTCGGCGCCGTCCACGGCCTGGCGTCGCCGCTCGGTGCGCTCTTCCCGGTTCCGCACGGCGTGGCCTGCGGCGCGACGCTCGCGGCCACGACGAGGGCCAATTTGGCGGCGCTGGAAGAGCGCGCTCCGGAGAGCGGGACGCTGCTCAAGTACGCGGTGGTAGCGCGGGTCTTCTTGGACGCAGGCCTCCCCCTGGCCGACGATAGGGCGGCGCGAGCGGCGTTGGTCCGGTTGCTCGAAGACTGGCGCGTCCGCCTGTCCGTCCCGCGCCTCTCCTCTTACGGCATCGTCGAAGCGGACATCCCGGCCATCGTCTCCGACAGCCGCGGCAGCAGCATGAAGACGAACCCGATCGTGCTGACCGACACGGAGATCGCGGCGATCCTGCGGGCTTCGCTCTAGGCACCCCAAAGGGGCCGCGCCGAACCTCAGCGGAAAGCCGGCAGGACCTCGGCAGCCAGGTACTCCAGGATGTCCGTGGTGGCGAGACCCGGCAAGTCCGAGACGATGATGTAGTTGACCCCCGCGTCGATGAGCCTGCCGTAGGTGTCGATGACCTCCTGCGGGCCGCCTACGACGGCGTGCGTCCGGTATTCCTCGAGCGTGTCGTCTCGACGGTAGCGCCGCGTCAGCAGCTCGGCGTCGTCGCCCGGGCGAAGGAGGGTCGTCTCGGCGTTGGCTGAGCGGATCAACGTGTCGGGATCTCGGCCGATCGCCTCGCAATGGCCCCGGATGACTTCGTACTTGTGGATGTAGTAGCTCATGTCGTTGAGGTGGCCGCCGAGGTTGGTGGCGTCGCCGTACCTGGCCGCGAGCTTGAGCGTGACCTTCTCGCCACTGCCGCCGATCCAGATCGGGGGATGCGGCCGCTGCACGCCCTTCGGCTCGTTGATCGCCCCGGAGATCTGGTAGTAGGTGCCCTGGAACGAGGCATAGGGCTCGGTCCACATCGCCCGAATGATCTGGAGCGCCTCGTCCAGCCGTCGCAACCTGTCGCCGGGCGTGGGCGGGTATTCATAGCCGTAGGCCCGGTACTCGTGCTCGTACCAGCCCGCCCCGATGCCGAAGTCGAGCCGGCCGTGACTGAGAACGTCCACGGTGGATGCCATCTTCGCCATGAGGGCCGGGTTCCGATAGCCGTTGCAGGTGACCATCTGGCCCAGCCGGATGCGACTGGTATCGCGAGCCAGTGCCGCCGTGGAGGTCCAGCATTCGAAGGTCGTCTCGAGCACCGGCTTGAAGTAGGTGTGGAAATGATCGAAGAGCCAGATCGAGTCGAACCCCAGACGTTCGGCCGTCAGAGCGATCCGGCTCATCGTCTCGTATTGCTCGATCGGATCTTCGATGTCGGCGAGATCCATGATCCAGCCCTGAGGAACGAACAGCCCGAATCGAACTGGAGCCACGCCAAGCCTCCTTCGTTGTGCCTGAACGACCACGATAGCGCCGCTGGTCCGGTTCGGCCAGAACGCGCTGCTGGCCTCGCCCGACGTCGGCGTTGTTCGATGCAGTTGATCGACCGGCCCGAACGAAGGTGCGATCCCCTGCCTGCGTCCGCACGGGACTCAGCCCCCATCCGCGCCGCGGAGGCGCGCTGCGGTACCCCGGCCTGGCGGCCCGGGTCGCGGCGCTGTAACCTCGTCGAGTCATCACGAATAGGGCCGCTCGTATCAGGGAAGCCGGTGTGAAACCGGCGCTGTCGCGCAACTGTGAGCGAGGAGCGGCTGGCCAGGAGTCGCTGGCGGGAGCCAGTGACTTGGGCGATTGAGCGGTAGCTCGATCGCATGCCACGGGGCGTAAGCCCGGGAAGGCGGCCAGCAGCGAAGATCCGCAAGCCAGGAGACCTGACCGAACGGC
>PMIP01000035.1 GCA_003158295.1 Chloroflexota bacterium | reverse complement strand
CCGTTGCTGTATCATTCGCGGTCGCGTGGGGCTATAGCTCAGCTGGAAGAGCGCCTGCATGGCATGCAGGAGGGCCAGGGTTCGAGTCCCTGTAGCTCCACCAAACCCCCCTGACACGCGCCGGCCCTTGCGGCTGCCCGCACGGTCGAGTTCCGGGCGTGACGTTGAGGCAGCCGGCTGGGCCAGCCCCTGATGGATCTTCGGCCGCCTTGACCTTCCGGCCCGAGGGCGCAGACGAGGCTGCTACGCCCAGTCGTCGGTCGGTGCATAAGGGGCAGAGAAGAGCCCCTGGTCAGACTGCTGGCTATGGAAGACCGATTGGGCGCGCTGATCCGAGCGGTGCGGCGCCGTCGTGGCATGCGGCAGGAAGATCTGGCCCGCCTCGCCGGCGTCTCGCACTCGACCGTGTCGCTGGTCGAGCGCGAGCACTGGCAGAAGCTGTCGCTCGCAACGGTGCGCGCCATCGCCGCCGCGCTCGACATTCGGGTCGACGTCATGGGCCGGTGGCGCGGAGGCGACGCGGACCGGCTCCTGAATCGCCGCCATTCGTTGCTGGCAGAGAGCGTCGTTGCTTTCCTGACGGCGCTCCAGGGATGGATCGTCGAACCGGAGGTTTCGTTCGCGATCTACGGCGAGCGCGGGGTCATCGACCTGCTTGCCTGGCATGGGGCGTCCGGTCAGCTGCTGGCGATCGAACTCAAGACGGAGTTCGCGGACGTCAACGAACTGATCGGGACTCTTGATCGAAAGGTCCGCCTCGCTGGAGCGGTAGCTTCAAGCCGAGGCTGAAAACCACGCCACGTCAGCGCCTGGCTGATCGTGTCGGACACGCGAACGAATCGACGGCATTTCGGCCAGCACGCGACCCTGCTGCGGGGCCGGTTCCCGATGGACGGCCGCCAGCTCCGCGGCTTCCTGGCGAAACCGGGACGGAGTGTGTGGGGCCAATCATTCTGGCCAGATTCAAACGGGGGTGGCACTGGGTCTGATGGCGGTCGGAATAGGACACGGATTCGGCCGCGAAAGACGGCGGATTCCGAGCTGGGTCCTTCGGCGGGGGCGAGATCAAGTCGCTAGTGCCGCTGGACGGGCCCCGCGGTACGCTGACCGGATAGTAATGATCAACGCGATGCAGCCCAACGCTACCCGGGTTAGCGAACGGCAGGATCCGAGCAGCCCGACACGGATAGCGCTACCCGGGTTAGCAGATGACCAGAATCCCGGCACGTCCGGCACGAGCACTGGGTGGCCCCGGCCGGCGCGAGCACGGTAGGGGCGACGCGGGGCCGACGCGGGCCGCCGCTCCGCTAAACTTGGGGCTCGAGCGTATGCGGGCAAGGTAGCCCGTGGCGTACGCCCGAACCCTGGCCATGAGGTTGCACGTGTCGGCAGAAGAACGGATCCGCATCGATCGCTATGAGCCCACGGCCATCGAGCCGCGCTGGCAGCGGCGCTGGGCGGAGCTGCGCCTGGCCGACACGGATCTGGGCGACACCACCAGGCCCAAGTACTACCTCCTGACGATGTACGACTACCCGTCGGGCAACCTCCACATCGGGCACTGGTACGTCAAGACCCCAACGGACGCTCTGGGACGTTTCCATCGCATGCGCGGGGAAAACGTCTTCATGCCGATCGGCTTCGACGCGTTCGGGCTGCCGGCCGAAAATGCCGCGATCAAGAACAACGTCGACCCCCGCGAATGGACCCTCAAGAACATCGACAAGATGCGCGGGCAGCTCCGGTCGATGGGCGCCTTGTTCGACTGGAACGCCGAAGTCGTCACCTGCGAACCCGAGTACTACCGCTGGAACCAGTGGCTGTTCCTGAAGTTCCTGGAAGCGGGCCTGGCCTATCGCGCCAGCTCCCCCGTAGACTGGTGCCCCAACGACGGGACGCTGGCGCGCGAGCAGGTCGAGGGCACGGATCGCCACTGCTGGCGGTGCGGCGCCCGAGTCCAGAAGCGCCAGCTCGACCAGTGGTATCTACGCATCACCAAGTACGCCGACGAGCTGCTCGACTTTTCGGGCATCGAATGGCCGGAACCGATCCGGCTCATGCAGACGAACTGGATCGGCCGGTCCGAAGGCGCCGAAGTAGTTTTCACGACAGCGCGGGACGCACACCAGCCCGGCGGCGACGAGCTGCGCGTCTTCACGACCCGGCCCGACACGCTCTACGGCGCCACCTTCATGGTCATGTCGCCCGAACATGCGCTCGTCTCCAAGCTGACGCACCCGGAGCAAGCAGCCGAGGTCGCGGCCTACATCGAGGCGGCCGGCCGCGAAACCGAGATCGAGCGGATGTCGACCGACCGCGAGAAGACCGGCGTCTTCACCGGCTCGTACGCGGTCAACCCCGTCAATGACGAGCGCATACCGATCTGGATCGCCGACTACGTTCTGGCCGGCTACGGCACCGGCGCCATCATGGCCGTCCCCGCCCACGACGAGCGCGACTTCGCATTCGCCCGGAAGTTCGGCCTCCCGATCAGGCGCGTCATCGCCGGCCCGGAGGTCTCGTACAAGGACGTGGCCAAGCCGGTGGAGGCAGCCTACGTCTCGCACGACACCAAGGACCGGCTGGTGAATTCCGGGCCTCATTCGGGGCTGCCCGCACGCGAAGGCTTCACATCCATCGTGGCTATGCTGGAGAACCAGAGCCGCGGCAAGGCCGCGGTCAACTACCGGCTGCGCGACTGGCTGATCAGCCGTCAGCGCTACTGGGGCACGCCGATCCCGATGGTCTATTGCGACACCGACGGCATCGTCCCGGTCCCGCTCGACCAGCTGCCCGTGCGCCTGCCCGACACGGTCGACTACGGCGGCAGCGGCAACAGCCCGCTCAAGTCGGACGCGGCCTTCATGAACACCACCTGCCCAAAGTGCGGCGGGCCGGCGCAGCGCGAGACCGACACGCTGGACACCTTCATCGATTCGAGCTGGTACTGGTTCCGCTACCTCTCGCCCGCCAACGTGGACGCCCCAGTGGACCGCCGGATCGAGGCCCGCTGGTGCCCGGTCGACCAGTACACCGGCGGCTCCGAACACGCCGTGATGCACCTGCTCTACGCCCGCTTCTTCACCAAGGCGATGGCGGACCTGGGCCTGGTCCACGAACGCGAGCCGTTCAAGCGGCTCTTCAACCAGGGCCAGATCCTGGGCGCCGACGGCGAGCGGATGAGCAAGTCGCGCGGCAACGTCGAGGATCCCGACAAGCTGGTCTCGCAATACGGCGCGGACACGGTCCGGCTCTTCCTCATGTTCATGGGGCCGTGGGATCAGGGCGGACCGTGGAGCCCCACCGGTATCGGTGGGATCAGCCGGTTCCTCCACCGCGTCTGGACGGCGGCGCTCGATCCGCACGGCGGCGAAGCGGGCGATCCGGAGTCGGGCGTCCTGCCGGCAGGCCAGGACAGCGCGACAGCGGAGAAGGCCCTGCGCGCGGCCGCCCATCGAACGCTGCGCGTGGTCACCGACGAGTACGCGGAGCTGCGCTTCAACACGATGGTCGCGCACCTGATGGAGCTGTCCAACCTGCTGATGCGGTACCGCGGCACCGAAGCGGCCGGCAGCGCGGCGTGGAACGAGGCCGTGTTGTTGCTGCTGCTGATGCTGGCGCCGGCGGCGCCGCACATCACCGAGGAGCTATGGGCCAGACTGGCCGCGGCGCGCGGAGAGGAGTCCGGCGACGGGGCCGCGTCATCCATCCACCTCCAGCCCTGGCCGGCTGTGGACGAGGCCGCTGCCGCCGAGAGCGAGCGCGAGGTCCCGATCCAGGTCAACGGCAAGCTCCGCGACAAGGTCATGGTTCCGGTCGGGATCGCCGAGGCGGAGCTGGAGGCGATCGTCCTGGCCCGGCCCAAGATCGTGGCCGCCCTGGAGGGCCGCAAACCGCTCAAGGTGATCCACGCCGGCGGCAGGCTGGTCAACGTGGTCGTTCGGTAGCACCAACCCAGGCGGCCGGCAGGGACGGACGCAGGTACCCGTGGGCGCGGCGCGCACGACCGCGGCGCTACGCCTCGAAGAGCCCCGATTCTCCCGCGGGTTGAAGACCCAGGAGCTGTGGGGCTGGCGGGCGCGCCGGGTCTTCCTCCACGCGACGATACGGACAAGCGAAGCGATGCCGGCCCGGCCCCACCTCGGCCTCCGTCCAGGCCGGATCGGGCAGGCGCACGATTGCCCCAGCTCCGACCGGAACGACCACCTCCACCTCCAGCCGGCCGTCTATCCGAACCCACGACACTTCGGCCCTACCGTACGGGGTTTCGTGCGCGGCGGAGGCGTGGGTCAACCCGCCGCCGGGCCGTGGCACGACCAGGATACGGCGGTACCCGGGCTCGGCCGGAGCCAGGCCGGCGACGGTTCGGTGCAGCCAGTCCGCGACCGCTCCCAGGTCGCCGTGGTTGAAGGAGAGCATGTCGCCCGGGTTCAGCCGGCCGTCGGGCAGCATGCTGTCCCAGCGTTCCCATACGGTGGTCGCTCCCATCGTGACCGGGTAGAGCCACGATGGGCATTCGCGTTGGAGCAGCAGGTGGTAGGCGGTGTCGATGGCCCCCGCGTTTGTGAGCGCGTCGCAGATCAGCCGGGCGCCCACGAATCCGGTCCCGATCCGGTGGCCGTTCGCCCGTACCAGATCCACGAGCCTGCGGCCGGCGCGCCCGCGTTGCGCCTCCCCGGACAGGAGGTCGAATTCCAGGGCCATTGAATAGGCCGTCTGCGCGTCGGAGACGACGAGCCCGTTCGGCGACACATATTCGCCTTCGAACGCCTCGCGAATCGCCGAAGCCAGCCGGCCGTACCGGCTTGCGTCCGCGGTCTCCCCGAGCACCGCCGCTGCTTGCGCCAGGACGCGGGCCGTCAGCGCATGGTAGGCCGTGGCTACGAAGAAGCGGTCCGTTCGGGCCGCCTCCGGGGCGTCCGCGGGAGCGGACGGGTCCAGCCAGTCGCCCAGGTGCAGCCCGCTCTGCCAGAGATGGCTCGGCCGGGCGATCTCCGCCACCTGATCAACCCAGGCCTTCATGCTGGCGTACTGGCGGCGCAGCAAGCCCACGTCCCCGAACCGCTGGTATATGAGCCACGGCACCAGTACGGCCGCGTCACCCCAGACCGACGAGGGCGCGAGCGGGAAGGTCAGCTGGAACCACGGGACATAGAAGGGAACGGTGCCGTACGCCTGCTGCTCGATGGCGACGTCGGCCAGCCAGCTCGCCAGCATGCCCGAGCAGTCGTACAGGAACGTGGCGCTCGGCGCGAAGACCCCGGCGTCGCCGGTCCAGCCGAGCCGCTCGTCGCGCTGCGGGCAATCGGTGGGAACGTCCATGTAATTGCCGCGCATCGTCCAGACGATGTTCTCGTGCAGCCTGTTGAGCAGCGGCTCCGAGCAGTCGAACCAGCCGGTACGGGCCATGTCGGTATGGATCACCACGGCCCGGATCTCGGCGGCCGACAACTCCGACGGCGACCCGGGCCAGCCGTCCACCTCGACGTAGCGGAAACCGTGGTATGTGAAGCTCGGCTCCCACTCCTCGGTACCGCCGCCACGTAAGGTGTAGCGGTCCACGGCCGCGGCGCCCCGAAGCGGCCGCGTGGCCAGCTCCCCGTCTTCGAGCACCTCGGCGTGGCGCAGCGTGATGGTCGTGCCCGC
Source organism: Chloroflexota bacterium (assembly GCA_003158295.1). GTDB lineage: Bacteria > Chloroflexota > Limnocylindria > Limnocylindrales > CSP1-4 > Fen-1039. The sequence continues at coordinate 31,597 of PMIP01000035.1, read as the reverse complement.
TTCACCACTCACTCTGAGCCGGACGCGGCCGACGAGGTTCTGGCCGAAATCGACGATCGTCCGGCCCGCAGGAGACCTGGAGATCGCCACGGGGGCCAGCTCCTCCGTGCGGCGGATCGGCGGGCCTGCGGGCGCGAGCAGATCCGCCCGCTCCCGGCCGAGCGTTCGAACGGGCGCCCAGTCGCTGCCGTCGCCCGCCTGCTCGAACCCGGACGCGGACCAGCCGGGCCGCTCCAGCCTGGCGTCATACGTTTCGCCGGCATAGATGCCTGCCGAGGTCGTCGGCCCATTCGCCCAGCGCCATTCGCCATTCGTGACGATCGTCTTCACGTGCCCGTCAGCGTACCGGACCTCGAGCTGGGCGAGCAGCGCAACGTCGTCGCCCCAGATTCGCCGCCGCCCGCCGTGGAACCCCAGATGGCCGGCGTACCAGCCTTCGGCAACGGTCGCGCCCAGGACGTTGGTGCCCGCCAGCAACAGCGAGGTGACGTCGAAGGTCTGATACCGCAGGCGGTGCCGGTAGCTCGTCCAGCCGGGCGCCAGAACGTGGTCGCCGATCCGCCGGCCGTTGATCTCGGCCGTGTAGACGCCATGAGCCGTGACGTACAGGCGCGCCCGATCGATCTCTCCACGAACCTCGAACGCCCCTCGGAAGAGGACCGGCGGGCGATCCGGCCGGTCGCCCAGGTCACGGTCCGGCCCGATCAACTCGGCCGACCAGTCGGACCGCGACAGCAGGCCTGCCTCGACGGCGGTTCGGTCGCTCCACGGCAAAGGCGTCTCGTCGCCGGCGCCCCAGACACGAACGCGCACGTTTCGGCGATCTCGGGAGAGCATAGCCGGCGCTTCCCATGGCACCAGGACGGATTCGGCCGACCCGACCCGCCCGCTCGACCAGGGCCGGTCGCCGTCCCCTGCCGAGACTTCGATCTCGTAGGCCGCTTGCTGCCATCCGGCCGCGTCGGCGGCCCCACCGCCCCCGGCGGCGCCATTCGCCGCGAGACGCCAGGAGATCCGCGGACTGGCCTCGCCGATCCCGAACGGCTCGCGGTGATGCTCGAAAGTGACGCCAACGACGCTGACGGCCATGGGTCCACATGCTATCCGGCCTCCTCCCCGGCCGTACAATCTCGACACTCCGGGGACCCGTCACGCCGCAGGAGGAGTCGTCATGGAACCAGGCAAGCCGAAGGCGGCCGATCCGGACGCCATCGCCAAGGTGATCGAGTCGGCCCAGCGACTCGGTGTCGAGATCGACGAGCGCGAGGCGAAGGAGTGGGTTGCCGCCATGGAGGCCGAGGCCAGCGGCGGCGATCTCGTGGTCGACGTCAACACCGGCGTGTACGGCAGCCGCGTTTCGATGCTGGACTTCGCGCCCGCGGACCTCGCCCGCTTCCGTGAGATGGGCAAGATCGTCGGTTTCGATGACCGCCCGCCCAACGTCCTGACCGCGCTCTCGATCTCCGGTTCGGCCGCGCAAAGCAAGATCAACACCTTCCCGGCCGACTGCGACTTCTTCGAGCGCATCAACATCAAGGCCGAGTCGCGAGAGGAAGCCTGCTCGATCCTGGCCGACATGATCCGCGAGAAGGCCCTGGCGACCGCCAGCGGGCCCGGACATCGGCTGTGGGAGGTGAAGTTCGGCCAGCATCCGGTGGAGGCGAAGAAGGGTGGCAAGCCGGTCGGCGTGAAGTCGCCGATGTCGTGGACCCCCGACGAGGTCCGCGCCGGCCAGATGGAGGTCGAGTTGATGGACGGCTCCAGGGCCACATACACCTGGGCCGACGCCACCCGCGACCCCGGCTGGTGCAAGCTCGACTGGGTCATCGCCGACAGCTCGCGCGGCAAGCTGGCCAACGCGAGCAACGTCCTGGACACCACCTGGGAAGCGCCGGACGGGTCGATCGTTCCGCTCGACGGCTTCCTGGACCCGGCCTTCCAGGAGGTTTACCTCGACACCGACTCCGCCCCGCTCTTCAAGAAGCTGGTGAAGGAACTCTCGGCCGACACGGTCGATGACTACGTCGAGGCGCTCGAACACGAGATCTGGAAGTACACCGTTGAGCATCCGAGCTACGGCAAGGTTGCGCGGCGCCTCTACAACGTCTTCCGGATGAATGGCCACTACGCCGAAGCGGCGTTCATCCGCGAGCTCTTCGACGAGCCCATCACGGCGCTGTACCAGGTCGCGGCGCTGATCCAAACGCTCGACGACGCAGCCAACTCGGGCGAGGACTTCGACTCCGAGACGATGACCGAACAGGTCGACAAGCTGATCATGTCGGCCATCCAGGCACTCGACGGACCGGCGGAGGCCGAAATGGTCGGTCACCTGCTGCGCCTGCGCGACTCGATCGCCAGGCGGGGCGACGCGGCCGCTCGAGCGGGCGACATGAGCGGGATCTCCGATGTGGCGATGAAGGCGGTAAACGATTACTTCGAGCGGATGCTTCGCTCGGTCCCCGAGATCGACGCTTATCTGCAGGAGATCGCCAGGCGGGCGCCGTAGAAGGGACGAGCGACCGGCGCCACACAAGGACCGAGGGCCCGTCGGCCCAGATCCCCGGCAGATAAGCGCGCCGTAAGCGGCAGATAAGCGCGCCGTAAGCGGCAGATAAGCGCGCCGTAAGCGGCAGATAAGCGCGCCGTAAGCGGCAGATAAGCGCGCCGTAAGCGGCAGATAAGCGGCCTCCGATAGGGTGCGCGGCACACCGCCGTGGTCGCTCGATCGGAGATGAGGATGGATACCAGCGCGCCCTGGCGGGCGTTGGAGGTGCCGGAAGCCGGTACCAGCGAGGCTCCCACCGGGCGGTCGGGATCGACCGTCTTCGTGGCGACCATCGCGATCGCGGCCATTCTCGCCATCGTGTCGCTCGCGGTCGTCGCGTTTGTCGAGATGGGCCCGAGCGGACGGGTCGAGGTGATCTCCGGTCCGGCGGCGTCGGGGTCGCCGGTGCCATCCGCGCCGATGCTGGTCGTTCAGGTCGCGGGAGCGGTGTTGCGCCCCGGCGTCTTCTCGCTGCCGCAGGGCTCGAGAGTTGCGGACGCCATCCGGGCGGCCGGCGGTTACTCGCCGGACGTGGACCCGCGGCAAGCCGAGACGAAGCTCAATCTGGCGGCGAAGCTGCAGGACGCCGAGCTGGTCTCGGTCCCCAGGCTGGGCGACGGATCGGGCACCGCGCCGCCGGCGGGCGCCACGAGCGGTCTCCTCGACCTGAACACGGCCACGGCGGAGCAACTGGACACGTTGCCGGGGATTGGCCCGGCAACCGCCACGAAGATCATCGCGTCGCGAAGCGAGCGGCCGTTCGCCTCGGTCGACGACCTGGTCACTCGCAAGCTCGTCACCGCGGCGACGCTGGCCAAGTTCCGGGGCCAGGTCACGGTCGGATAGCCGGATGCGCGCCAGGCCTGCGTGGCTGGCTCTCGGCCTGATCGTCGCCGCGGGAACCGCGTCGTACGAACCGTTGAGCGGAGACTCGGTCGTGGCCGTCATCGCGGCCGCGGCCGTCTCGGCGGTATTGGCGCTGGCCGCGTGCCTGTACCGGGCTCGCGGCCGGCGCACTCTCGGAGAAGCGCTCGTGGTCGCCTCGCTGGGGGCCTCGCTGGTTGCCGCCCGGGTCTCGATCGGCCTCGTCGTCGGGAGCGGCGCCGGCCCTGTCGAGACAACGGCTCTGCCAGAGGGCTCCGGGCCGTGGAACGCTACCGTGGAGAGCGCCCACACGACCAACGGCCTCCAGATCGCGACTATCGACCTGGCCGACCGTTCTCTGCGCTGCTCGGCTCAATTCCCCGCCTACCCGCGATTGATCGCCGGCGACTTCGTCACGTGGTCCGGCCGGGTGCGGTCTCTCGCGGACGGCGACTACGACCGCTATCTCGCCGCCCAGGGAATCTCCGCCACTTGCGAGGCCACCGACCTGGCTCTGATGAGCCATGACAACTCGGCCGTAGGTCGTCTCGAGGCGGTCCGCCAGGCTTCCGGCGACGCACTCCAGAAGGTCATGCCGGAGCCTGAGGGAGGCCTGGCCACGGCGATCCTCATCGGGCTGCGGGACCGCGTCGACCGCAACCTGGCGGCCGCGTTCACGACCGCGGGGGTCAGCCACATAGTCGCCATCTCGGGCTGGAACATCGCCATCGTGGCGGCGACGGTGGCAGCCCTCCTGCGAAGCTTCGTCGGCCGGCGGCGAAGGGCAGCCGTGACGATCGGCGCGATCGTGGCCTACACGCTCTTCGCCGGAGCCTCACCTTCGGTTGTCCGAGCCGCGTTCATGTCGGGAGTGGCCCTGATGGCGGTCGAGAGCGGCCGCGGCTCAAGGGTGATGCTCAGCCTCGCCTGGGCGATCGCCATCATGTTGCTGCTGGACCCGGGGACTATCGACGACGTCGGGTTCCAGCTCTCCGCCGCGGCCACTGCCGGGCTGGTCGCCTGGGCTACGCCGCTCACCCGGCGGATCGGGGAGCACTTCCCGCGACTGCCCGGCACTCTTCGCGACACCCTGGGCGTGTCTCTCGCCGCCCAGGCCGCCACGCTCCCGATCGCGCTGCTCACCTTCGGCCGGCTCTCTCTCATCGCGCCCGCGGCGAACCTCGTTGCGGTCCCGCTCGTTCCTCCGGCGATGGCGGCGGGGGCCGTCGCGTTCGTGGCCGGCTGGTTGGCGGTTGCCGGTGCGCCAGTCTGGCTGACCGGGCTGCTGGCGCTACCGGCCCAGCTTCTGCTCGACGCGCTCGTGGCGGTCGTCCAGCTGGCCGCTGCCGTCCCGGGCGCCAACGAGACCCTCCCGTTCCCCGCGAACGTGGTCGCGGCGGCCGTGGCCGGCCTGCTCCTGGTGCGAATGCATCGAGCGCTCTCCCGGCCGGATGCGCGCGAGGTCCGGCAGCGGAAGCGTCCCATCGGAACCGAGAAGCCCACGGGCGGTGCCCGCGGATCACCGCTCCGGACCAGACGGCGATGGGCGCTGGTGGGGGCGGTCTTCGTCATCGCGGCAGCCGGATCGGTAGTGGCGGCCCGGCCGGACGGGAGCGTCCACGTGATCGTTCTGGACGTCGGCCAGGGCGACTCGATACTCCTCGAGGGCGACCGCGGCAGCCGGGTCCTGGTGGACGGGGGCCCGGACGCGAACCTCCTCATGACCGCCCTGGATCGATACGTTCCGTCGTGGGACAGGCGCCTGGACGCGATCGTCCTGACGCACCCTCATGACGACCACGTGGCCGGCCTCGTCGCGGTCGTGGAGCGGTATCGAGTCGGCCGCGCGTTCGAGTCGGGCTGGCCGGCAACAACCCCAACCTATCAAGCCTGGAAGGCCGCCCTGGCGTCGAACGGACTGCGGGCGGAGCGGCTCTCCGCCGGCCAGACGCTGCGCCTGGACGACGCCACGCTCGAGGTCCTCTGGCCCGATGACGGAACCACACGACCGAGCGGCCTGGACCCAGACGCCACAGACAATCGCAAGGCCAACGATGCCTCGATCGTCCTGCTCGGCGACTACGAAGGGCGCCGCTTCCTTCTGACCGGCGACGTCGAGGATGACGTGGACCCGATCCTGCTGGCCCGGGGCCTCCCGGCGGTCGACATGCTCAAGGTTGCTCACCACGGCAGCGCGACGGCCTCGTCGGACGATCTGCTGGCCGCGACTCGTCCATTCGTGGCCGTCGTCTCGGTCGGGGCGAACAACAGGTATGGCCACCCGAACGCGGGCACGATGGCTCGGATCCGCGCCCACAGCCGGACCGCCCTGAGGACGGACCAGGCTGGTACGGTCGAGACGACGCTGGATCGAACGGCCGTGACCGTCACCGCCGGCAACGGTGCCGCCGGCAACGGCACCTCGTCGCCGGGAGCCGGCAACGGTGCTTCCTCGCGCAGAACCGGCAACGGCGCCTCTCAACTCGCTGCGGTCAGGTCATCCGGGCTCCTGTACGATTCGTCCGATGTCCATTCCCGACCGTCGCGAGAGCGCGGCCCTTCTCCTCTCATTGGAGCCTCCTGCCTGGCACCTTCACCACGCGCGGGCAGTTGCCGAGACGGCGGCCTGGCTGGCATGGCAGGCGGTCTCGGCTGGACGGTCGCTCGATCGCCGCCTGGTGGAGTCGGCCGCACTCCTGCATGACGTGGACAAGCTCGCCTCGGTGAAGCGGGAGGTCGACGGGCTACCACATGGCGAAGGGTCGGCCGCCTGGCTGACCCGGCGGGGATGCGCGGAGCTGGCGCCGGTAGTCGCAGGACACCCGGTGTCCAGGCTTGCGGACGCGGCCTGGTTCGAGCGGTGGCTGGACACGGCATCGTCGGAGGCACTCGTCCTCGCCTACGCGGACAAGCGCGCCGGCCAGCGCCTCGAGTCGATGGCGGCGCGTTTTGGCTCATGGGAGCGCCGATACCCGCCGGAGGCCCGGGCCGAGCGGGCGCGTGGCGGCTGGAGCTCCCACACGCTCGAGGCCGTGTGGCGCCGGGCCGAGACCCTCGAGCTACTGGTCTGCGAGCTGGCCGGCGTCACTCCCGACGAGGTTCGCCGCCTGGCCTGGACCGGACGCGCCCTGCGATCCGCCAGGGCCGGCTGACGTGGCCACGGGACCTTCCGCCCCGCTGGGCTACTACTGGGGCGACGACTCCTACAGCGTGGGACACGGCCCGGACGCTCTGGCCACTCGGCTGGCGGGCGACGGCCCCCCGCTGGAACGAATGCGCCTGACCGGCGCCACCACCTCGGCCGACGAGATCGCCGAGAGAGTGGCCACGGCCACGCTCTTCGGCGGCGGGACTCTCGTGGTCGTGGCCGAGCCGGCTCCGCTGATAGCCACCAAAGTTCTGGCGGCACGTCTGGTCGAGGCGCTCGGTACCGTGGCCACCGGCAACGGCCTGGCATTCCTTGACACGGTGGACGGCACCGCTCGCCGACCGGCTTCCCTCGAGACGCTGCGCAACGCGGTGGCGGCGGCCGGCGGTGAGGTCCGCGAGTTCAAGGCGCCGACCCGGGATCAAATGGCGCGCTGGATCGCGGACCGCGCCAGGGAGCGCGGCATCAACATCTCTTCTCCTGCCGCGGCCCTGCTCGCGGAGCGAGTGGGTGCCAACGTTCGTGAGCGCGACATCGACCGGCGGCGCCAGGGCGAGCTGGCCGTGGCCGAGCTGGAGAAGCTGGCCGTCTACCGTCTGGACGACCAGATCCGCCCCGAGGACGTGAAGGCCCTGGTGGCCGACGCCGTCCCCGGATCCACGTGGGCCTTCCTGGACGCGGTCGGCATGCGCCGCGCCGGCGAGGCCGCAGAGCTGGCAGAACGCCTGGCCGACGTCCCCGGTCCCGTCTTGGTCGTTCATCTCCATCGCCGCATCAGGGAGTTGATCGAGATCGCCGACCTCCTGGCGGCTGGGACTCCTGCCGCGACACTGGTGCGGACCCTCAAGCTGAACCCGTACCGCGCAGAACGCCTGGCAGAACAAGCCCGAACCTGGGCGCTCCCGGAGCTGGACGCTGCTCTTGTGGGGCTCCTCGAGCTGGATGCCGCGCTCAAGAGCCGCGAGGGTGGCAGCGAGCTTCGGCGTCGGGCGGCGATCAGCCTCTGGATAGCCGAGAAAGTGCGCCGGCCGGGTTCACGCTGATTCGGGCGCCCCGGGGCCGAGCGCCGGTAAGCGCCGGCCGGGTTCGCGCTGAGTCTGCCTACTCTTCGCCGGACCGGGTAGCCAAGACGGGCAGATCGGAGCGCGACCGCAAATGGAACGCCACCCCGTAGACCTCATGCGTGCCCGGATCTATCCGCGGTACCGCGGTCATCCGCCATTCGACGTCGCCCAGGCGCAACCAGCGCGAGAACGGGCGGCCTTGAGCCAGCACCACGTCCAACAGGGCGAAGGCGTCGGCAGGTAGGTCGAGCAAACCCTCGCGAGCCGGAAGGCCCACACACTGCGCCCCGAAGATGGTCACGAAGGCCGGATTGCCGTACTTCACTACGTGGCCCGCACCGTGGCATACCGCGGCCGGGCGTCGCGCCGGCCCCCCGCCGTCGGACGCGGACCGCTCACGATCCGATTCAGTCACGCGGTCGATTGTGCGCCTGCCGCGCAAGCCGCCCGGTGGTCAGGGCCGGGCCGGGCTCATGGCCTCCAGGAAATCGCCCGTGCGGTAGTCGAGGACGAACATCTCGGTCGTGGGCCCCGAGCACGAAACCGGCAGACGCCATGTCGGCGGGCTCGCGGATGCCGAAGCCATGTCGTCGGTGCACCAGAAAGGCGAGGCGCTGCGCATCGTAATCGCCCGGACCCACACGTCCTTCGGGGCAGCCGGCGACGGCCATATCTCCGACCAGCGGGCAACCCGGGCCGAAACGGCTTCGGACGCGGACGGAGCTATGCTCACGGAGCTCAGAGTTTCCAGCGCTTTGGCCAGCGACAGGCCGTCGGCGGGCGGCAGCTCGAATGTGGCATCGGCGACAGGATTCACATCGTCCGGAACGACCGAAGGCGCGGCCGAGAACGTGGGAGAGGCAACCGCAATCTCTGTCGGGCCGGCGGTGGGGACCGGGACAGCGTTCTGTGCCAGGCCGAGGCCGGCCACGAGACCGAGCAGGAGTCCGAGCGCGCCGACGATCGGCGCGATGGGCGGAAGTGCGATCGACCTCCCGTTCATCACGGGCTTGACCCGCCCGACCCGGGTGTCATAGGCATCTGAATACGCGTCCGGACGCTCGTCCATCTTGGGTCCTTCCGCTGGAGCCCAGCCGTCAGAGAGAGGAGATCGCTGTCTCGTCTTCCGGTCGCCGATTCCGCCCCTGCAATTGACGCCCGGCTGCGCCATCTTCCTGCGCAAACACAATTCTGGCAATCCGTAGAGGAACAGCCGATACGCAACTCGGGGGCCCTCTGTCACCGGCGCATCGATCGCCGCAAGCAGGAGCCGGATCGGGCCGACGCCGGACGCTGGTCAGGGGCGGGTCGGGCACCGGAACGGGGCGTCGGAGCGGGGCGCCGGAACGGGGCGCCGGACGTTGGTCAGGGGCGGGTCAGGGCGCCGGGTCGAAGGCCACCAGATGGGCCCCCGTGTAGTAATCCAGGATGATCAGCCTGGTCGTATCCCCCGCGCACACTCCCCCGGCGTCGTTCTGCGTCGGCGCCGCCGGAACCGAAGCGGTTGGGGTCTTGCCTCCGCTCTGTCCTGCGAAGCACTCGGGTCGTCGAACGCTCACGGCCCAGACCCACTGCGAGCCCGCCGGAGCGGACCAGGATGACGACGACACGTCCGCGAGCCGGACCACCCTGGCGGACAGGACGTCGTACGGCGGGATGCCGGTTCCGGCCGCCACGAAGGCACCCAGCGCCTGCACCAGAGAGAGCCCGTCGGTCGGCACGGGGAGCGGGAGCTCGTCGTACGGCGGCCCAACGATCGCCAACGCCGTGGCGTCGGGCATGGCCGACTGCAAGATTGCCGCCGTCACGAGGGGAGCGGGAGTCGGGGCTGGCGTCGGATGCGGAGCGAATCCCAGGCCAAGAACGAGTCCCAGGATGATACCCAGCGCGCCCACCAGCGGCACCAGCGGCGGAGCGGGCAGCCCGCGGCCCTTCATGGCGAGCTTGACCGGTCGAACCAGCGGCTCGTCCACGTCATCGGAGTATTCGCTGGGACGCTGGTACACGTGAGATCCGTTCCGTGGCGGTCCCGCGCCAGATTCGTCGTGATGCGGGGCGCCACACTACCCCGCCGAGCACCCGGCTACAACGCGTGGACCACTTGGCGAGCCCTGAACTCAGGCCCTGCGCTCCTGCGGAACCCAGCGTGCCGAGGCGCACGCACACATCGGGTTCAGGGGAGCGCGAGGAGACAACCGGGCGAACCTACTCGGCGCTGGACCAGGCCTGCTCCTGGACGACGACGTCGCTTTCGATGGCGAAGACGCAGCGGCCTTGACCCAGGTCGAGCAGCTCTATCAGCTCCGGGTCGATGTACAGCTGATGACAGTCTTCGCACAGGCCGCCGGGAATGCCGAAACAGAGACGCTCGCTCCGATCCGGCAGTCTGAAAGTCGTATCGAAGCGCGTGCTTACCAGGCGCCTGCCGCAGCGTGGGCAGCGTTCGCGAGCCCGAGAAGTCATCGCATACGACCTCAGGAATGCGGCCATTCGACCGCTCTGATGATGCGATCCTACGAGGAGGCGCCGACCCGGCATATGACTCACTCGTACCGTTGCATCGGTACTCGGGCCGTAGTCCGGATGGCGTCCAGGGTTGAACCGGGACCGGTCCGCACAGCGCCGGGGCCGTCAAGGGGCGACTAACACCGTGAACTCGGGCGCCCGGCACTTTGCACGTTAGACCGCGCGTCCGGCGGCTTTGAAGCGGCTCCTGCTAGCCTTCGCAAATGGATCGCCGCCGCATCGTCGGGATCGCGCTGGGCGCCCTCGCGGGCGCTGCTTACGGCACGGGCCCGCTCTTCTTCAAGGGCTACGTCCACCCTGCCGGCGTGGACTGGATCGCGATGCTGGTATGGCGATTTCTCTTTGCCACACTGGTCAGCTGGGTCTGGCTCCTGTCCCAGCCACGCGCCCGGGCCGAGCTAAGGGAACTGGATCGAAGAACCCTGGTCCGGCTGCTGTTCACGGGAGCCTTCTTCATCGTCAACGCCAGCGTCTACTACGCCTCCATCGAGCGCATAGACATCTCGCTCGTCGCTCTTCTGATGAGCGCCTACCCGGCGCTGGTCGCCGTCCTATGCCTGCGCCTCGGTTACAAGTTCCAGAGCCGGCTCGCATGGGGGTCGCTCGGGATCGTGATCCTCGGGACCGTCCTGACCATCGGAGGCGTGAAGCCGGATACGGACCGGGAGGGAATCCTGCTTGCCCTGCTGTCGCCGGTCGCCTACGCCGTCTACATCGTCCTGACCGCGTGGATGGCCGGCGAACGACCCGGCCAGACAGCCGACATGCGCTCGCGGGGCCGAGGTGCGGAGGTCTCCCCGCCGGTTGCCGGCGCGGTCATGATGACCGGCACCTTCGTCGCCACGATGGTGGTCGGGATCGTGGCCCGCGAGCCTCTACTACCCACGCAGATACCGGCGGCCGCCTGGCCGGGCCTGCTGGGGATTGGGATAGTCGCCGCGGCGATCGCGATTCAGGCTTTCTACGCCTCGGCCGCCCGGATCGGCGCCGCGCAGGCTTCGCTGATGGCGACTGTCGAGCCCGTCGTGGTGATCATCCTGGGGATCACGTTCCTGAACGAAACCTTCTCTCCCATTCGGGTCCTGGGAGCGGCCATCGTCCTGGCCGGCGTACTCCTGGCCCAGGTTGCCACGCCCTCCGAAGCGCGAACGATCGTGCTGGAGGAGCCCTAGCCGCGTCTTGCCCCGGCGTCGCAAGCGCCCGCTCCACGCGACCGGGTGACCACAGCCGCCGCGGACTTCGCTACATTCTTCGTTGACACTGCCGGCCCGTCGTCCGGTCCCGTTCAGGAGCGAGTCCCGACTCATGGCAACCCTCTACGCGCAGGTCGAACGACTGCGCGTCGCTCGCGACAATCTGGTACGAGTCCGCAGTCGCATCGAGCTGAGCCCCCTTCCGCCGGATGACCTGCCGCGCCGTCGCGAGTGGGTCGGACGCGAGGTGCTCGCTCACATCGACGAGATGCTGCCCTACTGGCTCGGGGAGATCGAGCGCGTCCTGGCCGGCGGAGTCGAGCCCGTCCCATTCGGACGCGCCCCAAGCGACCTGATTCGCCTCCTGACCGTCGACCGCGACCGAACCCTGCCCGTCCCCGAGCTGTACACGCGCCTCGACAACTCCCTCGAGCGAGTCGTGCGCCGGCTGCTCGAGCTCGACGAGCGGCAGGTGGCCCGGCGAGGGCTGAACAAGCAGCGAGGCGAGATGACCGTAGGCCAGATCGTGGACGTCATGCTCGCCGCGCACATCGAGGAACACTGCCGACAGATGACGGCCGCGCTGGACCGCAAGCAGACAACTCGAGGCGACAGAGGCTGACGGCCGCGCTGGTTGCGGTGCCGGAGCCGCGACGAGCCGCGGGGGGCGCTATGGGCCGGCGCCGGGCGCTGCCGACCGCCCTGAGTCGCGCCAAGCCGCTATCGGCCGCGCAGCCGCCGAGCCTCCTCGTGGAGGACGGCCCGGAGCATGAAGCCGACATTTGCGGGTCGCTCGGCCAGGCGGCGCATGAAGTACGGGTACCACTCCATGCCGTACGGGACGTAGATCCGGACCCTGTAGCCGCGATCGATCAGCATCCGCTGGAGGTCCCGCCGGACGCCGTAGAGCATCTGGAACTCGAACCGGTCGCGCGCGATCCCCTCCCTCTCGACGATCTGGATGGCGCGGGCGATGAGCCTGGGGTCGTGCGTGGCCAGGGCCGGATGCGCGTCCGCCAGCAGAAGCCGCTCCATCAAGCGTGCGTAGTTGGCATCGACGGCCTGCTTGGTCCGGTAGGCGACTCCGCTCGGCTCGTCGTAGGCGCCCTTGCAGAGCCGGACGCGCCCTCCAGCGGCCGTGATGGCATCGACGTCCGCCGAGCTGCGCCGCAGCGCCGATTGGATCACCACGCCCACCTGCGCATAGCGGTCGTGGGCCGCCCGCCAGATATCGAGAGTGGCGTCGGTCTTGGTGTGATCCTCCATGTCGAATCGGACGAAGCCGTTGACGGTCTCGACAGCCTCGACGACGCGCATCACGTTGTTCCGGCACAGGTCGCGATCGATCTCGAGGCCCATCTGCGTCAGCTTGAGGCTGACGTTGGCGTCCAGGCCGCGGGCCGAGAGTGCGGCGACGGTCGCGAGGTAGCGCTCGACGGCGGCCGCGGCCAGCTCGGGCGAAGTCACCGACTCGCCCAGAACATCGACGGTGGTCCGCAGGCCGGCATTCTGGAGGGCGACGATGGCCGGCAGCGCCGCGTCCAGCGTCTCCCCGGCGACGAAGCGCGCGACCACGGGCCGCGTCAGCGGGCTGCGAACGGCCAACCGCGCCAGGGACCGGCGATGCGACAGCGAGATAAAGAGCGACCGCATCGTTCGATGCGGCAGGACTCGAACGGTTTCGCGGAAGCTCATCGGTCAGCCTTCGCCGCTCGTGTCGTCCGATTCGGTCAAGCCTTCGGCCTCCGCAGCCTCTCGGGCGAATCTTGCTACCAGGCCGGCCTCCTGGCGCTGGAAGGCTTCCAGGCGGCTTCGGCGGTGGAGATCGACGGCGGCGAGTATCGACTCGATCGGTGGGGAGCCCACCCTTCGACCTTGCCCGTCGCGATAGGTTCGGCAGCCGAGCGCGACCGGCAGGTCGGGCTGGGGGACAACGTCCTCGCCGTTGATCCTTATCGTGGGCGATCCCGGGAAAGCGAGGAACTCGGCGTCTTCGAGGCTGCCGACGAAGATCAGCTGGACCGGAGTCTCGATGATCCCCTTGCGCAGGACGCTCTCCAGGTCGTGTTGCGCCTGCCCCAGGTGAGGGCAGTCCTCGATCGCCAGTAGTTCGACTCTGAGATCCGCCACGCGGCCAGCCTACATCCGCAGCTCCAAACAGGCCGGGTGCCACGAAGCTGATGTCATGCTCCGGGGCAGCCGGGCGGCGGGACGGGCTAGGCGGCGGGGCAGCCGGGCCAACGCGCCGGCGGGAGGCTACGTGGCGCGGTCCCACGTGGCGAGCAAGGTCGCGCGAGCCTGCTCGTCGAGCCGGTCGCCGAGCGCCACGGCCAGGGCCGCGTCGACGATCGCCTCCTCGGCCTGAAGCTTGACCGTGGCCCAAGTCTCGGTGTCGTTGATCGTGTAAGGGATCGAGTTGTTGCCGCGCGACGCCCAGGCCATGGCTCGCTTGCGAACCCAGTCGATTTCCTTGGAGAGGCCGTAGCGAGCGCCGACGGCTCGAACCGCAGCCCACGCTTCCTCGTGGGTCGACTTCGTGACCGATCGCCATGCCGCGCTCATGCGGAGCAGCTCGACTCCGTCCAGGTGGTCCAGGGCGTCGAAATAGGCGTTCAACTCGTCACTGTCGAGAGGATTCGGCTTGGGGCGAAACACTTGGTCCCCCCTTCGCCCGGCGGGTCACTCCTCGTCGAGCTGCTCCAGAAGGTGGCGCCGCAGGAAGTCCAGGCAGCGCTTCCACGCGTCACGACGATTGTCGCGCTTCTGCCACCCGTGGGATTCCTCGTCGTACCAATGGACCTGGTAGTACTTGCCCTCGATCTCGAGCGCCTCGACGACTTTGTCCGTCATGAGCGGCACCACGCGCTTGTCCTTGCGGCCGTGGAGGATGAGCAGTGGTGCCTCGATTCGCTCCACTCTGTAGAACGGCGAGCCGCGACGATAACCGGGAGCCGCCTCCGGATCGTCCGGACTACCCATCATCCGCTCCAGGTCGATCCGGCCCGGCCGGTCGCAGTGGCGGTAGCTGTCGGCGATCTCCGAGTCGCCGAATAGGTCGATCCCGGCCTTCCAGAGTGACGGCTCTTCGGTCAGGACACAGAGAGTCATGTAGCCGCCGTACGAGGCTCCGTAGTGGGCCAGGCGCCCGTCGCACCACGGCTGGGCAGCCGCCCAACGAGCGCCATCGATAACGTCGAAGGCATCGGCATGGCCCCACTCCCCGCGGTTGGCCCACCGGAAGTCGCGGCCGTAGCCGGTCGAGCCGCGGAAGTCCACCGAAAGAAAGGCGATCCCCGCCTCCACGACTAGCTGTCGGAACGGCATCCAGTCGCGGAAGGACTGATGAGTCGGCCCGCCATGTGAGTGGACCAGACAGGGGACCCGCGTCGCCTCCTCCCCAACGGCGCTCGCCGGCAGGTACAGCGTCCCTTCGACGCGCAGCCCGTCCCGAGCCTCGAAGGCGATCCGTGTCCCCACGGCGAAGTGGGCGGTGTCTACCACGGTCGGCAGGGAATGGGTCAGCTGGCGCGGCTTCGGCCCCTCGTTCGCGGCTTCCGGAATCGGCAGAAGCCACAGGTCGTCCGGCGTTCGATCGCTCTTGCCGATCGCGAGAATCGCCGAGGAGCCCGGCAGCCAGCCGATCGCCATCCACACCCCCTCGAACGGGGTCGCGACGGGCGAGGTCCGGCCCACCGCGGGCGCGGCGCCATCCCCGGCCGGCAGATTCCCCACCAGGAGATCTACCAGCCCTTCTCGGATCTCAACGTGGACGAAGCGTCGCCCGTCCGGCGAGGGCAGAGCAGCGTATCCCCAGCCACCGCCGGGTTCGCCGTGCTCATGCGGGCCGGAAGTCAGTACGGCGCGCCGGCCGCCATCCAATGAAACGCACACGACCTGGAACCACCCGTCCTGGTCGGTCACCATCAGCAGGCCCGACCCGTCGGCCAGCCAGCGCGGCCCGGTCTCCCAGGCCGCTTCTCCGGCAACGAGCCTGTCGCGACCGGTGGCGACGTCCACGATGTGGATCTGCGAGGTCAGCAGGTTGGGCAGTCTCTGTGAAGTGACGGCGATACGGCGGCCGTCGGGGGCCCACGCGTAGTCGTCGATGTCCACACCGGTCGAAGTCAGCGGCGTTGGTTCGGGAGAGCGCGGTCGAGCCGCCGGACGGCCGCGGCGCGGCACCGGGGCGTCGACGAGCCAGAGCTGGTCCCAGCCGCGTCGCCGCGAGACGAAGGCGATCTGGTGGCCGTCGGCCGACCATCGCGGCGATCGATTGCCGCCCGGGTGGTGCGTGACCAGGGCCTGATGCGAGCCCTCCACGTCGATCATCCAGATCGCCTCGTCACGTACGAAAGCGATGCGGCGGCCGTCCGGCGACCACTGCGGGTCGGAGGCGGACTTCTCGGTGGCGGTCAGTTGTTCCGGGTAGCCGCCCCGGATCGGCATCACGAAGATCTGCCGTGCCCCAGCGGCCTCAGCGGTGAAGACGACGCGGCGGCCGTCCGGCGCCAGCCGGAACTCGCGCGGGGCCTCCACGGCGGCAGCCTGCTCGATGGTCAGCCCATCGCGGGAGGAGCGTCTGACGCGGCCGTTCTCTCCGTTCGGGCGGATGGCTTCGGCCAGCGCGCGGCCGGATAGGGGCAGTTCCGCTCTCCGGTCGCCGTCTCCAGGACCCCCTCGCGCAGTATTCCGATATGTCACCGCGTGCCCCACTGGAGCGCCCTGAATCGATCTTCTGTCTCCCCCGGGCTCGGAGCCGGATCGACCCTGACGAACGTCTCCGTGCCGAACATCGCCTCGAGTTGGGCTCGCGTATCGGGATCGTCCCATCGGCGGCCGCGCATCTGGCTGTCGTGGCAGGCCAGAGCCGCGATCTTGCGCTCGATGACGGGACCGATCTGGACGATCGTCGTGATCTCCTCGTCCGGCCGCGCGAGACTCTCGAAGGCCTGCTGCTGGCGCAGATCGTCCTCTGATGGAGCTTCCGTCTCGCCGGAGCGAAGCCGCTCCTCCTCCATGGCGGCCCGCATCGCGGCAATCCGGGAGCGCGGCAGAGCCTGATGGTAGAGGGCCACCGGTCCGCCCGGTTCGGCGGCAGCTTGCCGGTAGGCGGCCGTGGCGGTGGCGGAGGTGGCCACGTGATCCGGGTGCCCGTACACGCCGCCCGGATCGAATGTCACGATGACCGCCGGCCGGAGCCGGCGGATGACGTCCAGCATCCGCTCCACCACCTCGCCCGGATCGGCCAGGCTGAGGGAGCCCGGAGGGGCGCCCCAGCCCTCCATCCCCGAGTCGCGGTACCCCAGGAAGATGGGCTCCGAGATCCCCATCGCCTCACAGGCGCAGCGCAACTCCTCGCGGCGAATCTCCGGATCGAGCGAGTGGTCTACGTTGGTCTCGCCGGGCTTTCCGCCCTGATCGCCGTTGGTGACGCACAGCACCCACACGGGATTGCCCGAGGCCGCCGCCAGGGCCATCACGCCTCCGGCGCCGTAGCTCTCGTCGTCGGGGTGGGCGAAGATCGCCAGGAGGCCGCGGGGCGCGGTCGTCGAGCCGGGATCGCCCGTTACAGGCATGTCAGCGGTCGGATCGCCGGCCGGTCGAGGTCTTCGAGCGGGCTCCTCCGGCCGTGCGGCCGTTGGTTGCACCGCCGATCGACCCGGCGCTCTGACCCTCGTTCAGCCCCAGACCTTTCTCCAGGTCCGCGCCGAGCTCGATCGTCCGACGGTACGACGCCCAAACGGCCTCGGACAGCACGGTCCGCAGCCGGCCCGACTCGAGCTCATGAATCGCGGCGGCGCTGGTCCCGCCGGGCGACGTGACCATGTTTCGGAGAACGGCGGGATGCTGAGCCGTTGCCTTGGCAAAGGCCGTGCTGCCCTCGAGAGTCTCGATCACAAGGTCATGGGCGATGTGGCGAGGAAAGCCCAGGTGAACGGCCGCGTCGATGAGCGCCTCCATGACCAGGAAGACGTACGCCGGGCCGGTTCCGCTGACCGCCGTGGCCATCTCCACGAACCGCTCGTCCTCGACCTGCAGCTCCGTGCCCAGGGCACGCAGCAGCACCCTCGCCTGATCGCACTGCTCTTCGGTCACCTCTGGTGTTGGGTACCAGACGGTGACGCCGCGCCCGATCTGGGCGGGGGTGTTGGGCATGCTGCGGACGACTTCGCGGTGGCTCAGCAGGCTGGTCAGGACCTTGCATGTTGCGCCGGCCACGATCGAGACGATCAGCTGGTTGGGGCGCAGGTGGCCGCCCAGCTCGTGGCCGACCTTGGTCAGCGTCTGAGGCTTGACCGATAGCAGGATCACGTCCGCCTCGGCCGCCGCCTCCAGGTTCGACGCGACCATGCGCACGCCGTACTGACTTTCGAGTTCCTCGCGGCGCTCCGGCCGAGGCTCGCTACCGACGATCTGGCGGGGCCCAACGAGCTTGCCCCGGAGCAGCCCGGCGATGATCGACTCGGCCATGACGCCAGAGCCGATCGTGGCCACGGTCCTGTTCGAAAGGGGCGACATGCGGGCGAGTATAGGCGTGCCAGGAGGCTCGTGATGGCCGGTCCTGCGCGCAATTGCGCCCTGTGGGGCGAACCGACAGGCAATTCCGCCGGTCAAAACCGGTCCATGACAGACGAGAGCCGGTCGTCGAGGGGGGGAGACGACCGGCTGTGTGATCTCGTCTTGCGCGGGAGGAAGGGAGGAGGAGAGGGAGGAGTAACTGCCCAGATATTTACTGTTCAGGCTGAACAAATCCTGAAATGAGGGCGCGACCTTGTCAAGAATCGCGCATGAGGTAGGACGCAGCCGCCCGCCTGCCGGGACAGAGCCGCCGGCTACTCGAAGAGGGGTGTCCAGCTGTTGGGCGGTGAGGTGTCGACGAAGCCCTCCGGGTCGAAGATCTCGGCCAGCATGCCGACCCCGTCGACGGCCCTGGGCCCGGGCCGGCAGAAGTAGACGGGCTCCACGACGAAGACCTGGCCTCGCCGCACGGCCGCGATCTCGTCCCAGAATTCGGGCTTCGGGGTCCGAGACCAGGCCTGTTGGGTCTGCAGCAGGTTGAGTCCGGCCGGGGCCAGGATGAGCATCTCGGGATCTACGTCGAGGACCGCCTGCCAGCTCGTCGGCGATGGGGGTTCACCTTCGCGCCCGAGCAGGTCCCAACCGCCTGCGCGACGCACTTGCTCCGGAACCCAGCGACCACTCGCCAGCAAGGGCTCGAGCGCCTCGAGAACCACGACCCGGCTGGGGGCCAGGCCCTGGTCGTGCCGCACCACGACCTCCTGCTCGATCGCACCTATCTCCTCCCGCAGGATTTCGACCAAGCCCATCGCTTCGTCCTCGGTCTCGGCCATGGCCCCGACCGAGGTGATCGCATGAAAGATGCCCTCGAGGCTGACCGGGTCCAGGGAGATGATCGATGGGGCGGTCTCCGCCTCGCCGAAGGCCTCGCGAACCGCCTCGGCGCCCAGTCCGAACCCGCCCTCGCGAACGATCACGAGATCCGGCCGGGCGGCAAGCAGGGCCGGTCGATCCAGCTCCGCAGGGCCCATTTCTTCGCCCGGAACCGTCGCCTCGGCCAAAGCCGCGGACTTTGACGCCGTCGCGTCACCGACGATCCGCGGCCGAGTGACGACTGCCGTGCCCTCTATCTCCGGGGGGAAGTCGCAGCCGTGGCTCATGCCTACGAGCCGATCGCGCAAGCCCAGCGCGCAGACGATCTCGGTGGCCGCGGGGAATAGGGAAACGATTCGCATCGGCCAAGTCTAGCCGCGCCGACTTATGGGCCCCTTCGCCTCGCCCGGGAATCGAAGCGCCCGGCCGGCCGGCCGGGCGCCACTGGAATGCCGAAGAAGATCAGGCGGGCTTGGCGGCGTCGACCAGCTTGCGCGCGGCGTCCTTGTCGGAGTACCAGAGAGCATTGATCTCCGTGTACTTCGTCCACTCGGCCGGGAGGCTGTCTTCGGTGAAGATGGCGTTGACCGGGCACTCGGGCTCGCAGGCACCGCAGTCGATGCACTCGTCCGGATCGATGTAGAGAGTGCGGTCCACACCGGGCTCGTCATGGATGCAGTCGACGGGGCAGACGGACACGCAGGCGCGGTCCATCACATCGACGCAGGGCTCGGCGATCACGTAGGTCATCGGGCTTCTCCAGGAATCGTGATTGTTTCGTCAGGCTTGGAGGCCCAGCGGCACTCCGAACGCTCATCCTGAGCGTACCACGCGGCGGGCTTCCGGCGGGGCCTTCTTGGAACCCGCCGGGCTACATATGCGGCTCGTAGGTTGGATCGAGGTACTTCTCCGGATCTTCCTCGAAGTCGAGTTTGCAGCCGCGGCTGCAGAAGTAGTAGGTCTCGCCTTCGTACTCGAACTTGAGGTCGGTGCCGGTGTCGACCTCCATGCCGCAAACCGGATCCTTCGCGCTCGCCATGGTGCTCCTTCAACCGCCTGCAGGTCTTGCTCCGCGATTCGGTTGTTCGGCATCGAATCGCTCGGACCGAGTTTATGCCACTTCCGTCCGAACGCCCTCGACGAGCCGGCCGCACGCCGAAAGCGCGCTCAGGGCGCGCGCTACCTCATCGAGCAGCGTAGGATGCCACCCATGGATCCCAAGATGATCGACGGCGCGCGCCTTGCGCTGGAGTCCGAGCGCGAGCGGCTTCGTGTCGAGCTCGCCGAAGAGGTAGAGCATCCCCGCGTCTCTCACGGCGCGCAGACCGCCGCCGCCACGGAGGTCACCGAGAGCCAGCGCGGCCAGCAGCTGCGAGGGCGTGAACAGCAGCACCTGGTCCAGATCGAGGCCGCCCTGGGGCGGATCGAGGCCGGCACGTTCGGGCGATGCCAGACCTGCGGCAAGGCCATCGCCCCGGAACGGCTGGAGGCCCTACCGTGGGCCATCGACTGCATCGACTGCCACGCCAGGACGCGCCGCTGATTTCTCGCGTCGAGGAGTCCGGCCATTTCCCCATCCGCAGTGTGGATTTGACGACTGTCAAATCGCATCTACAATACGGCCGTGGATCAACTGCTCTTGCTGGCCCTACGCGCCCTCGCCGATGCCTCGCGGCTGCGGCTGGTTGGGCTTCTGGCCGGGCGACCCATGGCGGTCGAAGAGCTGGCCGCGGCGAGCGGCCTCTCGGCCGGGACCGTCGTCCACCACCTGAAGAGGCTCGAGGCGGCCGGGCTCGTCGAGTCGACGCCGCGTCGTCCATATGTCGAGTACGTATTGCGGGTCGATCGGCTGCAAGCGGTCTCCGGTCAGCTGGCTGCGCTCGAACGGACCGACGAGGCGGGAGCCGAGCTGCCGGGCCCGGACGGCGAGCCGTTGCCCGCCTACGACGCCAAGGTCCTGCGGGCATTCCTGCGCAACGGGAAGCTCATCTCGATCCCGGCCCAGGAGAGGAAGCGAGGGGCGGTGCTCCGCTACCTGATGGAGCACTGCTTCGCCGAGGACCGAACATACGCCGAGCCGGAGGTCAACGATCGGCTGGCGGCCTATCACGAGGACTTCGCCGCGCTTCGCCGCTACCTGGTAAGCACAGGTCTGATGACGCGGGCGCGCGGCGAGTATCGGCGGGCCCAGACACGATGAGCGCGCAACTGGGAGCGAGGAGCGGAGCGGGGGTGGCTCACTTGAACGGCGGCTGCAGGTAGGTCCACCCCGTGTCGGGGTCGTAGCCGCACGCGCCTTCAACCGCGTCTCCATCGCGCAGAACGACGTTGCCGTTCTCGTCGAGGATTTCTATCTTGGGGTTGAAACGGGCGTGGTAGCCGGCCGGCCAGGTAACGTCGCGTCGGCTCAATGTGCCGCCCATGCTGCTCTCCAACCAGGCAACCTGCGGGTCGCTCGGGCTGCCACGCAGCACCGCGTCAAGACCGACGCCGGCGCAGGCACCTCCGGCCAACCAGTTGACCGTCGGCAGTGGGTAGAGTCCGTCTGGCAGCGGCGATCTCGGGGACGGGGAGTAGGAGCTCGCGATGGCCGATACGAAGCCCCAGCCTCCTGCGCCTCTCAGCTTGCCGGTGGCATCGTCCAGGACCATCCAGCCACTGTTGCCGGCGCCCCACCCCATCACAGGGTAGCGCGGAGCCGGTCCGGCGATACGCACATACCAGAGGACTGCGGCCCCGTCGCCGCTCGCCTGCGTCCCTTTCCCGGTGATGCTCGTGATGTCGATGAGACTCACGGCCGCCATCGATACCACCTCGTCCGACGGATCGAGCGACGACTGCAACGCCGCCACGACGCCGTCGGCCGAGAGGCGCGGCTTGAGCTCGGCGCCCGTGGAGTCGCCGCCTATCCAGATGCTGGGCCCGAGGTTCTTGCCGTCGAGCCAGGCCAGCCGATCGACTACGAACGCGGACTCGCAGGCGGCCCGCTGGTCGGCGCCACACTCGGCGGCGCGAGCGTCGTGGAAATGGCCGACGATCACCGCCCGAAGCGGAACGAAGTTGGCCGCGGCACTGGTATCGGCCATGTCGGGTAGAAGCGAATCCACATTGGCCCCCGCCAACTCGCGGGCATAGAGGTAAGGGGACACCAGGGCATTGTTAGCGAGGTCTTGACGGGCCTCCGTCACGAGCAGCTGGCGTGCCGTGCAGGACTTCTCCAACTCCGGACCGGGCGTTATCTCCGGATTGCATCCCGCGGGGATCGGCATCGGATTGATCCACCCCTCGATGGCCACCAGACCGTCGCCCCCATTCGGCTCGGCGGCCAGTGCCGCGCTGACCGTCTGGACGGTCAGCCCGTCGACCATCGTCGGGGCGCCGATCGCGGAGGTCCCGCCGGGCGTTGCGGCGGGCGTAGCACGGAAGGAGAGGCCCGCGACGAGGATCGCGATCGCGCCGAGCACGAGTACGCTGCCGGCAAGTACGGTGCGCAGCGGGCGCAACCTCGGCCAGGCAAGTTCGGGACCGCGGCGGCGGCTTCGATGCGCTTTCGCCGCGGCCGCCGCCATCGCGGCGTCTGCCAGACCCACCGGCACCTGCCGCGCCGTCATTGCTCGATAGGCCTCTCCGAGTCGTTCGTCGTCCCATGACCGTTCGATCGGTCCTCCCGAAGGCTCGCTCATCGGTCCTCCTCGAGGAGCTCCCTTTCGAGCGCCGTCCGCGCCTTGAAGAGGCGCGACTTCGCCGTGCCGACCGGGATGCCGAGGATCTCCGCGACCTCGGCCACGGGTAGGCCGTCGAGGTGGTGGAGAGCGAGGATGGCCCGCTGATCGAGCGGGAGGCGCTGGATCGCGGTCCTGAGGACTTCGGAGTCGGCCCGGGCCGGGGCGGCCACGAGTGCGCGCTCTTCTACGGAGCCCATCTCCGCTATCGGTATCTCCCTTATCCGCCGCCGGCCACGGGCGCGGAGCGTCATGCGACACGAGTTGACCGCGACGCGCTGGAGCCAGGCATCGAAGCGATCGAGATCACGCAGGCGAGGCAGCTCCTGCCATGCGGCGACGAATGTCTCCTGCGCGGCGTCGGCGGCGTCGGCCTGGTCGCCGAGGATCGCCAGGCTGAGTCTATACATGGCATCCATCCGACTTCGCACGAGCGACTCGAAGGCGGCCGTATCCCCGGAGCGGGCAAGGTCGACCAGTGAACGTTCGGCTAACGCCCCGTTCACCATCTCCCTCCCACCAGTGCGCTGGAACGCCTTCACCCACTCGATGCCGCTCGACCGGCCCAGGTTCACGTTAGCATTCGCCACTAGTGCTCACAGACGACGAAACCCGGTCCTTCGACCGGGTTTCAGGTTCAGAGCTTGGTTGCGGGGGACGGATTCGAACCGCCGACCTTCGGGTTATGAGCCCGACGAGCTGCCGCTGCTCCACCCCGCCCGGGAAGTGTAGGGACGTGCCGGAGGGCCGTCAAACTTGAGCGCGGCGCTGATACGTCCGCCAGAGGCGGCCCGCGAACCCCTAACGCCCGAACGCCTTGGGCGACCGCAGGCTAGCCGCCCCGTCTGGCGACGCTTGCTCCGGCCGATCTGGCCCGGCAGCGGAGAGCCTCGCGCCAGGCTTCGAACGCGACCGGCCACCAGACGTCAACCTCGTCGTCCGTTCCGTACCAGGGCCCGCCCGCGCCCGGTCCGTGCAGAGAATGGTCCAGGACGATCGATCGGGCGCCGGCGAGCGCGGTCGCGACAACCGGGACGAGGCCGTCGCCCTCGGTGCCGGGCACAGCCGCGCGGCCGATCACCGACCGATACAGCAGATGCGCGACACGCTCCCGGCCAGTTCCTCCCGGATCGCCGCGGACGGCTCGCGAGGCCACCGACACGTACCCGATCTCCGGGGCGAAGAACGAGCCCGGGACGAGCGAGTCCGCGATAGATGAAGCCACATCGTTTATGCGACGGCCGATCCCCTCGCCGCTCGAGACCCGGTGCGGAGTGCCGAGAGTGACGATCGCCCCGATGCGTGGCGCGGCGCCGAATCGCCGGCCCGCGAACGGCTCCGGGGCCGTGAGCAATCGCGCCACGATGCCGCCTGCCGAGTGCCCCACCACGATGACCGGCGCGCCCTCCGAGAGATCCCTGCCGACTCGGCCCGCGGCCAGCAGGGCGCGGGCCGAGCGCGTGGCGATCGACCCGGTGCCGAGGACCGAGGCCAGCATCCAGTCCGGTGTCCACACACTCGCGACGACGACGGCGGCGGCGCCTCGCGCCTCCAGACGGCGGACGAGCCGCGAGTACATCGGTGGGGCGGTCAGGAACCCGCCCAGGATGAGCACCGTCGGGGCGATCGCGTCAGGGTGTCCGAGCCAGCCCGGGACGTCGCTGGATGTTCGGTCATCGTCGGTCATTGCCGTCGCCCTCCTCGGCCCATCGTACGCCTCAGGGACCCGCAACCTCGCTCCCCTTTCAGCGTCCTCCGCGCGCAGGTAGGCCATGATGTGTGCTGCAGCGGAATTGGAGGCAACGGCATGCGAAGCGACGACGACAAGATACCGAACAAGTCCGGGAGTCCGATCGACGACCAGGCGGGAGGCTGGACTCCGGCGGATTCGCCCGAGCAAGACTGGGCTCCGGCGCCTGCCGACGCGGAGCCGTGGTCGCCGCAGGCCCCGCCCCCCGCTACGACTGACCCGTGGGCGCCCGCGCCCGTCGTGCCCGAACAGTCGCCGCAGATTCCGCCCGCACCGGAGCCCTGGTCGCCACCACCCGCTGCACCGGACCCGTGGCCGCCCGTGCCCGCCACGCCCATACAGTCGCCGCTGAGCCAGCCCGCGCCCGCACCGGAGCCCTGGTCGCCCCAGAGCCCACCCGCCCCGCAGAGCTGGCCGCCGGCGCAACCGGCCTGGCCACCGCAGCCGGGATGGCCCGGGCAGCCTGCCTGGCCACCGGCACAGGGCTGGCAAAGCAACCAGAACTGGGCGCCATATCAGGGCTGGCCGCCGCAGCCGAATCAGAGCTGGCCACCGGCGCAGCCCGCGCAGCCGCCGGCGCCGCCCGCGTGGAGTAGCCCCGTCGGAGCCAACCGGCCGTTGCCCAGCCGCCCCAGCCGCTTGCCCCAGATCCTCATTCTTATCGCCGCCTGCATGCTCTCGTTCTCCGGCGGGCTGGTTGTCGACCACGTCGCGTTCGGGTCGGGCACGCCCGCGACTTCGGCCCAGTCGACAGATGTCGGACCCGGCAGTTCGCTGCAGGACAGCAGCCTCTACGACGAGGCCCTCCAGGTGATTCGCCAGAACTTCGTGGGCCGGTCGTCTCTGACCGACCAGCAGTTGCTCTACGGCTCGATCAAGGGACTGGTCGACAGCCTCGGGGATACCGGGCATTCGGTCTTCCTCACGCCCGACGAGTATCAGGCCTTCCAGAAGTCACTCGGCGCAACCGTGGTCGGCATCGGCGTTCTCCTCTCCGACAGCGCCGGATCGCTCACCATCGACAAGGTCGTGGCCGGATCTCCCGCCGCAGCCGCCGGCCTCAAGGCGGGCGACCTGATCACGGCCGTCGACGGCGTTTCCACGACCGGGATGACGATCGATCAGCTCACTCCGAGGATCCGCGGCCCCGAGGGGACGACGGTCAAGATCACGGTCGCTCGAGCCGGCTCGGCAACGCCGCTCGACTTCACTATCACCCGCGCCAGCATCGCCGTTCCACTGGTCGAATGGGGCATCGTGCCGGGCACACACGTGGCCGACATCGCCCTCGCGCAGTTCGATAGCGGCGCCTCGGACCAGCTCAAGACGGCGATCGATCAAGCGACGAGCGCCGGAGCCACGTCGATCGTGCTCGACCTGCGCGGCAATCCGGGCGGTTACGCGTCGGAGGCCACCGGCGTCGCCAGTCAGTTCCTGACGGACGGCGTCATCTACATCGAGCAGGACGCCAGCGGCAACGACACGAGCATCCGGGTCGACACCAGCCAGCCGCACACGAGCCTGCCCCTTGCGGTGCTGGTCGATCACGGTTCGGCGAGCTCATCGGAGATCGTTGCCGGCGCGCTGCAGGATTCCGGGCGAGCGAAGGTCGTCGGCGTGGCGACGTTCGGGACGGGGACCGTCCTGCAGCAATTCCAGCTGTCCGACGGCTCGGTCATTATCCTGGGCACCAAGTACTGGTTGACGCCGTCCGGTCACAAGATCTTCGGCGTGGGCATCAAGCCCGACGAGGCGGTGGCGCTGGCCAGCGGGGCCGTGCCGCTCGATCCGAGCGCCCTTGGGACGATGACGGCCGCCCAGCTGAACTCATCGGGCGACGCCGAACTGCTTGCGGCGGTCCACGATCTGACGAACTAGCGGCAGCCGCGGGCCCGTCTCTCGAATCGCCCGGGCGGTACTATCGCGCCAGCGTCGCCAGGCGTGTGCCACTCCGGGGGCCGTTAGCTCAGTGGTAGAGCGGCCGACTTTTAATCGGCTGGTCGTGGGTTCGAATCCCACACGGCCCTCCAAAGCCCAATTCGAGCGTGGGAAGACCAAAGCGTGGACCTGATCGCCTATGTCGTCGATCTGGCGCCGGAATTTGGTGGAATGTCAGAGCTAGGACGTGCGTTTCGCGCCCTTCCGTCGTGTACATGGGTATGACAGTGGTAGCCATCCGCGACGCCGATCTTCTCTACGAGCGGGCGTTCCACGAGAACTGGAAACCTGTGTTCCGGTTCCTGCTGGCCTGGACGAACGACTTCGGGGCAGCCGAGGACCTTGCCCAGGACGCCTTCATGCGGCTCTGGAAGAACCGCGACCGGGTCGACTGGGACGAGCCGATATTGCCCTGGCTGCTCGTGGCGGGACGGCATGTGGCTACCGACAGGTTCAGAGCGTTGGAGCGCCGGATCATGCGTCCGCCGTCTCCGGCGCACCTGGACGAGGCGACTCACGATCGTTGGCTGGACGTCCAGGCGGCGATGAGTCGGCTGTCAAAGGTCGAGCGGACGGCCCTCGTCCTGACCACGTTCCAAGGGTCCACGACCGCTGAGGTCGCGGAGTTGCTCGGCTGCTCCCAGGGCGCGGTCCGCGCCGCGATCAGTCGAGCCCGGCAGAAACTGGAGGACCAGCCATGAGTCCTCGAAAGAGCGACCAGATCCTGAACGAATGGCTGGCGGTGGCGGACAGCGCGCCGCGACCGGCCCGAGCACCGGGGGGGAACCAGATGCAGCGGCGAACTCGATCCGGTCTGCCGGCCGGCATGGCGGCGACTCTCCTGGCGGTCATAGTGATCGCCGTAGTCATCGGGGTACGACTCGCCTCGATCCCGGGTTCTGTCGGCGCCTCGCAGAGTGCGGGCGCGAGCGGCTCGAACCCGGCGACGGTCCAGTCTGGCCTACCGTCGGCGGTCCCGTCCGGAGTGCCGTCGCCCGAGCCTTCGTCTGTCGTGGCCCCCACCGCGCTTGCGTCGGCGCCGGTAGCGACCGCGCCCGCGTCTGACTGGAGGAGCTTCACGTGGAGCTCCGCCAGCTCGGCCGGACTTCCGTTCGTGGTCGAGAAAGCCAGCACGCTCAAGTGGACTCGCGGCTTCGCGGTCTCCGGCATTGGGCAGGGCAATTGGACCAACGGGGTCGCGACGTGGCAAGTCTGGACGTCGAGTGACGGCGTCTCCTGGACCGAAGCCAGTGGCGTCGCGGGGACGGGCGTGTACCTGGCCGAGGGTCCGAGCGGTCTCGTGGCCATCGGACTGAGCAGCAGCGGCAGCGCTGAGACCCAAACGGTCTGGACAAGCGCCGACGGCCGCACATGGTCGAAGGCCGGAACCACGTCGGGTCTCGGCCACATGGTCAGCCTGGCTGGCAACTCGAACACGTTGGTCGCGGTCTGGGACCATTCGGGCGGTGGTAACGCCAACGGCGTCCTTGACGGCAGCAGCCTCTCGACCGAGACGTCCGCCGACGGACTCCACTGGACCAAGGTCGCCCAGGTCGCCTTCGGCACCCCGAACATATGGGCTCCCCCGTTCGTAACATCCGTGGGCGGGCGGCTCTTCGCGATAGGCCCCGCGGCGAACTCGGGCACCTCCCTTCGCCAGAAGCCGAACGTCTTCATGTCGACGGCCGCACCGCGGGGAACGATCTGGTGGTCCGACGATGGCAAGACCTGGCACCTCGCCGGCGGCAACTTCACAGGCCTGCCCAGCGCGGTCCATCTCGCCGCCCACGGGCTGCTGCTGGAGGGCACGCTCGACTCGGCTCCCGGCGGCGATACCCTCGCCTACTCGACCGACGGCGGCCAGACCTGGACGGACGACCCGAGCTTCGCTCCGCTCGGCCCGGTAGCCTGCACCGGTGAGTGCGCTTCGGGGCCGGATGGCTTCTACTCTTCGAACGGCACGGTCATCGTGGCCGTGAAGGGCGACGGCAGCAAAGCCTGGATCTCGAGCGACGCCCGGACCTGGACTCAAATCGCCTGGAGCGGCCATACGGGCGGCATCCTGGCCCTGCCCGGCGGTGTCATCGCGGGCGACCAGTACGGCGCCGGCAAGTGAGCGGGCAGCGGCGACCGGAGGGGCCGGCGGCGCTGCAGCAACCCTTGAGATCCGAGACTCGGCGGCCGAAAGGCTGACATCGCCCGTCCCTTCCGGCGGTTCATGATGCGCGTTGTGTCTAGCGCACCCCAACAGGCGGCCGTGACCGAGGACACCGCGACGGAATCGCAATCCGACGTGGCATACACGCCCGAGGGCTGACTGCTGCCCCCTGGAGCGACTTCTATCACCGCGACGGCGGGTAGAGCCTCACCTGGGCGCCGCCGATCAGCAGCTCGCCGGACCTCAGGCCGAGTTCGCCCTTGATCGGCTGGGCTCGGCCGGTCGCGTCGAGCAGCCACGTGGGGTTGGCGACGTCCAGGCCTCGAACCAACCAGCCCGGCTCTCGGCGTTCGATCGACGCATGACGGGGGCTGACCCGTGGATCCGCCAGGACGATCCCCGAATTCGGGTCGCGGCCGACCACGAGCAGCTCGCCGGGCCTGACCATACGTGTCGTGGTTTGTCCGGCCACGAGAACCACCAGGGTTCCCGGAGATCCCGAGAGATCTGGAGCCTGCCCAGCGGTCTCGCTGACGGGCGCCGGAGGCATGGATGGGACCGGCGCGACATACGGGGTCGAGGGGTACGGCGGAGCCCAGCCCCCCGGGTATTGCTGGGCGAACGGAGGAGCAAAGTGAGCTGTCGCGTACGGAGGCCCACCGGGAGTGAATGCCTTGGGGCTGGCTAGGCGGACGACCGCCGCGATGACGCCGGCTACCGCCACAAGGAGACACAGCCACGCCCCGAACCCAGGATCCCCGACATAGGAGTCGAACCTCGAGGCCATTCCGATAACCGTCCCGGCTCCGACGGCCCCGAATCCCAGTGCCTCGGCGATCGCGGCCCGTCGACCGAGTCTGAGGAAAGCGTCGAAGAGCGCCGAGATGAGAGCCACGAGGCAGCCGATAACCACCAGATCCGCCCAGAGGCGGCCAATCCAGTCTGAGGCCCCGAAGATATCGCTGAGCGAGACGGAGATGCCGAAGGCATCGAAGGTCACCCACGGCAGGAGGAACGTGATCCCCACACACAGTGCGAGCACGGTGGCGACAATCGGTAGGCGGGCGCGCGGCGAGGTCCCATCGCCGCCCGACCAGTAGGCCGGCGGCGTCGAGGGCGTCCAGCCCCAGGCAGCCGGCGACGGCCCGCCGGCAAGGCCAGTTGGCACGGGCGCCTGGGCTTCAGCCGGCCCGAATGGATCGGCCGGCAACCTCGGCGGCTCGGGGGGACTCGAGAATCCGGGGTCCGTCGCTCCCCGGCCGTCTGGCGTCAGATCGCCCCCGTTCTCGATCCCCACGTTGTCCTCCGTGCGGAGCCGGTGGCCAGAACGGCCCGGTGCCGCTCACTGTAGGCGCGCGAGACACCGAACGCTCGACAATCGCTTGTCCGTGCCTTTCAAGCGTATGGTTGGCCCGGATGCCCGTCGAGGCGGCCTTGACCGCGGGGCGGGAACGTATCCGTTGTTCGGATGCCGTCAGAGGGCTCGCCCCCGATGGAGCGGCGACAATACGGATGGCGCCGCGGCAGGCGAACGTGGACGCTGCGCCGGAGGAAGCATGAGCACTGATCGCCGTCTCGAGATCGATGGGATCTCGAAGCGTTACGGGGAGACGGTCGCGGTGCAAGACCTGAGCTTCGACGTCCATGCCGGCGAGTTGTTCGGGTTTGTGGGGCGCAATGGCGCGGGCAAGACCACGACCATGCGCATCGTGCTCGGCGTTCTCACTCCCGACAAAGGCGAGGTGCGATGGGGTGGCGTGCCGCTCGACTTCGCGACGCGCCGGCGTATCGGGTACATGCCCGAGGAACGTGGGCTCTATCCAAAGATGCGGCTAATCGAGCAGCTGGCGTATCTCGGCGAGCTCCACGGCATGACGGGTTCGGACGCTCGGGTCTCGGCGCTGCGCTGGCTTGATCGCTTCGGCCTGAAGGACAGGGCCAACGACGATCTCCAGGCGCTCAGCCTCGGCAACCAGCAACGTGTCCAGCTGGCCGCCGCACTGGTCTTCGGTCCGGACGTCCTGGTGCTCGACGAGCCATTCGCCGGGCTCGACCCGGTCGCCGTGGACGTGATGGCGGACGTGCTCCGCGAACGGGCGGATGCAAGAGTCCCCGTCATCTTCTCCAGCCATGAACTCGAGCTTGTCGAGCGAATCTGCGACCGGGTAGGAATCATCGACCGCGGCAAGATGGTTGCCTGCGGCACCGTGGACGAGCTCCGGGCCGGGGGGCAGGAGCGCCGCTGGATCGACGTCCCCGGGGCCCCGAGCGACTGGGAAGCCGGCGTGCCGGGCGTGCGGCTCGTGCAGGCCGACGGCACGCGGCGGCTGTTCGAGCTGGATCCGGGCGTCGACGATCAGGCGTTGCTCCAGGCGGGGCTGAAGACCGGACCGGTGCGCGAGTTCGAGCGCGTCGAGCCAACTCTCGGCGAGATCTTCCGGACGGTCATCGAAGGGGCAGCGGCATGAACGCGCGGTTTCTAGGTTTGGGCGGAACGCGCCCGCTGCCGGCGATCGTCCTCGTCGCTCGCCGCGAGGTCCGCATGCGTCTGCGTTCGCGCGTCTTCCTTGGCGGCACCATCGTGATGGCGGTTCTCGTCGTGGTCGGGATCGCTGCGGCGTCGCTGCTCGCCGGCAAAACTAACCCGGTGCGGGTGGGCTTCAGCGGCGGATCGCAGGCGCTCGAGCCGACGTTCGCCGCGTCGGCCGCGGCCCTGGGTGGGAACGTGACGGTCAGCGACATCGCCGACGTCACCGCCGGGAAGGCGCAGGTAACGGCGGGCACGCTCGACGTGCTCGTGATCGGGACCTCGACCTCCCCGACGGCGGTGGCGAAGGATGCGATCCCATCGAACATCGAGTCCGCCCTATCCCTGGCCGCGGAAGCCGCACGGCTCACCGACGCCGGCCTCACACCGGCTGCCGTCAAGTCCGCCATGGCCCTGGTCCCGGTCCAGCTATTGCAGCCCCCCAATCCCAAGGACACCCAGAACGTGCTGGCCAGCCTGGCCCTGGGCATCCTGCTCTGGATCGCGCTCGGTCAGTACGGGAACATGGTGGCTCAGGGCGTGGTCGAAGAGAAAGCGACGCGGATCATGGAAATCCTCCTCGCCACGATCCAGCCGAGCCGCCTGCTCGCGGGCAAGGTCNNCGCGGTCCACGTGACCAATGTCGCTCCGATCCCGGCCCTCGGCGTAGCCTCGATCCTGGGCGATATCTTCTGGTTCCTGCTCGGCTTCCTCTTCTACGCCACCGCCTACGCCGCGGTCGTCTCCCTCGTCTCGCGCCAGGAGGA
>PMIP01000010.1 GCA_003158295.1 Chloroflexota bacterium | reverse complement strand
CCAGCTGAGCTATAGCCCCACGCGACGGCGAATGTTACATCAACCAGGCGCCGCTGCGCGCAAATCGTTCGGGGGACGAAAGGCACCGACGGCCTCGCCGCGCGCCAATCGTTGGGCCTGCGATGGGCGACGCCGGCCACGTGGTCGCTCTCCGCCGCGGCGGGCTCTCGGCGTGTCTCCCGCGGTACTCTTGGCGCAATGGCGACGACGACGACCGAATGGCGCGCCACGCTCCGGCTGCCAGGCGGGCGGCTCGAATGCACGATCCGGCGTTCGGTTCGGGCGCGCCACCTCCGCCTCACGGTGGATCCCCGGCACACGGCGCTGGTGACGATCCCGGCGCGGGCGGCTCGCACGAAAGGTGACGCCGAGCGGCTGGCCGAATCGTTCGTGGCCGAGCGCGAGCCGTGGCTGAGGCGGCACCTGGACAGGCAGGCCCGCCAGGCCGAGCAGCTGGCGGAGTTCGGACCGCTCGACGACGGCGGCCTCTTTCGTTTCCGAGGTGAGCCTCATCGCCTGCGGATCGTGACCGGCGGAACGGCGCGGCAGCGAACGACGATCAGCCGCGAGGGCGCGGACGAGAGCGACGAGCTGGTCGTCCGAATTGGCGCGGGCGAACGCCGGGACCTGGCATCGATCCTGGAGGCCTGGCTCCGGGTCCGGGCTCGGGCGGCCGTCGAGCAGGAGATCGATCGCCACGCCGAGGCTCTCGGCGTCTCGCCGGCGGCCGTGACGGTCCGGGATGCCCGCACTCGATGGGGGAGTTGTTCGCGCGCAGGGCGCCTCTCGTTCTCGTGGCGGCTGATTCTGGCACCGCCGGAGGCGCTGGAGACGGTCGTGGTCCACGAGCTGGCGCATCTTCGGGTCTTCGGGCACGGGCCGGGCTTCTGGGAGATCGTCGCCAGCCGGCGGCCGGACCACCGCCGCTGGCGGCGCTGGCTTCGCGAGCACGCCCTGGAGCTGCACGGTGCGCTCGATACTCGAGGCTAGGGCCGCCGCGGGTCGACGCCGTCATTCTGATCGGCAGACGGCATCGGTCTCGACGGCTCTGGCGTCGGACCGAGAGGCGGGCTAGATTTGCGGGGTACCGGCCGGAGACCCGAACGAGCGGCCGCCGAACGAGCCGGCGCAGCCAAGCTAAGGAGCGCGACATGCCCATCGTCACCATCTCTCGCCAGTACGGCGCAGGTGGCTCGAGCGTGGCGGCGATCGTCGCGGACAAGCTCGGGGCGGAAGTCCTCGACAAGAAGCTCATCGAGGAGGTTGCGGCCAGGCTGGCTCTGCGCCCGAGCGAGGTCGCGGACCAGGAGGAACGGCCTCGAAGCTATCTAGAGCGCCTCGTGCGGTCGCTGTCAACCCTGGAGCCCGGGATGGGCGCGGGCTGGACGCCACCCTATCCGGACCCGCTCTACGATCCGCGGAAAGAGATCATCGCGCTCACCGAGCAGGGGATTCGTGAGGCCGCCGGCGGCGGAAACGTCGTCATCGTCGGCCGCGGCGCCGGCTTCGTCCTGCGCGACAACCCGGCCGTCTTCCGGGTTTTCCTGCGCGCACCTGAGCCGGTCCGGACCCGCACTCTGATGGATCGTTTCGGGCTCACGGAGGCCGATGCCGTTCGCAAGATGCACGAAACCGACTCGAATCGAGCGGCCTACAACCACCAGCTCTACGGGTATGACTGGTGCGATCCCGATGAGTACGACCTGATCGTCAACACGGGCCGGATCGGCTATCGGACTACGGCCGAGATCATCCTGCGAGGGGTGGCCGAGCACGCTTCGAGTTCCACGCCCGTCGCCTGAGGCGCGGATGGCGACGCCCCGCTGAGGTCCCGGAGGGCTATCTCAGTGAGCGGCGTCCTGGGCAGACACGACCCATATCGGTCCCGACTGTGGAGCTGACGACCACTGAGAGTCGGACAGCTGGGCGCGAGACAGGGCGCACAGGGACCAACCTATGGCGAGAGCCAGGACCCAGACGACGATGACGACGTCGAAGCGGCTGGCGAGCGTAGCGCGCACTAACGGTTCCAGTGGGACGCCCATTCGGTCCGTCCAAGCCGGACCTGATGCCCAAGGATTGCCCCGCTCTGGGCTGCTAGGCGAGTGTCGCAGCGGCCCAATCGATCGGGTCCGAGGGCCCTGAGTAAACCGGTTAACCTTGCGGTGCGTGGTTATCTATAAGTGGCCCGGTATGGGCCTCGCCACAGGCCGAAGACGAGGAGCGGCCGTGCTTGCGGCCGCTCCTGCGGGGCGGGAAGGCGGCGCGGGTCAGCCGACCACCGTCTCCGGCTCCACGTCGAAGAGCCCCGGGACGGAGAGGTACCGCTCTCCCGTGTCGTAGGTGAAGGCCAGAATGCGGGCACCGTCCTTGATCTCGGGGAGCTTCTTCGCGACGGCCGCCAGGACCGCCCCGGACGAGACCCCGACAAACAGCCCCTCCTCTCGGGCCGCGCGCACGGCGAAGGTGAAGGCGTCCGGCGCCGAAACCTGCACGATGCCGGTCACGGCATCGGCGTGGTAGTTGCCCGGGATGAAACCGGCGCCGATGCCCTGGATCGGGTGCGGGCTGTGCTGGCCGCCGCTGAGGACTGGAGACAGTTCGGGTTCGACCGCGAAGACTTGCAGGTTGGGCCAGCGCGGCCGAAGGATCTCGCCGACCGCCGAGACGTGCCCGCCGGTACCGACGCCGGCAAAGATGTAGTCGAGACCTTCGGGGAAGTCGCGGGCGATCTCCTCGGCCGTGGTTCGCCTGTGAACCTCCACATTGGCGGGGTTGTCGAACTGCATCGGCAGCCAGGCGTTGGGCGTCTCTGCCACGATCTCTCGGGCCTTGGCGATGGCGCCCTTCATGCCCAGCTCGCGCGGGGTCAGCTCGAAGGTCGCGCCGTATGCGGCCATCAGCTTCCGCCGCTCCACGGAGAACGACTCGGGCATGACCAGGATCAGCTTGTAGCCCTTGACGGCGGCGACCAGGGCCAGGCCGACGCCTGTGTTGCCGGAGGTGGGCTCGACGATGACGCTACCGGGCTTCAGGACGCCTCGCTTCTCGGCGTCTTCGATCATCGCGAGGGCGATGCGGTCCTTGATCGAGCCGCCGGGGTTCTGCCTTTCGAGCTTGGCCCAGACCTCGACTCGCGGGTCGAACAGCTTGTTGATACGGAGCTCCGGTGTGTTTCCGATGAGCTCGAGGACGTTGTTTGCCTTTGCCACGGGGATCTCCTCAGATGTTCGGGACGCGCCGGCGGTCGTTGGCACGATGCCGGCCTGATTGGTGGGTCAGATGACGAAGTCGCTCATTCCGAAGTCCTCCCGGCCCTGCCGCACGTGGACCTCGCTGCGCTGGTAGACGATGGAGTTCGGCGGCACGCTGGAGGTAATCCAGGTGTTGCCGCCGATCAGGGTGCCCGCGCCGATGACCGTCTCGCCGCCGAGGATCGTTGCGTTGGCGTAGATGACTACGTCGTTCTCGATCGTCGGATGCCGTTTCGTCGACGCGAGGGACTTGGCGACAGAAAGGGCGCCCAGGGTGACGCCCTGGTAGAGCTTCACGTTGTTGCCGATGAGAGCCGTCTCGCCGATGACGATGCCCGTGCCGTGGTCGATGACGACCGGGTGGCCGAGCGTCGCGCCGGGGTGGATGTCGATGCCGGTCCGCTCGTGAGCCCATTCGGAGAGCACGCGCGGCAGGAGGGGCACGCCAAGGTCGCTGATGCGGTGGGCGACGCGGTGGACCGCGATGGCGAGGAACCCCGGATAGGCCAGGATCACCTCGTCGACACTCTCCGCCGCGGGGTCGCCGCGCTCCAGGGCCGTGGCGTCGATCATCAGCTGGCGGTGGATCTCGGGGAGTGATTGGAAGAACGCGGCCGCAACCGCAGCCGCGTCGTCGATCTCAGCCTCGAGGGGCCGCAGCAGCGACCGCAATTCGGCGGCGGATGCGTCGAGGGCGTCGCGAACCTCGCCCGCCGTCGCGTAGGTCTGCTCCGCGGTCTGCGGGAAGAGCGTGTCCAGAAGATTCCGGATCCAGGCGGCGACCCGCGCCTTGGCGAGGTGCGTGCCGCGATCCTCGGCGAGGACGTTGTGGAGGCGCGACGCCAGGCCATCGAGCGGGTCCGAACCCGTTCGGTGGGCCTTTGTCGACTTGATCGATCGAAGAGGGAGGACCATGTGAATGCCTCGAGGTATCTGGGCGGCAGGAGCTGCGAGAGCGTGGCGCCCGCGGCTCCGGTTGTGAGGCAAGGGGAGGCGCGCGTCACCACGCGCGTGGCACGGGAAGCGGCGTGTCCGTGGAGGAAACAAGAAAGCCGCGGTTCCTGACTAGGACCGCGGCCCCTGGAGCGACTCGGCTGGCTCCCGAGTGGGAGCGCGAAGCAGCCTGCTACCTCCGACGGCGGGGCCGCCGCGGACAGGAGCAAGCGAAAACGCGCGAGTTCATGGCTGAATCATGCCTGGATGCGACGTACGCCGTCAAGCGAGGCGCTGGCTCAAGGGGCCGCGGACGCGCGGGGTGCGACATCTCGGACGCGATCGCGGGCGCTTTCCGGTGCGTCGGACCGTCGCGTGGGACTGCCTGCGCCCGAATCAACGATGATGTTGCCTGGCGAAACGAATTGGTCGGCAAGTCCCCGCGACCTACCCGATCGCGTAGAGTCCAGTCAGCGGCCAGAGGGCACCAGTCGCCCGGCCACACTACTTGGAGCGGAGGATCACTGATGGGAAAGACGGTTCGCAGACGCGAACTGATCGCGCTTGGCTTCGCGCTCGCCCTCGTCGTCGGGGCGTGCGGCAGCTCATCGTCAACAGCGAATCCATTTGGCGTGCCCGCCGGCGGTGGCGGTGGTGGTGGCGGGGGAGGCGGCAACGGCAGCTCGCTCACCTCAGGGCTGTCATCCAACCTGGATCAGCTGACGAGCTACAAGTTCAGCTGGACCGTCTTCGGCTCGTCAACCGGCACCGCGGCGTCGCCGGGCGACAGTGGGGGCTTCGGCATCTCCGGCACCGTCGTCAACAAGCCGACCAAGGCAACGTTCGTGAACAGCTTTGGGATCCAGTACATCCAGATCGGAACCCAGGAGTGGACCTCCTTTGACAACGGCAGCACCTGGAATGTCGACACTTCGTCGACCGACCTGACGAGCATGCTTCCGACGAAGGACTATGCGGGGTACTTCGACACGAACGCTAGCGGCTTCAAGGTTGCCGGCGACGAATCGAAGAATGGCATCGCATGCGTCCACTACAAGGGCGACTCGTCGCTCGGGGCCCTGTACCAGGGCCTTGCAGGCGTCTCCGCCAGCTTC
Organism: Chloroflexota bacterium; assembly: GCA_003158295.1. Lineage (GTDB taxonomy): Bacteria > Chloroflexota > Limnocylindria > Limnocylindrales > CSP1-4 > Fen-1039. Next base: position 14,158 of record PMIP01000010.1, on the reverse strand, counting down.
CAGTCCGACTTGTGGGTTGCCAAGGACGGCAACTACCCGGTCAGCGGCGTCTACGGGTTCACGGCCGCGTCCGGCGGACAAGCCGGCAGTTTCGGCTACTCGTTCGACATCACCAACGTCAACGACAATTCGAACCAGGTCACCGCGCCCGCGAACGTGGTCGCTCTCCCGTCCTGATCGAATCGCAGCCCCATCGACAGCAGAACCCCGGCCCAACCGCCGGGGTTCTGGTTTGTTGCGCGGATCGCGATTGGCGCCACTGCTCCGGTCCGCGCGCCCACGCTGCTAGACTCGCCGTGCAGCACCCTCGGTTGCGTCCGGGGTTCGGACGCCGGTGCAGTGACGTGCCCGCCGGCCAACGGAAGGAGCCGCCGAGCGACCACCTGTATGCGAGGTTGAGGGCGAATGATCCGGATCGGCTTCGGTCCTGTACGGCCGTCACGCGGCTCACGTCATCGGATCGCATGCGTCGCCGTGGCGGGCTTTCTCGTAGCAACCGCGGTCGCCGGTTGCTCCGGAGGATCGACCGTCGAGTCTTCGAGCCCCGGCGCCTCGCCAACGTCTACCGCCAGCTCTCCGCTATCGAATTTCACCGCCACGGGCTCGATGGCCGCCCGACTCTCCCAGACCGCCACTCTTCTTCGTGATGGCAAGGTGCTGATAGCCGGCGGCTGCTGCAGCGGCACGACTGGTCTGGCGACTGCCGAGCTCTACGACCCGAACGCCGGGAGATTCAGCGCCACTGGTGCCATGACCGTCGGCCGCTACTACCACACGGCCACGCTGCTCTCCGACGGACGCGTCCTGATCGCCGGAGGCTTTGGCGATTCGGGGCCCCTTGCCACCGCCGAGCTCTACAACCCCACGACCGGTACCTTCAGCGCCACCGGCTCGATGACGATCGCTCGCTACTACCACACGGCCACTCTGCTCTCCGATGGGCGAGTCCTCATCGCCGGCGGCTCCACAAAGCTCGCCACCGCGGAGCTCTACGACCCGAGCACCGGCAAGTTCAGCCCCACCGGCCCGATGTCTACCCCTCGCTACTACCACACCGCTACCTTGCTCGCCGACGGGCGCGTCCTCCTCGCTGGAGGCTGGGGCCTGGATTCGGCCGAGCTCTACAACCCCACGACCGGCACCTTCAGCGCCGCGGCCACGATGACCAAGGGCCGCTACTACCACACCGCTACCTTGCTAGCCGATGGGCGCGTCCTCCTCGCCGGAGGCTGGGGGCTCGATTCGGCTGAGTTCTACGACCCGAGCACCGGGAAGTTCAGCCCTGCCGGTTCGATGACCACCGCTCGCTATTTCCACACCGCCACCCTGCTACCTGGCGGGAACGTGCTGGTGGTCGGCGGCGCCCTGAGCCCCGATTCTGCTGAGGTCTTCGACTCGAAGGCCGGCACGTTCAACCCCACCGGTTCGCCGATCGCTGCGCGCTCGAGACATACCGCCACCCTGCTCTCCAACGGCACCGTCCTGATCGCCGGCGGGATCGGCACCTTCGGATCGAGCGCCCCGGCGGAGCTATATCGGCCGTAGGGTCGACTGCGTCAACTGGACTAGATCCGGCGAGTCCGACACCGACCAGTCAAGTCAGATCGTACTATGCATACCATACTTATGGAATGGTATGTTAACTGTGCGTCAACAGACGGCAGCAGACTATGCGGCGAGCGATGAGTGTGGCACCGGATCCGCGACTGGCTGGATCGGAGATTCGTCGGTCCGAGGCCCACCCTACTCGGAATGAATCCACTGCCCGGGCACTCCGAGACAGCGAAGCGAAGTACCGACTGCTCCTGGATGGAGTTCAGGATCACGCCATCTTCATGCTGGACCCGCAGGGCCTGATCGTCAGCTGGAATGCGGGAGCCCAGCGCATCAAGGGCTACACCGCCGACCAGGTCATCGGCCGAAGCTTCGCCTGCCTCTTCCCTCCGGAAGAGATCGTCCGAGGCAAGCCCGTGGAGATACTCAGGTTAGCGGCCGAAAGCGGCCGGCACGAAGAACAGGCAATACGCGTGCGGAGAGATGGCTCGCGTTTTCTGGCAAACGTGACCATCACGGCGCTGCGCGATCCGGCTGGGGCTCTGCGAGGGTTCTCGGAGATCAGCCGTGACCTCACCGAGAGCAAGGAGTCCGGGGCGAGGTATCGCGGCCTCCTGGAAGCGGCGCCGGATGCGATGGTGGTGGTGGATCAGAGCGGCAAGATCGTCCTCCTGAACGTCCAGGCGGAGAAGCAGTTCGGCTACCGCCGCGATGAGCTTGTCGGGCAGCAGGTCAAGAACATCATCCCCGAGGGGTTCGCGGAACGGTTGATCGCGGACGCCTTGCGATCCGCCGCCGACGCGCTCGCGCAGCAGATCGGCACTGGGATCGAACTCTCCGGGCGTCGCAAGGACGGCACCGAGTTCCCTATCGAGATCATGCTCAGCCCGCTGGAGAGCAGCGAGGGGATCCTGGTCACGGCCGCCATCCGCGACATCAGCGTGCGAAGAGAAGCGGATGCCGCGCTCCGGCGAACGTCCCAGTTGCTCCAGGCATCCCAGTCCATGGCCCAGGTCGGTGGCTGGGAGGTGGACCCGGTGGGCAACACGATGTTCTGGACCGCCGAGACCTACCGGATCCACGACACCTCGCCGGCTGAGTACACGCCCACGCTGGCCAGCGCGATCCAGTTCTACGCCCCGGAGTCGATGCCGATCATCGCCGCGGCAGTGCAAGAGGCTATCGACCACGGCACTCCCTTCGATCTGGAGCTGGCGCTCATCACCGCCAAGGGTCGACGGATTTGGGTGCACACCAAGGGCACCGTGACGATGGATGAGGGCCGGACCGTCAAGATCACGGGCGTCTTCCATGACATTACCGAGCAGCGTCAGCTCGAGACCCAACTCCGCCAGGCCCAGAGGCTCGAAGTGGTGGGCCAGCTGGCAGGTGGTATCGCCCACGACTTCAACAACCTGCTCACCGCCATCCGGGGCTACACCGAGCTGGTGCAGCGCAAGCTCGCCCCGGGCGACCAGAACCGGGCCGACCTCGATCAGGTCTTGGGAGCCTCGGACCGTGCCGTCGAGCTGACGCGGCAGCTGCTCGCGTTCAGTCGCCGCCAGGTGCTCCAACCCAGAGTCGTGGATCCCGGAGAGCTCGTCGCGGGCATAGCTCCGATGCTGCGACATCTCCTGGGCGAGCACATCGAGCTGGTGACCTACGCCGGGCCCAACCTCGGACACGTGAAGGTCGATCCATCCCAGTTCGAGCAGGTCATCGTCAACCTGGCGGTGAATGCCCGAGATGCCATGCCGGAGGGCGGCAAGCTCAGGATCGAGACGGCCAACATAGAACTCGGCAGCGCGTACGCCGCCTCCCATCCGGGCACCACCCCGGGACCCTACGTCGCGCTCATGGTGTCGGACAACGGCAGCGGGATGAGCGAGGCGGTCAAGTCGCACATCTTCGAGCCCTTCTTCACCACAAAGGAGCCCGGCAAGGGGACGGGCATGGGGCTTGCCACCGTCTACGGCATCGCGCAGCAGTCGGGTGGCTCGATCTACGTCTACAGCGAGCCCGGCTACGGCACGAGTTTCAAGATCTACCTGCCACGCGTCGAAGACGAGACCGCCGCGGCAGCCGCCTCAGTCCCGAAGGCCGTGACGCCGACCGGCTCGGAGACGATCCTCCTCGTCGAGGACGAGCCGTCCGTGCGGGCATACGCCGCCCGGATTCTGTCCGAGCAGGGCTACGTCGTACTGGAAGCACCGGGCGGCGCCGCGGCGCTTGCCCTGGTCGCGGCCCACCCGGGCCCGATCGACCTGCTCGTCACCGACGTGGTAATGCCCGGCCTTCAGGGCCACCAGCTCGGCAAGCAGCTCAGCGATCTCCGGCCCGACCTGCGCGTTCTGTACGTCTCGGGCTTCACGGAGAATTCGGTGGTCGACCATGGCGTCGTCGGCGAGGGGATCGCCTTCCTGCCAAAGCCGTACACCGTCGACGGGCTGGGCCGGGCGGTGCGCCTGGTCCTCGACAGGCCAGCGTGACGGCTGTGACTCCCGGCCCTCTCGGCGACCCGGCGGCGGACCTCATCCTGATCGTCGACGACGACTCCGCCGTGCGGAGGCTCTTCGCACGGGTCCTTCAGGGTGCGGGCTACGCCACGTGTGAGGCCGCCGACGGCGTCGCGGCCCTCGAGATGCTCGAGGTCCGTCCGGTCGCGCTCGTCCTGCTCGATAGCACGATGCCGCGCCTGGATGGCGCCGGCGTGATCCGGGCCGTACGTGCGCACCCCGCGACCCGGACCCTGCCGATCATCCTCGTTACGGCCAAGGGTGACCTCGAGGATCGGGTCCGCGGCCTACAAGCAGGGGCCGACGATTACCTCGCGAAGCCCGTCGAACTCCACGAGCTGGAGGTGCGCGTCCGCGCTCAGCTGCGCATCCATGCCGCGTGGACGCAGGCATTCGAGCATGAGGCGATGGAGCGTCGCGCCATCACCGGGGCCCTGCGCCGCGTGCCGAACGGCGGCCCGCCCGAACGCACGGCCCGTGCGCTGGTCGAGGAGATCGTGCCGGCCCTGGGGCTCGAGGCGGTCGCCCTCGCGACCCTCTCGCCCGAAGGGACGCTGATCCCGCTCGCCGTGGCCGGGGACTGGGCAGGCCGCTTCCGTCCCGGCTGTCCCGTGGAGCCGGCGCTCGCGCGTCAGCTGCGCGAACAGACGTCCCACGGCCCGTGGGTGCTCAACCAGGCGATAGGAGCTGGAGAACGACCCCTCGGCGCCGGGATGGTCGCCGCTCTCTCCCTCGTGGGACCCGGCGGGCCATTCGGGCTACTGGTGCTCCGCGATGCGCTGGGTCCCGACGGGCCTACCGGCTTCGCAAGACGCCTGCCCCTCTTTCTCGAACTCTCCGAGACAACGGCCGCACTGCTGCGGCCCGGTCTGGAGGCTGGTGAGGCACACCTCCGAGCCCGCGCAGGTCTCGAGAGCATCATCGCCGCAGGGGCCTTCACTCCGCACTTCCAACCGGTGGTGTACCTGGCGGACCGCGCGATCGCCGGCTACGAGGCCCTGACCCGCTTCGACGACGGTGTGCCACCCGACGTGCATTTCGCCGAGGCTGCCCGCCTCGGCATGGAACACGAACTCGAGCGTGCCACGCTGGCGGCCGCGATTCCGGCGGCGCGAGGCCTCCCCGGCGGTTTTCTGGCGCTCAACGTTTCACCCGGATTCGTGCTTGCCTCGCCGGAACTGCCGGCCCTCCTCGCCGGAACCGACCGGGCCGTCGTTCTCGAAATCACCGAGCACGCCCAGGTCGGCGACTACGAGGCGCTCCGGGCGGCAATTGCGCGAATCGAACCGCCCGCGGCGGTTGCGGTAGACGACGCGGGTTCGGGCTACGCCAGCCTGCGCCACATCCTCGCTCTACACCCGGCCTACGTGAAGCTGGACCTGAGCTGGGTCCGCGACATCGATTCCGACCCTGCCCGCCAGGCTCTCGTGGCGGGCCTGGCTCACTTCGCCGCCGAGACCGGATGCGCCCTCGTCGGCGAGGGGATCGAGACCGAGGCGGAGCGCACCACCTTGCTGAGACTCAACGTGCCCTTTGGCCAGGGCTACTTGTTCGGGCGGCCGGCCCCGGCAGGGCAAGCAGCGACGGCACGAGTCGTGTAGTGAACGCTTGCCACGCCGCGGAACCCCCGGTCTTGCCGGGCGTGAACTTGCTCATCGGCCCACCCAGTAGGTCCGGCGCTTCGCGGGTTCGAAGTCCCTCGGGGTCTAGACTGCATGGTGTTCGTGTACCAAAGCCATGCATGCCGCTGGAGCACGCGGCAGGGAAGCGTTCGTGGACGAACAAGCGCCGGATCAGCAACCCGTGAACACGTCCGTCGGCCAGGTGCCGATGGATCGGCTGCGGTCGATCTTCGACGGCATGTTCGACGGAGTCTGGCTCGTGGCCTCCAGCGGTCGAACGACCTACGCGAACGGCGCAATGGCCGGGCTCCTCGGATCGACGCCGGACGATATGCGCGGGCGTCCGATCACGGACTTCCTCGATGAGGCCCTATGGCTTGAGGTCAAGGGCTTCCTGGCGCGTCAGCGAAACCAGGCCGGCGAGCGGATGGAGCTCCGGCTTCGCCGGGCCGATGGGAGCGATCTGTTCGGCATCGTGGCCGGGAGCCCGATCACGACGGACGAGGGCGTCTTCGTCGGAACGATGCTGAACGTCAGCGACGTGACCGGCAAGCGCAGCATGGATGCCCAGGTGATCCAGACCCAGCGCCTGGAGGCCATCGGTCAGTTCGCCGGCGGGATTGTCCACGACTTCAACAATCTGCTGACGTCGATCCAGGGGTACGCCGAGCTGGCCCGCGACGCCCTGCCCGAAGGCGACCCGATTCGCGAGGATCTCGACCAGGTGCTCGCCAGCGCCGGACGGGCGAGCGCCATCACTCGCAAGCTCCTCGCGTTCACCCATCGGCAGATCCTCCTGCCGGTGGACATCGACCCGGCCCAGGTAATTGCCGATCTTGTCCCGATGCTGAGGCCGTTGATGGGCGACGTCGAGGTTGAGGTGGAGGTGGAGGCGGAGCACGGCTGGATCCGGGTCGATCCCACTCAGCTCGAACAGGTCATGGTCAATCTAGCGGTCAACGCCCACGATGCGATGCCGACCGGAGGCACCATGACCATCGCGGTCCACGACCTGAAGTCAATCGACCCAGACCGACCCGACCCCGATCTCAACGCGGGCCCGTTCGTTCGGATCAGCGTCTCCGACACGGGGGTCGGCATGGACGAGGCAACGAGAGCCAGGATCTTCGACCCCTTCTACACCACCAAGGGCATGGGCAAGGGCACGGGACTCGGACTTTCCACGGTGTTCGGCATCGTCGCCCAATCCGGTGGGCAGATCCAGGTCGAGACATCTCCCGGTGCGGGTACGACCTTCCACGTCGATCTGCCGCGTCTGGGGACTGCCCTGTCGCCATGCCCACAGCCCCCCGCCGAAGTGACGCCCCGCCGGTCGGGCGTCGTCCTCGTGGTCGAGGACGATCCCGCGGTGCGGGAGTTCGCGCGCCGAAGTCTCGAAGCTACGGGATACACCGTTCTCACGGCAGCCGAGGGTGATGAGGCACTGCGGGCGAGCGAGGGTCGGAGCGAGACGATTGACGTGCTGCTCACAGACGTCGCAATGCCCGGCGTCCATGGGCCCGAGTTGGCGGCCAGGATCTGTGCGCAGCGACCCTGCATCGGCGTGGTGTTCATGAGCGGCTACGCAGATGATCTCGGTCCAGGCAACGAACTCAGCGCGTCGAGTGAAATCCTTCCCAAGCCGTTCAACGTCGACGCCCTCAATCGCGCGGTCGGTCGGGCCCTCGACGCAAGCGGCGGGGGAGATCGGTAGTTCTGGCGCTCGGCGACCCAGCTCGCCCCCGGCGGCTCCGCCCGCGGTAGCGCCAGGCGGTCGAGGCGAGATTCGGGGGAGCCGCCGGCGACTTCGAAATTGAGCGCGCCGGCCGAGCTATGCCGGCCGAGCTACGCCGGCCATGGGTTCGACTCTGCCGATTCGCTGCCCAAATGGGCGCCGGCGACAGCCTTCGCCCAGGCCGCACGTCTGTCGCCCAGGCCCCAGCGGCTCGGTCCCGATCGCATATCGTACGCTATGGACCATCCGAAATATATGGTATACTCCTTCCCGTCAACCGACGGCAGAGCACTCCACCGAGGCGAACGGGGCAAGGGCTCCCATCCTCCCGTCGTCGGCCAAGAAGTGCAGCCCCGGGCGAAAGAAGGCAAATCATGGAACTCCTGCTCATTATCGTCATCCTCCTCGTGGTTTTCGGCGGCTTCGGGTTCAGCCGTCGCTGAGAGCTCGACAATCTGACAGGCCGAAACCTGCAGGCTCGCCGTAGGGCCACAGACGCGGTCTTCATTGGGGCCGGGGCGAACTCTGAGTCAGCCCCGGCCTCGGCCGCGGCATGGAGGAAACTCGATGGACAGTCCCGGGCAGACGGAAGAGCACCTCGACGAGGCAATTGCCAAGGCCATGGGTGGGACGGCGCCTGCGGTCGACCCGCTTGGCGTGGACGCGCCGGCGTCCATCCCAATCCACGACAGCGGGGAATTCCCGAAGGATTGCCGCGGTGCCGAGGCGAGCAAGACGACGGCCGCTGCCACTCCTCAAGAGCTGATTCGTCACGCCCAGTACCTGGAGTGGCGAGCGGGGCTTCTCGCTGGTGAAGCAGACGCGCTCCGCTCCATGGCCGCGGCCCGCTGACCCACGGCCCTGACAGCCTGCTCGGACCTTCTCCGTCGTCCAGCAGTTCAGTGGGCTAGCAGGGCCGGCCTGGCGATGCCCTGGAGCTTGTCGGCAGCTCAGGTCGACGCTTGTGCCCCTTGACCGGTGGTGCCCACGACAACGGGTCGTCTATGCCAGGGCACGCCAAGGATCGGCAAGAGGTATCGATCTATCCCGTAGTAGCCGGCTACGCGCCAGGCGAGCATCAGGCCAACTGTGAGGGCGAACAGAATCGGGTTGGTGGAAGCCGATCCCGCCAGCATGTAGGACATGTTCATCGTCGCCCCAAAGAACGCGGCGATCCCGACGATGGCTCCGAGAAGGATGCCCAGCCCAACCGCCGTCTCGCCAAGGGCTATCAACCACCCGAACCAGCCCTGAGCGTGGTTGTCGATCAGGATCTGCAGGAAGCTGCGGTACCACTCGAATGTGATCGAGGGTCTGCCGGTCTGCGGGATGGCGACGGCGCCTTTCCAGTACCCGAGCAGCGCTGAGCCGCCGTCCGTCCAGCCTGTGCCGCTGAGCTTCTCCCAACCGGCAAGAAGCCACTCGAAGCCCACGAAGATGCGGATCGGCAGCCAGAAGAGGCCGGCGCGCGTGTTGCTGAAGAGATAGCGGGCAAAGGCCGGCCCTTCGACCTCCACGGCCTGGGCGTCCGGGTTGGTGCGGTCGCTGAAGAGCAGAAACAGGGTCACGAGGGCGGCGACCCAGAAGGCGACTGTCAGGGCCGGTCGCGCGGAGTCGGGCGGGATTATCCAGGGGTCATATAGCAGGAACAGCGCGATCGCGGCGAGGGCCGCAATCGGCGTCACAAGGCGCCGGGCGGAAGCCACAGAACGGATCCTCCAGTGGCACCCGGCCGCAGAGTGAGGTCGCCTGACCCGGCCGGGACGTCAAGGCGGTTGCACGCACGCGTCGCTCGACTGGTGCTTGGGTGCCAGCCGTCGCGACTCGCCGATTGTGGCCCCGCCCAGGCTGCATGTTTGGCCCCGTCGCGCTGGGTGGTATGCCTCAGTCGTTTCTCACGGCCGTCGCCGCTCCGCCGAGGCGAACGAGCCCGAGTCGTTGACGCCTCAAGTCATAGGGGCGCTCCCGAGCGAGACGCAAGGCGCGGCCGCCTTCGACGAGTGGGAAGTTGCCCGCGGCGTGGCCAACCCCGGTCGCGCATGTGCCGGAATGGTGAACGTATGCCCGATTGGTCAGGGAGAGGTGGGGAAGGAAGGTGGTGGAGATGAGGGGACTCGAACCCCTGACCCCCGCGATGCGAACGCGGTGCTCTTCCGGCTGAGCTACATCCCCACGCGAGCGAGCCGCAGTCTAGCACAGGCCCCGCCGAGCGAACCCACTCCGCAGTTCCCGGCTCAATGGCCGGAGCCCGTGGCGGGCGGGGGTCGACACATGCCGGCCGGGGGTGGTGGCAGGGGCAGCGACGGCCTCGAGCTACGCCCCAGGGCGACGGCCTCGAGCTACGCCCCAGGGCGACGGCCTCGAGCTACGCCCCAGGGCGACGGCCTCGAGCTACGCCCCAGGGCGACGGCCTCGAGCGACGGGTTTCTCCTCAATACCAGCCGGGGTAGTGGTAAATCGAGAGCGGGGCCCTCGAAGGCTCGGGTACGGCCTCATGCACTCGATCGGCCCGTGCGGTCCGGTGTCGCCGTGCGTGAATCGTGCTCGTTCGAAACCCTCGAGCCAATGAGGAGGTCGGTTTCGTCCGCGGCTCTCTACATAACACTACCCCGGCTGGTATTGAGGAGAATCCCAATGGCGTAGCAGGTCAGGGAAAGGGACCGAGCGCGGGATCGGCTCGCACGGCACCGAAAGCCCGCCGCACGGCACGGCACCGAAAGCCCGCCGCACGGCCTGTCGCCGGATGCGTGCAAGCTCGCTTCGTGCCGCGGAAGCGTTGCCTACGCCAGATCCATGAACGCGCGGCAGGCGGTCGTACTCTTGACTGATAGAACATCTGTTCTATTATTGACGTACCATGACGACCCCTCCCCCGAACGTCCAGGCCGCTCTGGCGACCCTCCGGGACCGCTTGGGTGGGGCAGCTCCGCGCTGGGGCGTTGCTCGCCCCGACCGAGCCCAATCTGGGCGAGTCGAGGTCGTGGGGGCGCTGGCAATAGCGCCGCGGCCGAGCGACGATCCGGGGGATCTGCCGGGCGTGCCGGGCGTGCCGGGCGTGCCGGGCGTGCCGAATGAACCCTCGGTCACGCTGGATCGGGCGATACCCACCGGCTTTCGCGCCCTGGATGCGATCCTCGGTTTGGGCGGTCTGCCGCTAGCCGCGACCACCGCCCTCCGCGGTGATGGAACCAGCGGCAAGACGACGCTCGCGCTGCAGGCGGTATCTCAAGCCCAGGCCGCCGGCGGGATCGTGGCGTACCTGGACCTGGCCGGGAGCCTGGATCCTGTCGAGGCTGTGACTCGGGGCGTCCAGCTCGACTGGCTGGTCGTTCTGACGCCGGATTCGTTGGAAGAGGCACTGGCCATGGCGGCGATGCTCCTCCAGGATCGAACCGTCGACCTGCTGCTGCTGGATCTCCAGTCCGGGTCTATGGAGAGAGCCGGGATTCCGGCATCGAAACTGGCGGATCGATTCGGCCGGCTGGCTGCGATGGCTCGTCGAGCCGGCGTGCAGTTGCTCGTTCTGGAGCCGCCGAGCCTTCCTTCCGCCCTGGCGGGTGCTCTCAGCCAGGTCGCCGCGCTGAGGCTGGAGATGAGCCGTCGAGCGTGGATTCGACTGGGGCGAGATGTGGTCGGGCAACGAACCGAGGTTCGCGTGGCAAGGGATCGGTTCGGGCCGCCTGGCAGAGCGGCGGAGCTGCGAATCCTCTACGCGGAGGGCGGGCTGCGCGATGCCTGCCTGGCGAGGGGCGAGCTTCTGCGAGAGGCCGCGGAGGGTGTTCGCCGCCCAGTCGAATCAGTCGAGGCGACGCCCCGGCTCCTGGCCGGAGTCGCTCCGCCCGGGGTCGTCCGGCCGGCCGCTCAATCGCGAGTTGTCCGGTCTCCGCTGCCCCCGCCTCTTCCTCAGCTATATCCGGTTTCCGTCGATGCGACTCCTCCATCTCTACTGGCCCCACCTTCTTCTTCGCCTGGCCTGCAGCCGGTCCTCTACGCCGTTTGCGGCGGTGCCGATCGTTCTGGGCGGGAAACCCTGGACGAACGGCCCGGTCCTGGACGCGAGCCGGTCGGCGCTGGAACTGGGCGTCCGGCCCGGAATGCCGCTGGGAGCGGCTCATCGACTTGCCCCGGAGGCGCTGTTTCTCGATCCGGATCCAGCCGCTGAGGGGATTTCGCTGGAGACGGCGCTCGATCGACTGGCCGGCTTCAGCCCCGGCGTGGCGGCCGAGACTGACCCAAGGCGGCCGGGATTCGGGCGGGTCGAGGTGCAGCTGGACGGCCTGGAACGGTTGTGGGGCCCGGAGCCGCTGATCGTCCAGCGAATCGGAGAGGCACTGGCGGGGACGCTGCCCGGGCCGCCGCTGGCGGGGATCGGCGGGACGCGGTTTGCGGCTGCCGTCGCCGCCATGCGGGCTGTGGTGGGCGGCGAGGTTCCGCTCCATGTCGTCGAGCCGGGAGCGGACGCAGAGTACCTGGCGCCGCTTCCCGCCGGTTTGCTGAGCCGCGATCCGGAGGTCCGGGCCCGGCTCGAGAGGTTCGGGCTGCGCGTCATCGGTCAGGTCGCCGAGTTGCCGCGCTCCGCGATGGTGGCCCGGTTCGGACCGGATGGGGAATTGATCCATGCGCGGTCACGCGGCGAGGAGACGGATCCGTTTCGGCCGCGCCGGGCCCCGGAACGAATGGCCATGGCGCTCCCCATTGACCCGCCCGTGGTGGACGTGGAAGGGCTTCGCTTCGTTCTCCATCGCCTGACGGCGGCGTTTGGCGATCAGTTAGAAGCTCGCGGCGCCGCGGCCGCCCGAACCAGACTGACTCTCGAACTGGATCGTTCGTTCTCGGTCGGGGAGCTGCCGCCCTCGCTGACGGTGGACCAGCACCTCCCGGAGCCCACCTCCGAGGGTCTGGCGATCGAGCGGCTGCTCATCGCTCGCCTGGAGACGGCCCCGCCGCCGGCGCCCGTCTCGCGAGTGGATCTGGAGCTGTGCGACGTGGCGCCGGCCGCAGGCTGCCAGCTGACTCTGTTCACGCCGCAGACGGGTCGAACGGGTCGGCTCGGCTGGCAGCTGGCGAGGCTCGGCCTCCGCTTCGGCGAGGAGCGGATCGGCTGGATGAAGCTGGATGATCCGGAGGCGCCTCTCGCCGAAGCCCGGTGGACGTGGCGACGGCAGTCCGGCGGCCGGTCCACGCCCCCGGCCGCAACCCCCAGCCGCGCGCAGTCCGGCGGCCGGTCCACGCCCCCGGCCGATCTTCGCGGGAGGTCTCCATGACGCGGCTGTTGCGCGAGCACCCAACCATCGAGGTCGAGCTCGGCCTCACAGGGGAGCCGGTTGCGTTCCGCTGGAACGGACGGCGCGAGCAAGTCGAGGTTGCCAACCGCTGGCGCGTGGAGGAGAGCTGGTGGAGCCAGCCGATTGCCCGGGATTACTTCAAGGTCGCCGGGTCCAGCTGGCTGGCACTCCTGTACCTGGACCGAGTCGATGGAACCTGGCATCTCGAGCGCCTGTACGACTGACTGATGCACGGACGGCTCTCGGGTCGCCGGCACGGTCGATAGGATTGACTGACGCCGCGACACGGCATGGACCGGCGGTCGGCCCGCCTGTGGGGATCCTGCCAGGGGGTGCTCAGTGCAGGAGTTCTGGTTCTGCGAAGCCTGCAAGTCGATGAACCGCGGCAACGCGGACCATTGCTACCGCTGCCATGCGCCCAAGGATTCGTCGACCATGGCGACCGTGGTCCGCAGACAGCCGGGCGTGGTGCTGACGCCGGGTCTCGACGACGAGCATCGTGCTGTTGCCTGGACCCTGATGTTCCGTCAGACGTATGTTTCGGCCTGGAAGCTCGGCTACGTCGCCGCCACCCTGCTCCTCCTGGTTATCGCCGTCGGAGCGGTCGCGGCCGCCATCGAGATTGCTCTCATGGTGTCTCGCGGCTCGCCGACGCCGGTCGCTCCGGCCGACGCCCGGAGCCCGATCTTCCTGGTGACCCTGCTCGCGATGGGGCTGATCGGCTTGTGCGCCGCCGTGGCGCACAGCGTCTTCCTGGGCCTGACCTCGATGGATGCGCCCGCGCTGGGCAGCGGATCGCCACAATTCGATCCCGTCCGAGCCGGTCTGTGGTGGATCGAGAGCTGGCTGTGGGCGATCAGAGCGGGCCTGGCCTTCGTCGTCCCGCCGCTGCTGTGTTTCTACGCCATGTCGATCGGCGGCGTGATCCTCGGCCTTGTGCCGGGCCTCGTGTGGGTCGTCTGTGCCTTCTGGCTGCTCGGCGACCCGATCACGAGCCTGGGCAAGCCGGCCCGGCTCCTCAAAGACCTCTGGGAGCGGCTGGCCGTTCCAGGTTCGTCGGACGCCCGAATCGTCACTCTCTGGTCGGCGGCGTGGGGTGTGGCCCGCGGCGTCGACTACGCCATCGCGGCCCTGACCTATATCGCCATCATGGCGCTGGCCATCGCGAGCTTCGTCTCGTCCCGTTCGGGCGTGTCGATTGGAGGATCGTCGAATGCCAACGTGACATTGATGGTGATTCTGCTGGTAGATCTCGTCGTGCTCGTCCAGTGGATCGCCGACGGGATCGCCCTGTACCTGCTGGCCCAGATCACGATCGAGCTATCGCAACGGCAGCGGACCCGTGAGGGATGGGTTCTGGCCGGCTCCAGCTCAGCCCTGGCACGAGCCAACCTCCCGATCGCGCCCCAGGCAACCGTGATGCCGGCCGCCCCGACGCCGCTTCCG
>PMIP01000017.1 GCA_003158295.1 Chloroflexota bacterium | reverse complement strand
TCCGACCGTCGTCAGAGCCACCAGAACGACGATCGCGAAGATCCAGACGACGATCCGGACGCGGTCCCGGCGCAGGATGAAGCGGGCCAGAGCAACGGTTCCCGTGAGCGAGGTCATCGACGCGGCAAGCGTGGTGTATCGCGCTCCCGGTCGACACGTTCGGGTTCCGCTGCCAGCTCATCGCCGTAGTGCCGNNGGTGTCAACCTCGAAACGCACATGGGCGCCGTCGATCTCGAGGTCATGGATGCCCTCGAGGTCGGCCAGCCCCTGCGCCGGCTGCGCGGTCTCAGCGGTGATCGATGTTCGGGTGAGGTGCCTCAATTCGTCGAGCGTGCCCGTTTCCACGGTCCGCCCCAGTCGGACGATGCTAAGCCGGTCGCACAGCGCCTCGACCTCGGCCAGGATGTGGCTGGAGAGCAACACCGTTCGCCCTTGGGCCTTCACCTCGCGGATGTAGTCCTGGAAGACCGCCTCCATCANNCGTTCGAGGAGCTCGTCGCGGCGGTGCAGGTCGAAGTCGCCGCGCAGGCGACCGAAGAGGTCGATCACCTCACCGCCGGTCAGGTTCGGCCACAGACTGACCTCTCCGGGTACGTACGCCAACCGGCGATGCAACTCGACAGCGTCGCGCCACGGATCCCTGCCAAGCAATTCGACATCGCCGGAGTCGGCACGGAGCAAGCCGAGCAACACGCGAATGGTCGTCGTCTTGCCCGAGCCATTCGGACCGAGAAACCCGTGAACCTCGCCGGCCTTGACCGACAGGTCAAGACCGTCGAGAGCGCGCGTCGATCCGAAGTTCTTTGTGAGACCTGTTGTGGAGATCGCGTTGGGCATGCTGGAACGCTACTGGCACGCCGTGCGAGTGTCAAGTACACTGTTCGAGGCGTCGAACTTGGTTCGAGCGATAGCCGTTCGGACGGCGCCTCCAACTCCGGACAGGAGGAACGGGAATGAGTGGCAGCCGATCGGACGGCAAGCCGGGGCGGCTGGGCTGGTGGCCTGAAGTCCGCGATCGGAGCGGCGATAAGCAGCCGCTGACTCGGGACCAGATAGTCGCCGCCGCCATCAAGCTCATCGATGCCGAAGGCCTGGAAGGCTTCTCGATGAGGAGGCTGGGCCAGGAGCTGGGAGCCGGCGCGACGACCCTCTACTGGCACGTCAAGGACAAAGACCAGCTGATCGACCTGGTTCTGGATGAAGGCGCACTGGATGTCCGGTTGGACGACGACGCCGCGGCGCCGTGGCGCGACCGCCTGGCCGGCCTGGCCCGTGAGATACGCGCCGGGCTGAAGCGGCACCACCACCTCGCCCCGCTCTACGGCTCTCGCATTCCCGCCGGCCCGAACACGCTCCGGGTCATGGAGCATTGGCTGGCGCTGCTGCGGGCAGGTGGTTTCGACGGCGACAAGCTGATGCTGGCCTTCGGCTCTCTGACCAACTACGTGATCGGCAGCGTGATCATGGACAATCGCGCGCTGAGCGGGCCCGAAACGGAGGGCAAGAGCCTCGAGGAGCTGCGGGCAATGTACGTTGTGATCCTCGCGTCGTTACCGGCCGATGTGTATCCGAATCTCGTGCGGCTGATTCCGGAAGCCGGGTCCGCCGCGATCGCCGAGGATGCCGACTTCGAGTACGGGCTCCAGAGAATGCTCGACGGCATGGAGGCCGATCTCATACGTTCCGGCCGGGCCTAGCCGGGTCGCCCGACGCCGCAGGCTCGGGCCGTTCGCCCCGGTCAGGCGCTGTCCGCGCCCCGCCTGACGCCAAAGGCGACCAGGATTGCGCCACTCAGAGCCTGTGAACGAAATCGGCCCTATCGCCGTGACGGGTGGCCTGCCGCCTGGTCGCCCGACCAGCACGATACCGCGCGAAGATGGGAGCCCAAGCGTGGAATCGGCGGCGGGTAGGCGGACCCTACCTGAATGGTCCGGGCGAGAGGAGTCGACCTCCGACCAGAAATGCCGGCTCGCGGTGCGAAGTTGACACCCTGAGCACCCATCACGATGGCTTGATCGTATCGATGGTCAGCACTACAAGTACTACAAAGGCTTTGCCACGTAGAGCCCGACGCCCATCTCATCCGGTTTCAGCGCGTCTCCTACCATCACCACGTTCGAGCCCGCCCTGGCGAGCTGAGGAAGGGGATAGACGGCCATCCCGTGCAGGTACGACGGCTCAGGGACGCCTGGCGGCAGCAGCCCTTGATCCGTCCAGCCGACGGCGTTTGTCGAGAGCAGCAGGCTGCTGGTGAAGTCCGCGTTCGCCTTGGCTCCGACCAGGCATCCGTCCACGACCACGACTTCGTCCGGCAAGGACGTGGAGAGCCTGCCGGTTGAGTGCAGGATCGACGTCCCATCTTCGATCCAGTAGATCGTCTGCCAGGTCGCGACCGGTGTGGATGTACTGGCTGGCATCCCCATCCCTCCGGCACTCCAGCCCGCCGGCATCTGCCTGTACTTCGCGAGCACATACCAGCGATCCTTGAAGTGGAAGACTGTCTGGCCGCTCATGTCCTGCGTCGTGTACAAGTGGTCGGGATCATCAACGTCCCGCCACATCAGGCCGTCCGTCGATAGGGCCATCGCTTGGTGTGAATTGCCTGGCGTCCCGTACCCGCCCATGAGGAACCAGCCGGCAGTGGGATCGCTGAAGGCCAGGCCGGTTTCGATGGCCTGGGAACCAGCCTGGAAGCTGACGTCCTGCCAGTCTCGACCATTCCGCGAGAAGACGATCCGAGGCTTGCTGGTCTTCAGCGCGTATCCCGACATGACGAAACCGTTCGGCCCGGCGGTTATCGACGTCTGGAAGAGGTCCGGAGACGGCTGCGCCTCACCCCAGCTATCGCCGTCGACCGTGACGAGGACACTTCCGTTCTGCGGGAACTCGCTGACTACGACGCAATTCGAGCCGCGGCACGCCACGTTCGAGTCCTGCTGGTCGCCCGGCGTCGGAACGCTCATCGAGCGCCATTCCACGCCATCGAAGCTGCGATAGAGCGTCACGTGGTAGATGTTGTCGCCGCCATCGGTGGCGGAGCCGTAGTCCTTGATGAAGATCGCGCCGTCCGATGCAGATCCCAGGCGCTCGTGCATCGCCGCAGAACCCGTCGACATCGCCGGCTCGGCGACATCGAGGATCGGCTGAAATTGGCCCAGTCCCAATCGTGTCGCGGCGGGCGAAGGACGCTCAGTCGGCTCACTCGACGGGGACGGCGACGCCACCGGCGACGGGACGGACGGGGCCGCCCCTCCTGCGCACCCCACACACGCGAACCCAACCCACACCAAGACTGCTAATCGGATGGTTCCACTCCGCAGTAAGTCCATGGCGTGCACCCCTTTGTGACGACGCGGCAGTCGTCACGGTTTCATCATGCTCTGCTCGGCGCAAGTGATTCCAGTGGTGGTTCCTCGGGACCACCCCGCCCCGCTGGCCGTGGCGTATATGCCCGATACGGCCACCAGGCCGGCGGCCGTGTCGGAGCATCGTGTTTGCTGAGACTCGCCACCCGCACGATGACCACATCGCGTGGGTGGGCGAACCGACGTGGCCCAGGAGGGCTCAGGACGCCGTCGGCACCCCCAGCCAGAGGTCGAGGCCCTCGGAGCTGAGGATCACGACTCCAGTCGGCCCGAGGGCGGTAAGCCATCTGGGAGTCAACGCCGCCGAGTAGATCGGGACATCGCCGGTCTGACTCAGAGTCTTGACCGTTAGGTCGTCTCCGATAGTAGCTACCGTTGGGGGTGCGTCGGTGCCCGCACCGGGCTCGATAAGCACTAGGCCGCGCTGTCCGTCGGTCATGATGCCATCGCCAAGGAAGTTCGATGGTGAGGCGACCAGCTTCCAGGTGCGGCCGTCGTTGCTGACCCAGACCTGCTGCGAGTTGACCCGAGTGGCCTCGTCCCACTCGTTTGCGACCGCCATGAGAGCGTGGTCACTGACTTTGGTCGTGGTGATCCAGGCGTCGTTGGCGTTCTCGGCGCCGGGCAACTGGCTGCGCGTCCAGCTCCTGCCGTCCGCGGACCACCACAGGGACGGAGTGACCCACGTTTGCCCGCACTCGGCGTCTTTGAGGATGGCGCCCGAGATGACGTAGCCGCCCGCGAAGTTGCTCGCTCCGTCCAGGACGAACTTGCCGAAAGTCGGGCTCGTCAGGGGAACCACCGTCCATGACCTGCCATCCGCGGACAGCCACACCGCCTGAGCCTTGCCGTCCTTCTCGATTCCTGAGGCGATGAAGCCGGTCGAGCCACCATCGACCCAGTAGACGCTCGCCGACGCGAAGTCAGCCGATGGCTGCACGAGACTCCAGGTCAGCCCGTCGGTCGAGGTCCAGAGGGCGTTGATCGTGGCTGGCCCACCACAGGCAGCGCCCGGGTAGCGGCCCACGGCCAGTAGTCCGGACGGACCCTCGACGACCTGAGTGATGTCCACCCAGGACTCCAGGCCCGCCACCTCCATCGGCTGGCCCGCTGTCCAGTGCAGGCCATCAGCCGAGAACGTCGAGACCATGGTCACACTCGGCGATGAGCCCTGTTCGATGGCGGTACGGAAGCCGACATAGCCGCGACTCCAGCCGTACACGCTGACCGTCACGAGCGAGCCCTTGTTCGTACCAGCCGTCGGGGTCTGCGGGAAGACCGGTCCGGCGGAGATCCACCGGATACCAGCCCAGTCGCCTGCGGGAGCGGCTCCGACGCTTGGGAGCGGCGTCGGAGTTGGGTTCGGAGGCGTTGTCGCGATCGCAGATGAACTCGCGGAAGGGGACGGTTGTGCTCTAGTCGAGGACGGTGAGGCGGCCGCCACGGAACAGCCCGCGAGTAGCCACGCGGCCGCCAGGCCGATTGCCAAGACCTTGAGGCGTTCCGACCGCGTTTCGTGGTGGTTCGTCGCGATAGGACTCATTGACTGTTCCCCCTATTGAGTCGCCGCCTCTCTTGGCTTCAAATGCCGAAGCCTCACGCGGTAGACGGACGGGAAGGCTCTCCGGTGATCTCGCCCGTGCGCACCGCACAAGGTGCACGATGCGCGGATCGTGCGCAAGGCACCCCATCGCGGCGCAGAATGGAGGGGTCTCGGCTGGTCGCCGTCGCATGACGGGGAGACGAGGGAAGGGGGGACCACGATGCTGATCGGTGGCAGATCCTGGCGTGGGTTCGAGCCAAGGATGCGCTCAGCGGGGCCGACTGCAAAGACGGAGGCACTCGCCGGGCTGGTCGTTCTCGTCCTTCTCGTGGCCGGATGTGCGTCGGGCTCGACGGCGAGCGGGACAGCGCAGGCATCGGCGAGCCCGACTGCCGCCGTTACCGCCTCGGCGTCCCCGGTCGCGTCGGCCGCCGATGCTGACGACGAGACCTCAGCTAGCGCCGGCGCATCCTTTGCCCCCAGCGCCACGGGTGTCCTGCCGCCGTCAAGCAGCGGTGGATCGGCCGACCGGCTGCCCGGCGAGCCCGATCCATCGTTGACTCCTGGCGCGCTCAATCCCGCTGTTACCCAGGCGACGATCCACTCGACGATCTGCGTTTCAGGCTGGACCGCGACGATCAGGCCATCCGAGTCGTTCACCGATGCTCTCAAGGTCAAACAGATCGGCCAGTACGGCTACAGCGACACCAAGACCCCCTCCTACGAGGAAGACCACCTTATCGCGCTCGAACTCGGGGGCGCTCCGGCAGACCCGCGCAACCTGTGGCCCGAGCCGTACACGGTCACGCTCGCTGACGGGCGACCGACTGGAGCTCACACCAAGGATCCATTTGAGACCAAGCTCAAGACAGAGGTCTGCGCTGGCACGATCACGCTCGCGCAGGGGCAGAGTGAGATCGGAGACCACTGGGTCCATGCCTACTACGGCATCGCGCTCGTTAGCTCACCGACGAACCCGGCCGCGACCGCGACCCCAACGGCGGAAGTCACGGAACCGCCGGCCACCCCCGTTGTCACGACGCCTACCGGCTCCCTCTCGGTCGGCGTCACGAGCCTGCCCGCGTCGGTCGCACACGGCGCCAACGCGACGCTGGTCGCCGCCACTTCTCCCGGCGCCACCTGCACTGTCAGCGTTACCTATGCTTCCGGGACGGTGTCGACCGCGTCAGGACTGCAGACGAAGTCCGTTGCCGACCTATCGGGCACTGTTTCGTGGACGTGGAAGGTGGGGGCGAGTACCGGGCCTGGCACTTCCACTGCTTCGGTGACGTGCTCGCTAGGCGGCGCCTCTGCCAGCACCAGCCAGACCTTCCACGTCACGTAGGCGACGCACGCGTCGTGGCTGGAGGCGCGAGCCAGCGAAGGAGCGACGGTTCTCGCCGCCGCTCTGCCTCGACTTCGCTCATGAGGCCCGCGAGATCCATTTCGCCTAGGAAGCAACTCGGCGGCCAATCGGCGTTGCCGCCCGCGCATACTGTAGAGGCGTCCGATTGCTCGTCAGCGAGAGGTGGACCTTGGCGATGTTCTGCACACAGTGTGGCGCCGGCTTGGCCGACGACGTCAAGTTCTGTGTCAGTTGCGGCGCCCCCGTCGGGCCGCGGGTGCCGCACGCTTCCGGCGCCTCGGCTCCGTCTCCTTTCGTGGCTCCAGCACCGGCTGCTAGTGCCGCTGAACAGAACGCCACCGGCCGGACGTTCGTGCTGAACCAGAAGCTGATCTCGATGACCGGCGATCTGTGGATCGATGACTCGAACGGGAACCACGCCTTCGAGGTGGACGGCAAGTTCCTGGCGCTGCGTCGCTCGCTCCTCCTCAAGGACAGCTCGGGCCAGGAGCTGTACGAGATCAACAAGTCGCTCGCGCACGTCCACACGACCTTCGAGGTCAAGCAGGGCGACAAGGTCGTCGCGACGGTCCAGAAAGCCTTGATGTCGTTCATCGGCGAGCGCTTCACGATCACCGCGGCGGATGGCGGGCAGATGAAGGTCACCGGCAACTGGATGGGTCGCGAGTTCCATATCCAGAAGGACGGCACGGACGTGATCGTCGCCTCCCGCCAGTTCTTCAGTATCCACGACGCCTATGGCATCCAGGTCGCACCGGGCTTCGAGGCAGCGCTTGCCTTGGCGATCGTCGTCGCCCTCGAGCAGATCGAGAAGGAAGAGGGACACGAGTCGTCGCCTCTCGGCGGCATCTTGCCCGGAGGTCTGGGCGGGATACTCGGCGAGTAGGCCGAGGGCCCGCTGGCGCCGACGTTGACGGTGCGGCACATACCGGGAGCCGCAGGGGGTTGGGGGGGGTTACCTTGACGTCCCGGGCAGAGTCCTGGTCGTTGGGTCATCACAATGTTCGCATAGCGTGCTGGATGCATTGGCGACGTTCTAAAAGGGCAGCCCACCCTGATCAGAGGTTTGGCGCTCAGTCACCTACAAGCGACGACCGTCCCGAACAGGGATCTCTCCGGGCAGCGTTCCGCCTCAGGAACCGTCGGCCAGGCTCCTGGGCGATGCCAAGCTTGCCCGGCGGCGTCCCCGGAGAACCGGCCACCGCGGTCTGCTAGGGCAGGTACAGCTCGGCCTCGTTGAGGCTATCGACGCCGGTGCCGGTCGCGTTGACTCCTACGACCAGGACCCGCCCGTCCAACAGCAGAGTCGCCGTGAGACTGGCCCGCTCGGTCGTCATGTTTCCGGTGGGGCTGAAACGTCCGGTCGCGGGGTCGTACAACTCCGCCGAGGCCAGGCCGTTGCCGGTCCCGACGTCTCCGCCGGCGACCAGGACACGGCCGTCGTCCAGGCGCACCGCGACGTGGTTCTGCCGCGCGCTCGACATCGATCCAGTGGCGCCGAAGGTGCCACTCGCCGGGTCGTACACCTCCGCCGACGAGCTGAAGCCGTTGCCGTCTTCGCCGCCGGTCAGCAGGACTCGACCGTCGCGGAGCAGGGTCGCCGTGTGGAAGGCCCGCGGCGTCGTCATCGAGCCGGTGGCGCTGAACTTGCCGCTCGCCGGGTCGTAGATCTCGGCCGCGTCTGTCATTCTCACCAGCGACGAGCTGCCGTCCCCACCGGCTATCAAGACCCGGCCGTCGAGAAGCAGAGTGGCCGTGCTGCCCTCCCCGAGCGGCGCCAGTGTGTTCCCGGCCGAGCTGAACCGGCCGGTGGCCGGGTCATACCGCTCCGCGGACGCGAGAGTGCCACCCTTGCCGATGCCGCCGAGAAACAGGACTCGGCCGTCTGCGAGGAGTGTCGCGGTGTCGAACTCTCTGGGGCTCAACATCGATCCGGTGGGGCTGAACTTACCGGTTGCCGGGTCGTAGAGCTCGGCGCTGGCGAGCAGGCCGGTGTCGTTGTCGCCGCCGGCCACCAGAACGCGGCCATCCTTGAGGCTGGTCGCGGTGGCGTTGGCGCGCCTGGTCGAGAGCGATCCCGTAATGCTGAACCGGCCCGTGGCCGGGTCGAACAGCGCCTCGGCCGGAGCACCGGTGTCACCCAGGACGAGGACCCGACCGTCGGACAGGAGGGCTGCCGGCTGGCCCGGCCCGGACTCAAGGAATGGGACTGGGCCGGTCAGAGCGAAGGTCCCAGACCGCGACGTGGCGCTGGGTCCGGAGCTCGGGATGAGCGTCGGCCACAGAGACTGGCCCGCTGTCGAGAGGGTCGCAAGCTTGGCCCGAACCTGGGCCACGATTACGTCGTTCTGCGGGCCTACACTCGTGTCGTATTGGACTGCCACGAGGACGTTGCCTCGGGCAAGCCAGCGGAACTTGAACGAGAACGCGCCGGGGCCGCGCAGCGGATCGGTGCCGCCGTGCTCACATGGCTGACTGTAGGTAGCCGGCACGTCGGACTCGCCGTGCGCTGCCGCATCAGGGGCGACCGCCGCCAGCGCCGCGGGCGAGGGGAACACGGCGATCACGCCCTCGGGCCCCTGCAAGCCGGGGGTGTCAGGGGAGGGATACTGAAGGACCGTGACGCCTGGGAAATCCCCTTCGCAGAGCCCGGCTACCGGTGTAGCGGGGACCCCGAACGCGGCTGCGGCCTGGGCGACGGTTGTGGGGCCGGGAGCGGTCGACGCGTCGCCGTGCCACACGATGGCCTCGCCGACCATGGTGTGAACGCAACCGGCTGCGTAGGAAGCCGGGCAATTCATCAGGGCCGGATCGTGGGTGTGGACGCGGGCGATGACGAGCGCCGGGGCCACCGCACTGGTATCAACCCGGAGCGCCATCCCCAGCGCCGGCGACAGGACGCCGGGCTGGTCACCGACGTTGCTCATGCTGCCGCACAGGTACTCCGCGTTGTCGTCGAGCCCAAGTGCGACACAGCTGCGGAATTGCAGCACTTTCCCGACCCAGAAAGCGACCAGGAACGATGACGCGTCCGTGGACGCGTTGGCGGCATCGATAGCCGCTTGTCCGCGCAGCACGGGTTGGCCGTCGAAGGTGCGGGGGATACCGTCGTCGTAGCGGTCGGCCAGTGCCGAGCCGTCGGGAGAGGGCGACGGCGAGTTCTGCAGGGAGCTGATGCTTGGGCTTGAGCTTGGAGCGGGGCTCCCGGTTGCCGCGTTTCGGAGGTTATAGGACAGACCTGCCACGACCACGACCAGAGCCGCCACGAGCGCGACCGCCGCAATCCCAGGGACGAGGCGCAGTCTCGATCCGCGGTGCGGTTGAAGAGGAGCTCGTCGGAGGTCCGACTCGGCCCGGCGCTGCTCTGAGGCGAACGCCGCTCGGACGCGGGCCTCGATCTTCTCGTCGCTATCAGTCATCTCTGAGCTCCTCCCGAAGTCGAACCAGACCCGCCTTCAGGTGACCTTTGGTGGTGTTCTCGCTGATGCCCATCGTCCGTGCCACGTTGGCCACGGAGAGGTCCGCCAGGTAGTGGAGCACGACTGCTGCTCTGGACCGTGGCGGCAACTTCGCGAGGGCAGCGCGGAGGGCAATGACATCGGTTTCGGGTCCGGGGGAAGGCGAGATCTCGACGATGTCGGGGCTGAGGCGGACCAGATGGGCGAGCCGTCGTCGAAGCCGGAACGCCTCGCGAACCTGGATCGCCAGGAGCCAGGCCCGAAGAGCGGCCGGGTCGCGCAGGTCGCCGGCCTTGCGCGATGCGATCTCAAGAGTCGTCTGAACGAGATCGCGGGCGTCGGCCTCGTTTCGGAGAAGCGCCCTGGCAGCCGCAAGCAGGATTGGCGCCTGACGCTCGAATGCTTCGCTGAGCACGTCTGTCTCATCGAGACCCTCGGTCACGGATACTGCCTCGACTCGTGGCGGACGGTCGATCGTCGTCACCTCCAAGACCACCGGGCTAATCGCATCGTCCACAACCATATAGAGGCGGCGCGGCCGAGATTCGTGTGGGTCGTCTCTGTTTGGGAAATGGTGCCCGCGCTTGGCGGGTCCAAGCTCCGACGCGGCGATCTGCGGGTGCCATTCACGAGCGCACGTCGCGCGCACGAGCCGTACCGCCGCGCGAAGGCTGGCGACTGCTCGGCCACGGTTGCCAGCCGCATGAGAGTCGCGAGTTAGCGGTT
>PMIP01000064.1 GCA_003158295.1 Chloroflexota bacterium | reverse complement strand
CAAGGTCACGATCATCAGCCGCGGCATGGCGCTCGGCTACACGATGGCCCTGCCCACCGAGGACCGCTACCTGCAGTCCAAAACCGAGTTCGAGGACAAGATCGCCGGCCTGCTCGGTGGCAACGCCGCGGAACGCCTGATATTCGGCGACACCACGACGGGCGCCTCCAATGACATCGAGAAGGCGACCGACCTGGCTCGCCGGATGGTCACCGAATGGGGCATGAGCGACAAGCTCGGCCCGCTGGCCTTCGGAAAGCGCGACGAGATGATCTTCCTGGGCCGGGAGATCGGCGAACAGCGCAACTACTCGGACGACGTAGCCAAGCTGATCGACGAAGAAGTTCGGGCACTGGTCGAGAACGGCTACGCCCGAGCGACCAAGACCCTGACCGAAAACAAGAGCAGGCTCCTGGCCCTGGCGGACAAGCTCATAGCCGAGGAGACGGTCGAATCCGAAGAATTCGAGAAGCTCTTCGCCGATCTGCCGCCCAAGCTAAACCTGCACGGCATCTCCGGGCTCACGCCGCTGGGCGGCCCTCCGACCCCGGCGCCCTCCCCGAGCGTGACGCCGCCCCCGGCCGTCGCCCCGAGCCCCAGCCCATCCTGAGAGGGGACCCAACGCGAGACATAGAACCGGGCGGCCGCAAGGCCGCCCGGTTCCGCTATCCGATCGGGACTGCCTGACGTGCAGGAGGGCAGGCGCTCGATACAATCGATCCCTTGTAGCCACACCGGGAGAGCCTGATGCCGGACGAGATTCGCAACGACGCCTCGAACGCGGCCCTGGACCGATTCCTGAGCGAGACCGCCGAGGCTCGACTGGAGTCGTTCGAGACCCTGCTCAGGATCGCCAGCATCTCGGGGATACCGTCCCATGCCGGCGACTGCCGGGCTGCGGCGGAGTTCGTGGCTGCGGACCTTCGAGCCGTGGGCATGGACCACGTCGAGGTCTCCGAGACGGAGGGCCACCCAGTCGTGTACGCGGACTGGCTGCACGCCGCGGGCCGGCCCACCGTGCTGGTCTACTGCCACTACGACGTCCAGCCGGTGGACCCGCTCGACCTGTGGGACTCGCCTCCGTTCGTGCCCGTCGTCAAGGACGGGAAGATGCTGGCCCGCGGATCGTCGGACGACAAATCGCAGCTGCACATGCACGTCCGAGCGATCGAGGCGCTGCTGAAGACTCGCGGGAATCTCCCGGTCAACATCCGCGTGGTGTTCGAGGGCGAGGAGGAGTCGAGCTCGGTTCATCTCGACGCCTGGCTCGAGGCCAACCGGGGGCGCCTCCAGGCCGACTTTGCCGTCATCTCCGATACCAGTTTCTTCGAGGGCAACCTGCCCTCGATCACGATCGCCCTGCGCGGCCTGGTCTACTTCCAGCTGGACGTCACGGGGAGCACGGTCGATCTCCACTCGGGCGCGTACGGGGGCGCCGTTGACAACCCCGTCAACGCCCTGTGCCACATCGTGGCCGCACTCAAGGACACGAGCGGCCGAATCCAGGTCCCCGGGTTCTACGATGACGTGGCCGCGCTCACGCCGCTGGACAAGGCCGCCTTCGCGAAGCTTCCATTCGACGAGGAGGCCTATCGGGAGTCGCTCGGCGTGCCGGAGCTGATCGGCGAGCCCGGCTACACGACCCTCGAGCGGCTGGGAGCCAGGCCCACGCTGGACGTGTGCGGAATCTGGGGCGGTTTCGAGGGCGAAGGACCCAAGACCATCATCCCGGCCCATGCGCACGCCAAGATCAGCTGCCGGCTCGTGGCCAACCAGGATCCAGAGAAGATCTTCTCGCTCGTGGCGGAACACATCGACCGGGTCGCGCCGAAATCGGTGCGGTACTCGATCCAGCGCCTGGGCGACGGCGAGGCCAGCCTGACGCCGATCGACAACCCGGCCACGCAGGCGGCCGCGCGGGCCATCGAGGCGACCTTCGGCGTCGCACCGCTGTACATTCGTGAGGGAGGATCCGTCCCGGTCTGCGCCAGCTTCGAGTCGATCCTGGGGATTTCGACCGTGCTCTTGGGTTTTGCGCCGCCGGACGGGCAGTTCCATGCCCCCAACGAGTGGATGTCCATGGCCAACTACGAGACCGGGATTCGGGCGATTGCCAGATTCTGGGATGAGGTTGCCGAGTTGGACCATCTCTAGCGGGAAGGGCGATCGGCGAGGATTAGCATCGCTGCGCCGGCTCATCGAGCCCAAAGGGAGTGGACGTGTGCAGTTTGGGTGAGTACCGTGGCTGGAAGTCGCTGATACGATTCTCATCGCTGAGTTCCGACTAGGACCTGGCTGGAGGCACCCGTGACCACGAAAGACCGAGCGCCAGAAGCCGATGCCGCTCCGGCTCAGCTGACCTGGCGGCTGGACACCGACAACGGCAGCCTCGTTCCGCGTTCCGCCCTGGACGTGCTGGTGGACCTGAACGACAACCTGGCCAGCGGCCGCTTCGGTGAGTATCAGGCGATTCCGCTCGGATTCGGGATGCTGGACAAGACGATCGGCGGCGGCCTGCGAGCGGGCGAGCTCATGCTCATCGGCGGCGCGCAGGGCACGGGCAAGACGACGATGGCTCTCCAGATGTCACGCAACGTGGCCTCCAGCGGCCAGGCCAATGTGCTGTACATCTGCTTCGAGCACGAAGAGCAGTACCTCCTGAACCGGCTCGTGGCCCTCGAGTCGGCGCTTGCCCACCTGCCCCAGAAGACCGGCGCGATCAAGATCCAGGACGTTCGCAAGGAGATCATGGCCTCGTGGATGGCCGAGGGGGCCGGCGGTGCCGGCCTGACCGCGAACCAGAAGCTGCGCCCAAGCCTGGACCGCATCGCCCGCTACGGCCAGAACCTGTTCCTGATGCGGGGCTCGCAGACGGCGAGCACGGTCGAGAACATCCGCAAGCTCATCCAGCAGCACCGCCAGCTCTCGGGCGACCGGCGGCTCCTCGTCGTGGTCGACTACATGCAGAAGGTGCCGATGCACCCCGAACCGACCACCGAAGCCGAGAAAGTCACGTTCGTCATCAACGGCCTCAAGGACATCGCTCTCTCGGAGCAGGTGGCAATGATCGCGATCGTGGCCGCCGACAAAGAGGGTCTCAAGGCTCAGAGACTCCGCAACCACCACCTGCGGGGCTCGTCGGCGATCAACTACGAGGCCGACATCATCCTGATCATCAACGAGAAGTACCACATCGTCGCCAAGGTCAACATCGAGTTCAATCCGTACCAGGCACAGCGGTTCCGCGACTGGGTGATCTTGACCGTCGAGAAGAACCGCGGCGGCCAGGACAACGTCGATCTCGAATTCGAGAAGCACTTCGAGTACTCGTGCTTCGACCCCAACGGCCGGACGGTCCAGGAGAAGCTCATCGAAGAGCGCCTCTACAACGAGTGACCTCGAGGCCGGCTCGATGAGACTTGGGGGAGACCGCGTTCTCTCGGGGCGAGAAGGCCCTTTCGGCGGCTCGGCAGGATCGGCCCGGCCAGGCGGGCCCGGCGGCTTCCGGCGCCCCGAGGACGATCCGCCCGGAACGAGCCGGCTCTTCATCGCCGTGCCGGTGGCAGACGACGTGCGCGCCGCCGTCGGCGATTTGATGGCCGGCGTGGCCCGAGCTTCGATCGAGGAACGAGCGTCCGGGCAGCCGCGCTGGGTCCGAGTGGAGGGCCTGCATCTGACCCTGCGCTTCCTGGGGGCCACCCTCGACGAACGGCAGCCCGACGTTGTCGCGGCGGTCGTGGCTGCGGCCGGAGGAGTGGCGCCCTTTGCCATCGAGCTCAACGGCGGCGGCGCGTTTCCGAACGCCTACCGGCCACGGGTGTTGTGGATCGGTATCGGCGCGGGGTCGGACGAGCTGGCCGGCCTCGCCCGGCAGCTGAACGACGAGCTGCGGATCCTCGGCTGGCCGTCGGACGATCGCCCCTTCCAGGGTCATCTGACACTCGCCCGGACCGATGGCGTGGCCGGGGCCGATGAGTACGCCCGCCGGTTGGTGGAGGCGGCCGGGGAGGTGCGACTGACGTGGCAGGCCGACCGGCTGGTCCTCTACAAGAGCCTTCTGGGACGCGGCCCCGCACGGTACGAGGCCCTGGCCGAGGTTCCACTCCGGACCGTCTAGGGGACGGTGGAGCCGAGGTCGCGCGGGGCGGGCTTGTCCCATCGAGCTTGCACGGCCTGCCCGCGAGCCGGTAGGCTTGCGCGGTCACAGTCGTGTTGGGGCGACGGCGGCATCGAGCAGCTTAGGTCGCCGGTTGGCCGGCGGGAGGAGTCGGATGGTCGAACGCACCCGTTTCACGCTGGACGAAGCTCAGATACCCAAGTCCTGGTACAACATCGCGGCCGACCTGCCGGTCCCGCAGGCGCCGCCTCTGCATCCCGGCACGCACCAGCCTCTCGGCCCTGCCGATCTGGCCCCGCTCTTCCCGATGGCCCTGATCATGCAGGAGGTCTCGACCGAGCGCGAGATCGAGATTCCCGAGCCTGTGCGAGCCCTGTACGCACAGTACCGGCCGAGCCCGCTCGTCCGCGCCCTTCGGCTCGAGAAGGCCCTCGACACGCCGGCTCACATCTACTACAAGAACGAAGGCGTCAGTCCGGCCGGTAGCCACAAACCCAACACAGCGATCCCGCAAGCCTTCTACAACAAGGAGGAGGGGATCAAGCGAATCGCGACCGAGACCGGCGCCGGCCAGTGGGGCAGCGCGCTGGCATACGCGGGCGCGATGTTCGGGGTCGAGATCAAGGTCTACATGGTGCGGGCCAGCTACGACCAGAAGCCGTATCGGCGTCTGATGATGGAGACGTACGGCGCAAGCGTCGTCGCCAGTCCGAGCATGGAGACCGAGGCCGGGCGGGCCATCCTGGCCGAGCACCCGGACAGCCCGGGCTCGCTCGGAATGGCCATCAGCGAAGCGGTCGAGGACACGATCAAGCGAGAGGACACGCACTACTCGCTCGGCTCGGTCCTGAACCACGTGATGCTTCATCAGACGGTCATCGGCGAGGAGTCGATCCTGCAGATGGAGATGGCCGGCGAGGAGCCGGACGTCATCATCGCCTGCGCCGGCGGTGGCTCCAACTTCGCAGGGCTGTCATTTCCGTGGTTGGGTCGGACCTTCCGCGGGGGCCGCAAGTACCAGGTGATTGCCGTTGAGCCGGAGGCTGCCCCCAGCCTGAGCCGGGGACGCTATGCCTACGACTACGGCGACACGGCCAAGCTCGCCCCCGTAGTGAAGATGTACACCCTCGGCCACGATTTCGTGCCCGAGCCGATCCACGCCGGCGGTCTCCGGTACCACGGCATGTCGCCGCTGGTCAGCCTCCTCAAGCACCACGGCTTCATCGAGTCTCGGAGCCTCCACCAGCGGCCCTGCTTCGAGGCCGGCATCCAGTTCGCCCGGACCGAAGGGATCATCCCGGCGCCCGAGTCGACGCACGCCATCAAGGCCGCGGTCGACGTGGCTCTGGAAGCCAAGAAGAGCGGCGAGAAGAAGGTCATCCTCTTCAACCTCTCCGGCCACGGCCACTTCGACCTGAGCTCGTACCAGCGGTACCTGAGCGGCCAGCTCGAGGACTACGAGTATCCGGCCGCGGAAGTCAAGCTCGCCCTCGAGGCAGTCGAGGCGTAACCCAGCGTCACCCAGCGCCTGAGAGCCGCGCCGCGAGGCGCGGCTCTCGGATTCCGGACCCGGCACCGCCACCGCCGCGGAGTTCGCGATCGGCGAGGAGGATGGAGCCAGACCGTCGTGGCGACGGGTCGCCGGTCGGGACCACGCATCCGCTCGGCGTTGCCAGTTGTCGAGACGCCCTATGTCCCTGTTGAATGCGCCCCGCGATGACGTAGGATGAACTTATGCCGCGACTGGCCTGTTTCGCCTGCGGACGAACGATCTGGGCCACGGTCCCGCTGGCTGGGCTCTTCGCCGAGGAGCGGCGATGTCCTCGATGCGGGACCGCGCTCCACGACGACCGGCGCGTGGTGGACCGTCGGAGTACTCCCTCCCGGCGGGAGGTCAAGGCAGGGAATCCGCCGGCCGGTGAGAGGCGGCGCGAAGAGCGCAGAGTCCACCGGCGCAGACGATCGGGCTGAGGTTCCCCGGGGACGCTCGGACTCGAGACGCTCGCCGGACCTGGAGGCGCGCCTGGCTGGGCCTAGAACAGGTTGTCGTCCGACTTGGGCGGCTCGACGAGCCGGTGGCGCAGGGCGAACGCGACCGCCTCCAGCTTCGAGTGCACCCGAAGCTTGCCCATGATGTTCTGGACGTGCGTCCGCAGCGTGTTCGGGGCGATATAGAGGCGATCGCAGATCTCCGGCGTGGCAAGGCCTTCCGTCAAAGCCTTCAGTACTTCGAGCTCGCGCGGAGTGAGGGGTTCGATCTGGTGCCGCTCGATCCCGCGGTCCCTCGCGGCGGCGACCCGTTGCGCGATGCCTACGATCACGGATCGCGGCAGGAGAGTCTCTCCGGCGTAGGCGGCGCGGACGGCACTCACCACCTCGTCGATTGCTCGGTCCTTGGTGAGATAGCCGTCGGCGCCCGCCTGGATGGACTCCAGGACGGTCTCGTCGTCGGTCAAGGCGGTCAGCATCACGACCCTGGCGGCCGGCCAACGGGCCTTGATGGCGCGCGTGGCCTCGGCGCCCGTACCGTCCGGCAGCCGGTAATCCATCAGGACCACGTCGAGGCGTTCGCGAGCCATCGCCTTGGCTTCGGCGACGGTGCCGGCCACACCCGCAACGAGGATGTCCGGCTCTCGGCTGAGCATCTGGGACAGGGCGCCGGTCAGGAGTTGGTGATCGTCGACAAGAAGGACTCGGATCGGTCGGGTCTCGCCGTACGATTCGGTCATGTCCCAATTGTCCTCATCATGGCGGCGAGACCGGGCATGCGGGCCGGCAGGCGACGGGCGGCCGCTCCATCGCATTCTAGTCGCCACTTGGACGAACGCGCACCTGTCAATTCGAAGGTGATCTCGATCTGGATCTGTGGCCACTCGGTCCGGCGAGAGGTGCGGCGGCGCTTCACAGGCCGTTTCCAGCGCGGGCCGAGCGGCCGGGGACTCGGCCTGGAGTGGCCTCCTGGCACTCGCAGGCCCCGAGAGGATCCTGGCGGGTGGGCCGCCCGGCCATAATGGCGTCGTGCGACTCTCCATCCTTGGCTTCGGTCTGATCGGCGGTTCGATCGCCCGCTCCCTTCACGAGCGAGGCGAGCCGGGCCAATGGCACGTGACCGCCTGGAGCCGCAGCCGGGCGCCGGTCGAACGTGCCGTGGCGGACGGAGCCGTGACGGTGGCCGCCACCACCTTGGAGGAAGCCGTCCGGGACGCCGAGATGGTCGTTCTCGCCGCGCCGCCTTTGATCTGCCTGGACCTCATCGACGAGCTTGCCGGCCCGCTCCGCGGCTCCCTGCCTCAGGACTGCACCGTGACGGACGTGGCCAGCGCGAAAGCGCGGATCGTGGCCAGGGCCGACGCCGCACGTCTGCCCTTCATCGGCGGCCATCCGATGGCGGGTCGAGAGCTGAGTGGCTACGGCGCCGCCCTGCCGGACCTCTTCGTGGAACGGCCGTGGGTGACCGTTCTGGGTCGCTTTGCGCGGCTCTGCGACGGTGAGCGGATCGGCGAACTCATCGAGGCCTGTGGCGCGATCCAGATCCCGATGGAGGCTCGCGCCCACGACACCGCAGTCGCGGCGATCAGCCACATGCCACTCATCGTCTCGGCGGCGCTCGTGGAGTCGGTTGCCGGTGGACCGGGCGAGCCCGAACGCGAGGATTGGGGAGCGGCCGAGGCTCTGGCAGCGACCGGGTGGGCGGGCATGACCCGACTGGCCCGTGGGGAGCCTGCCATGGGTGCGGGCATCGCGGCGACGAATGCCGAGGCTATCGCCGCCCGGCTGCGAGACCTGAGAGATGTCCTGGATCTATGGCTGGCCGAACTGGAGCACGACGGAGATCCGGACGAGGCGGCGCTTCTGACCCGTTTGTCGGCCGCCCGGCAGCGGCTGGTGGAGTCGGATCGCTCATGAGCAAGGATGCCCAGGAGCTCGTATATGCGGTCCCGCGAGAGAGCCTCTTCGACGGCGTGGTCGCCTGGCGAGGAGTTCGGCGCGACGAGGTGGCGGGGATCCTGCGACGGGTCGACGAGGCTGGGAAGTACGTCCCCAGAGCGGATGCCGAGAGGGATCGGACGCTCAAGCAGATCATCCCGTACCTCGTTCTTCGCGACGGCGACCGCATCTTCCTGATGAAGCGGACGCGGGCCGGCGGGGATGCCCGGCTGCACGATCACTACACGATCGGCATCGGAGGACATCTCAACCCGGGAGACGACTCGCCCCGGAGCGGTCTGGAGCGCGAGTGGCGTGAGGAGCTGGACGCCGGTTTCGTGCCCCCGTTCGAGTTCGTCGGCCTGCTCAACGACGACACCGTCGACGTCGGAATCCATCACCTCGGTCTGGTCTATCTGGCGGAGGCGTCCGGTCGACCGGTTGGAGTGCGTGAGACGGAGAAGCTCAGCGGCTCCTTCGAGCGGATCGAGGCCGTGCGGGGCGTCTACGATCTGATGGAGACCTGGAGCCAGCTGGTGCTCGACGCGATCGACGGGCCGGACTCCGCTCCAGGGGGCGCGTTGCGTCGGTCGGGCGAGGAAGCTCACCAGTGAACCGATCGCCAGAACTGCGAGTCACACTCATGAGCGACCCGCCCGGGCCGCCATCAGAGCGTGGCATGTTCGTCAAAGAGAGCTACCTGGGAGCGCAAGCAGTTCGCGCCTCCGCAGCGCCGCCCGCCGTGCGGGATCGCGCTATCGACTCTGTCTTCGCGGCCGCTCTGGAGGGCGAGCTCTCCATGGCGTACCGCCTGGCCGGCTACCTGATGGCGGATGCCGCCGAGGCCCAGGATGCGGTCCAGGAAGCGTCCGTCCGAGCCTGGCGTGGCTGGGCCGGCCTGCGCGAGAAAGACCGGTTTCACGCCTGGTTCAGCCAGATCCTCGTCAACGTCTGCCGCACGCGGCTCCGCCAGCGAAGCCGGCGACGGACCCTCGATCTTGACGAGTTCGATCTCGAGGGCGGCGACCCGTTCAGGGCCGCCCTGGCTCGCGACGCAGTCGGCCGATCCCTCTCGGCTCTCAGCCAGGAGCTGCGGATGGTCGTGATCCTGCGCTACTGGGGGGACCTATCGCTGGCTGAGATTGCCGATCGCCTGCGCATCCCGATCGGAACCGTCAAGTCGAGACATCATGCCGCCCTGCAGGCGCTTCGCCGCCGGATCGATTCCGCGGAAGGGGGCACCAGATGAGCGATTCCGATATCGAGAATGGGTCCGACATCGAGATGGAAGGCCGCCTGAGACGGCTCGCCGCCGAGAGCCGGACACCGCCCCTCCCGGACGAGACCGCGGCTCTGCCCTGGACCGTGCAGCAGGAGCGTGCGGGAGTGGGGGTCTTCGACTTCGCGCCGGCCCTCGCGGCCGGAGTGCGGTCGCTGCGGGGCTCGGCCTCCGCGTTTGCCAGGCTGGCGGCCACGCTGGTCGTAGCCGCAGGCTTTCTCGGGCTCGTGGGCATGGCCAGGACCAGCGGCAGTGGAGCCAACTTGGTGCAGCCTTTGCCGACGCCACGGCCGACGGGCGCAATTGCGGCGCCGGCTGGTCCCGAGGTGGTCGTCGTACCTACGAGCGGCGTCGTAGACGACGTGATGGCAGACCACGTGGCCGGGGCGATTCACCGGGCCGAGTCCGATGGGGCCGCCGCCGTGATCATCCAGCTCGACACGCTGGGCGGCAGCGAGGACGCGATGCTGCGAATCGACGCCGCGTTGCATTCGAAGATCCCCACCATCGTGTGGGTCGGTCCGTCCGGCGCCAAGGCGGCCAGTGCGGGCACCTTCATCACGCTCTCGGCGAACCTGGCCTACATGGCCCAAAGCACGAACATCGGTGCCGCATCGCCGGTGGCGGCCGGGGGCCAGGATATCGCCGCCGTGTCCAGCCAGACCGAGGCCACCAAGGTCATGAACGACGCCATCGCCACGATGCGGAGCATCGTTCAGGAGCGGCATCCCGATCCCTTGGCGGTGGCGTTGGCTGTCAAGACGGTCGCGCAGGCGGAGTCCTTCACGGCCCAGGAAGCGGTCGATGCCCATGCCGTCAACGGCATCGCCAACAGCATCGATGACGTGCTGAACCTCGCCGACCTCCAGACCGTCACGACGTCGGCCGGATCTGTCGTCGTCCACACCAAGGGCGCCACGACGGTCACGATCGGCGAAGACCCGATCCAGTGGTTCCTCCACACTCTGGACGACCCGAACATTGCCTTCATCCTGCTGGTGATCGGCGTCCTGTGCGTGCTGATCGAGTTCTTCCATCCCACCCTGCTTATGGGCCTGCTTGGAGCCGCGTCGCTGGCGCTCTCGTTCTACGGAGCGGGCAGCCTGCCCCTGAACATCCTCGGAGTGATCCTGGTCGTGCTGGGGATCTTCATGCTCGTCTTCGAGTCGACCGTTCCCAGCCACGGCCTGCTGACCGTCGGCGGCCTGGCCAGCTTCCTGATTGGGGCGGTGGCGTTCTACGGGTCACCCGGTCCGTATCTGCCGGGCGTCGCCGTGGCCTGGCCGATCATCATCACGATGACGGTGGCCGCGGCGCTCTACGGGCTGGTCCTCGTGCGAACCCTGCTCCAGATGCGGCACCTGGCCGTCCCCGCCGGGTCGGGGATGGTCGGTACGGTCACACTTGTGGGCAAGACGGGCAAGGTCCAGGCGGATCTGGTCCCGACCGGCACGGTGTACGTTGGCGGCGAGTCGTGGACGGCTCGGACCTCGGACGGTCAGGGCGTATCCCGCGGATCACACGTTCGAGTCATCAGACAGGAAGGCCTGACGCTCATCGTCGAGCGGGTGGAGTAGGGTCTGCCGGGCGATCGGCAGCTGGCTATGGCGCCTTTGTAGCGAATATCGACTGGAGGTTCAGGGGATGGAAGCTGCGTCTGTGGCCCTGGTCGCGTTGATCGTCGTTGCGATCCTCGTGATCTTCTTCTCGGCAATGTCATTCCGCGTGGTTGCGCAATGGGAGCGCATGGTCGTCAAGCGATGGGGCCAGACCAATCAAGGCCTGGTTAGGGACCCGGGCTTGCGCTTCCTCATTCCGATCGTCGACCAAGGCATCAGGGTGGACCTGCGCGAGCAGTTCATCGAGGTGCCGCGCCAGACCGCGATCACCAAGGACAACGCCCCGCTCAGCGTGGACTTCCTGATCTACTGGAAGATCGCGGACCCGCTGATGAGCATCGTGAACGTGGCCAACTTCCCGGGCGCTCTGCAGGGCGTGGCCGCGACGTCGCTCCGGTCGGTCATCGGCGACATCCCGCTCGACGACGTCCTCTCGCAGCGCGAGCGTATCAACGAAACGCTCCGCCTCAAGCTCGACGAGGTCACCGAGCGCTGGGGCGGGAAGGTAACCACCGTCGAGATCCGCGAGATCCTGCCGCCGCCGGCGGTCCAGGAAGCGATGAACCGGCAGCTCTCCGCCGAGCGGACCCGCCGTGCGGTCATCACCGAGTCGGAAGGTACCCGGCAGGCCACGATCAACGTTGCGGAAGGCGACAAGCAGTCGGCCATCCTCCGCGCTGAGGGCGACAGGCAGGCTGCGATCCTTCGCGCTCAAGGCTTCAGCGAGGCGCTCCAGACGATCTTCCAGGCGGCACGCGGCATCGATCAGAAGACGATGACGCTGCAGTACCTGGATGCATTGAAGGCGCTGGGCAGCGGTCCCGCGACCAAGTTCGTGATTCCCCTCGAGTTCACGCAACTGCTCGGGCCCGTCAGTTCGATGATCCAGACGGGCATGAGCAAGAGCTCTGAGGGCAAGTCCTCCTAGAGCGCCGCGCCGAAACGACACGGGCCGCGGCTGCGCCTGTGGCGGTAACTTGACTGGAACGCACTCGCCGCGGAACCGCACTGAAGGCGGGCATTGCCACGACCGATGTCTCCCGCGCGGTGGGCCGCCTATAATCTGGCGGTTCGTCCCGATCTGTGCGTCTCGTGGCGGTTGCACGCCGCCTTGGCCTTCGTGAGCCGCTGAACCGCGCAACCAGGTGTAGCAATGGCCGTCAAGATCCTCGTGGTCGATGCCGATCCGACCGTGCAGCGAGCGCTGAGCAACGCGCTCGCGCAGGTTGGATTCGAAGTCATCGTTTCGAGCGAGGGAACGGATGCGCTCCGCCTGGCGCGGTCCGAGAGACCGGCCCTGGTGCTGGTGGCGTCCAACCTGGCGGGTATTGACGGGTTCACCGTCGTCTCCCGGCTTCGGATGGAAGACGGCCCATCCACGCATACGCCGGCCATCCTGCTTCTGACCGAGAACCAGGCGGACAGCCGCAGCAAGGCCCTTCGCTCCGGGGCGGACGACTATCTGATCAAACCGTTCCATCCGGCCGAGCTCATGGCCCGGATGCGCAGCCTGCTGGCGCGCTATCAGCCTGCCGAGCCGCTCGTGGCGCCGAGCCGCGAGCCGGCGGTCGCGCATCCGGTGGCTCCCAAGAAGCGCGGACCGGCTCGGGTCATCCTGTTCTACGGCGCCAAGGGCGGTGTCGGCACCACCACGCTCGCCATAAACACCGCGATCGCGCTCCACAAGGAGCTGGATCAGCGGGTGTGCCTGATCGATGCGAATCTCCAGTTCGGCGACCATCGCGTCTTCCTCGACCTTGGACTCGATCGCCCCAGCGTGGTCGATCTGGCCACAACGCCGGCGATGGATGTCGATCTGGTACGCCAGATCCTCGTCAAGCACGAGTCGGGAATCGAGCTGCTGCTGGCGCCGCCGTCGCCGGAGACGGCCGAGCTCGTCAACAGCGACCACCTGCCCGAGATCATCGGCCTGCTGGCCAACGATTTCGACTACATCGTCCTCGACATCGACAAGCGCCTCGACGAGATCAACCTGAGGCTGATGGATGTCGCCCAGATGATTTACGTCGTCCTGACGGCGGACCTGCCATGCCTCAAGAACGTCAGGCTGGTGCTGGAGACGATCAATCACCTGGGTTACTCGGACGAGAAGGTCAAGCTCATCCTCAATCGATCGAACGCGTTCACCGGTATCAACGTGAAGAACGCGGAGAGCGCTCTTAAGCGCCGGATCGATTACCAGATCATCAACGAGTACCGCTCCGCGATCGGCGCCCTGAACAGCGGCGCGCCGTTCATGTATACGAAGGTGGATTCTGCCCTGGGCCGGGACGTGCTCGAGTTCGTCAAGGCTCTGGACAAGGATCTCGATGAACGCTCGGTGGCGGCACAGGCGGCGGCGCAGAAAGAGGCTCGGTAGTCGAGCTCCGGCCGCACTGATCGTGCCCGCGAAGCGGCCGATAAGCGGCAAGTGATCGACATGGCCTAGGGTCGCGTCGTGCTCGCCTCACTTCTCTCGGCCACCCTTCAGGGACTGGACGGACGCCCGATTCGGGTGGAGGTGGACGTAGCACCGGGCCTGCCCGGCTTCACCATCGTCGGGCTGGCGGACACGGCCTTGCAGGAGGCTCGCGAGCGGGTCAGGGGAGCCATCCGGAATAGCGGCTACGAGTACCCGCCCCGGCGGATCACCGTCAACCTGGCACCGGCGGATATGCGCAAGAGCGGCGCCTCTCTGGACCTGGCCATGGCGTTGGGCATTCTGGTCGGGTCCGAGCAGGTGCGGGCGAACGGTCGGTGGGCCGTCCTCGGCGAGCTTTCCCTTGGCGGCGAGCTGCGTCCCGTCCCCGGTCTGCTGCCGATGGTGGCAGCTCTCGCCCGGCGCCACGTGCGGCGGGTCCTGGTTCCCGTCGAGGGCGCTGACGAGTCGCGTCTCGCGGGCGGGATAGATGTGGTTCCGGCGGCGACGCTCGCGGAGGCAGCTCTCGTTGTGCGGGAGAGCAGCCGGGGTCGGAGACGCAACCGGCCTCCTCGGGTGGAGATGGCGGCCGAGGTGGGTGACGAAACCGAGATGCTCCAGGTCGGGGTCGCCCGCGAGGATGCGGGTCCCGATCTGGCCGAAGTTCGCGGTCAGCTCGAGGGGCGGCGGGCTCTCGAGCTGGCACTGGCCGGCGGGCATTGCATGGTCATGGTCGGCCCGCCGGGCTCGGGCAAGACCCTCCTGGCCCGCACCGTGCCGGGTCTGCTCCCACCCCTGGATGACGAGGAGGCTCGTGTAGCCACGGTCATCGCCTCGGTGGCCGGCTCGACTCAGATTCGCGGGCTGGTTCGCAGGCGGCCGTTCCGGGCTCCTCACCACACCATCTCCTACGCCGCAATGGTCGGCGGTGGCCCTCGTATGTCGCCGGGCGAAGTGACCCTCGCAAACGACGGGGTCCTCTTCTTGGACGAGCTGCCCGAGTTCGACCGGGCCACCCTGGAGGCTCTCCGGCAGCCGCTCGAGGATGGGTACGTTGCCATCGCCAGGGTAGGTCGAGCGGCCGTCTTCCCGTCGCGGTTCCAGCTCATCGCCGCCATGAACCCGTGTCCCTGCGGCCATGCGGGCGAGGGCGATGGCCGATGCCGCTGCCGGCCTTCCGTGGCCGACAGATACGCGGCCCGGATCTCCGGGCCTGTGCGCGATCGCATAGACCTGTGGGTTCACATGCCTCGGGTCAGGGCTCAGGAGTACGTAGGGGCCACGGCTCCCGAGGGCTCGGCGTCCGTGGCTCGCAGGATCGCCGAGTCGCGAGAACGGCAGATCGAGCGTGGCGGATGCTGCAACTCCAGGCTTACGGGGCGAGCGCTTAGGGCGGCCTGCGCCTTCGGTCCGGCCGAGCAAGACCACGCGATCCGGCTGGCCGAGATGGAGGGCTGGTCTGCCCGCGGGATCGAGAGGTTGCTGCGGGTGGCGCGGACCGCGGCCGACCTGGACGGGTCGGTGAGAGTCGAAGCTGCCCACCTGGACGAAGCGGCCCGGTTCCGTTCCCCATCGAGCCGTCGGTCTGAGTTCGCGGCGGTGGTCTGAGCGATGCTGGGCGTGCAGAGCCTGGGTCCGCTGCCCCCGCGGCGCATCGCGGAAGGCGTCGTCGGCGAGACCTCGCGAGTCGTCGAATCGGTGCGTGCCCGAGAAGACACCGAGGCGAGCTCGGAGCGGGACGCATGGGTGACTCTGCTCGCCGTGCCGGGCCTGGGGCCGATCACGTTCGCGGCGTTGCTCGCAGCTCTCGGATCTGCCCGGGCGGTTCTGAACCTTGCTGCGCAGCCGGCGGGGCCGGCGTGCCTGCGGGAGGCACTTGCCGGGGTCGCCATGGACGCCCCGGACGGG
Organism: Chloroflexota bacterium; assembly: GCA_003158295.1. Taxonomy (GTDB): domain Bacteria; phylum Chloroflexota; class Limnocylindria; order Limnocylindrales; family CSP1-4; genus Fen-1039. The sequence continues at coordinate 21,132 of PMIP01000064.1, read as the reverse complement.
GGCGACGGCGGCGCGCCAGTGGCGGGTATGCGCGGTCACTTGGAGGCGGAGGCCGGAGAGGCGCCATCCGCAGGGATTGTGGCAATCGATTCGCGGGCACGGCACGGAGGACGGTCGGCACTGGGTGCCGACCTCGCTCGCCGCATATGCGAGTCGGTCGAACTCGGCGCGCGAGCGGTGGAACAGGTCAGGTCCCTTGGGCTCACCGTGGTCACCCTGGACGATCCAGGCTACCCGGAACGCCTGCGGCGAGTGGAGATGCCGCCGCCGCTCCTATTCGTCAGGGGCTCGATCGATTGTCTTGCGGCAAGCCACTCGATCGCCGTGGTCGGGACGCGCTGGCCTTCGGACAAGGGGCGGCTCTTCGCCGGCTGGATCGGCTCGGGCCTGGCTCGCGCGGGGGCGGTGGTCGTCTCCGGACTCGCCGTAGGGATCGACGGAGCGGCGCACGCGGCCGTCGTGGGCGAGGGCCTGGCGACGGTGGCGGTGCTGGGAGGCGGGCACGCCCGGCTGTTCCCTCGGGCCCATGAGCGTCTCGCGGATGCGATCGTCGCGGCGGGAGGTGCGGTCGTGGCCGAGCTGGCGCCCGACACGCCGGCCAGTCGAGGCACGTTCCCCCGCCGCAACAGGCTGGTGAGCGGGCTCGCCGACGCTACGGTCGTGGTCGAGGCGGGGCGTCGCAGCGGTGCGCTCATCACCGCCGGCTGGGCTCTCGAGCAGGGTCGGGAGTGCTTCCTGGTGCCGGGCCCGATGGACTCGCCAACCAGCGCCGGGTGCAACGCCTTCTTGCGCAGCTTCCCCGGTCAGGCCCGGGTGGTATGCGGCGTCCCCGAACTGATCGAGGATCTCGATCTGGGCTGCGCGGAGGATGCCGCGGGTGGAGCGGGCGACTCGGTCGGAGCCGCACTCGCAGCGAACAGCCCCGACTCAGGCGGAGCGCCTTCCGCGAACGCGGTCGGGGCGGGTAGGGGAGCCGTCCTGGCTTCGTTGGGACCGGTGGAACGGACGCTGGCCGAGGCCCTCGTGCGTGGTCCGGCCACGGCCGACGATCTGGCGGCCCGGACTTCGCTGCCGGGGGCGGCCATTCTGAGCGCCTTGACGCTCCTCGAATTGAGGGGGTTGGTGACCGGATCCTACGGCCGCTACTGTCCGGCGGGGCATCTCGCCAGGCGGCCCGAGGACCATCACCGAGGGCGTACTTGAAGGCGGTCGTCGTGGGTGCCTCGGATAACGACTTGGTGCCGGCATCACTCACTCGGGTGCGCCCACAAAGCAACACCATGACCGAATCGTTCCGCCCAAATCACCAGCTAGCCGACCAGTGGAGCGGGGCCACGGCGAAAGCTCGTGGCGCCGCCGGCCGCCGCTTTAGCTGGCGACCGAGGCGTCGAAGTCCGATTGCGTCACGGGCTGCGCCGCGCCGGCGACGGACGTACCCGCGAGGTTGGAGACCTGGTTGAGGACCTTCCAGTCGCTGCCGTACCGAACGAGGGTGAAGCCGACGGCGTAGTCCTTGCCGTTCCAGGCGACGAGGGCCAGCCGCTCGGTCAGCTCGTCCGCACCGTACACCTTGGCCTGGGCGGCGAAGTTGGCGAGGGTCTTGGAGTCGGCCGCGAACTTGGCGCTGGGGAACTTGATCTCCACGACCTTCAGACCGGCGAGCTGCGACGGGTCGGCGCTCTTGACGTATTGCTGCGCCTGATCCGCCGTGACCGGGACGATGGGCTGATCGACCGGCTGGGAGGTCAGCAGGCTGAGGGCGAGGCCGCGAACCTGGTTGAAGTTCACGTAGGCCTGCCCGAACTTGTCCAGGCCGGCGTAGAAGGCGTAGCTGGTCGGGAGCAGGAACTGGTTCGGCATGATCGCTTGGAGCCGAGTGGCCTGCGCCTCGAACTGGTAATGGGCGGCGACTTCTTCGATTGCGCAGGCGTCCAGGAGCTGGCCCGCGTTGTTCGAGGCGAAGGAGGTCAGATACTGGTGAACGGCGTCCTCCGGAGTGGCGCGCGTCGGGCCGGCCGCGGACGTGGCGTTCGAGTTGGGGGCGCCGGAGGCGAGCGGCGCGGCAGCGGGCGTGGTGGCCGCCGCGCTGTTGCCGGAGCACGCCGCGAGGATGCCGCCACTCACCATTACCACGGCCACCAGGGCACAGATCGCAACGCCCACCTCTCGTCGGGACCGCCTGGGAGCGGCGGTGGTTGCCTCCACCATCGCCTCCGCCATCCGGCGGAAGTCGGCGCCGCACGAGGCGCAGGACGCCGTGTCGGTGAACCGCTCGAAACCGCAATTCGGACAGAACTTCATCGTTCACCTCCTGGAAACGCGCCGAGCAACAACGCCGGGGAACTCCTCCTCGACCGGTCGCGGGCCTCCAGACGAGTGGCGGCTCCACTCCCCACCGAACCGGCGCGGTCGCGGCGATGGATGCGACGACGGAGACCTGCTAACCTCCACCCCGTTTCACGCGCCCGGACCTCGGCGCCGAACTGCGTTGATCATAGCGGCGGGCGTGCCGGTTACCAGAGGGTACACACGCCAACCTGCCAGTGCCGCCGGTGCCAGCCTGACTATGTCGAGTCCGCTCTGCGACGGGCCGGCTTCACCGAGGTCAATGTGGTCACCACGCCACGTTTCTTCGTCCTTGGCTCGGCCCGGCGCCGTTAGTGTGAAACTGCCACCATCGCGGCATCGTCGCGGGATGTCGGCCGCCCAAGGACGGCGGCCTTTCGGGGCCAGCTAGGCGCGTGGTGGAGGCGGCGATTGAGGCCAGCGTGCTCGACTCCGGCCACAAACGTGAGGATCGCATAACCTACTGGCGCCGAGCGGCCGCCCCACCACTGCCTCTCCATCACATCCCGGAGGCGACTCTCGAAAAGGAGACGCCTCACGTGTCACACAGCAACTCGCGCTGGTTGGCGGTAATCATGCTTGTCTTGGTCGTCACCCTCAGCGCCTGCGGAGGTTCGAGCGGCGCATCGGCGACGCCCGCCGCCACCCCCGCATCGGCCCCCGTATCCACGCCCGCCGCCACCCCCGCATCGGCCACCGCCACCCCCGCATCGGCCACCGCCACGGCGCTCTCGAGCCCCGCGTCGACCCAGGCAGCCGCCAGTTGCCCCACTGCCGCGACGGTCGGCACCGCCCTTGGGATCACGGTCTCCAAGCCAATCGGCGTGGCAGGTGGGGGTGGAGCTCAGCTTCCGGCCGGTGCGACGGGCCTCGCCTGCGACTACAGCGGCACCGGCCTCAACGTGATCATCGAGCTGATCAGCAACATCGATCCGACGTCCATCTCGCAGTTCAGCAGCAAGTTCCCGGTGGCCTACGCGAGCGTGTCCGGGGTTGGCGACCAGGCTCGCTCCTTCTCACAGTCGCTCAGCGGAGGGAAGGACAACGAGGGCGTGGTAGCAACGAAGGGCACAACTCTCGTGGCGATCACCGCTACCGCGACGCCGGCGTCGCTTGCTCAGATCGAGGCCCTGGCAAACCAGCTCCTGTAGCCCGGAGGAGTGGGGCTGGATCGCTCGCGGATCAGCCATCGCCGGCGCCCGTGGGGTCGGCGGCCATCATTCGACGGCGCCAGCCGGCCAGCCCGCTCTCGGCCACGAACGACGGTCCTGTCTGAGCCGCGGCGGAAGGTCAGCGATACCGTCACGATCACCCGGTCGTGCGAGACATCGCGGCGAGAGGAGTAGAGGCCGAGATAACAGACTGGCCGTCGAAGTCGCGAGCAACCGCGCTCTGAAACGGCCGCCGGCAGCTCGCCGTTGTGCCTGTCGCGCCCGTTCCGAAACCAGGTCCTTGTGGGTCGGGGCGACAGGACTTGCGGCCGAGACAACGAGCAAGCCGGCGCGACCCCGAACGCCGCGTGCCTAGGCGGTGGCGATCATGGGTAGCGCGCACACAACCCAGGTCCAACCAAAACCTGCCGGCCGAGGGCTGGTCATCATTGAGATCGGCCGGCTTTGCCGGATCATTGACCCGTTCCCGCCCATTCAGCGGTCTTGAGAAGTGAAGAATCAAACCGCAAGGGATGGGCCGAGGGTGCAGATGGCCATCGAGATCGCGCCTATGCAAGTGCTGGCCGAGGGCTGGCTCGAACAGTTGATGGTGGAACGCTATCCGGACCTGATCCGGCTCGCGTTCCTGATCCTTCATGATTTCGCCGAGGCGGAGGACGCGACCCAGCTCGCGCTGGAGCGGGCCTGGCGGTCCCGGGCTCAGGTGCGGTCTGCGGATAGCACCCTCTTCTGGCTCCGCCGGATCGTTGTCCACGAGGCGCTCCGAGTGCGGTCGTCGCCCTGGCGCTTGTTGAGGTCGCCACTCCATGTCGCGGAGATCGAGCCTGCCGGCCGCCGTCCGAGCGCTCCGGGCCGTACCGAACGGCTCGATGTCGTCCGCGCCTTCGAACACCTGCCAGCTGACCAGAGCGCCGTGGTAGTGCTCCACCACTACCTCGCCTACCCGGTCGCGGAAGTAGCCGAGATGCTCGGTGTGCCACTTGAGACTGTCCGCTCGCGGCTCCGGCTGGCGATGCGGCGGCTTCGCGAGGAGCTTCGAGATGCCTGAGATGACTGATGACCAACTTGCGGAAGAGCTTCGAAAGGCCCTCGTTGCCGAAGCCCTGTCTGTAGAAGTCAACGACGCCGCGGAACGAGTGGCCCGAGCACGGGTTCGATCGGCCCGGAGTCGCAGGATACGTCCATGGGCACTTGTCGGAATCGCAGCGGCGCTGGTCGCGGCGGTCGTGGCCGGTGCCGGTTTCGCGGCGTGGCGCACCCGAACTGAGGGGGCCGTGCCGGGCGCGTCGGCGTCGGAGACCGCGTCTGCCATGGCGTCGGCCGAGCCATCCGGCAGACCTGCGGTCACTCCCGCGCTGAGCCCCATCGCCGGTAGGTTCATCCCGACGGGCGCGATGATCGACGGCGACGGCAGTGTCGCCACGATGCTTCTAGACGGGCACGTCCTCATCATTGGCCAAAGCGCCACTTCGCCGCAGCTGTATGACCCCAAGACTGGGACATTCGCCAGGACCGGCGCCATGACGACCGCTCGCGGAGGGGCGACCGCAACGCTGCTCCGGGACGGACGAGTGCTGATTGCCGGAGGCAGTAACGGCACGGCCGTGCTTGCCTCGGCCGAGCTGTATGACCCGACGACCGGCAAGTTCAGCAGCACCGGTTCCATGACCGCCGCTCGCGACGGCCAAAGCGCGACTCTGCTTTCGGACGGCCGCGTGCTTATTACCGGTGGGATGCCGCCTTTTCCCCTGGCAATAGCCCTGGCATACCATGTGAGTTCTGGAGCCCAGGGCACCGACCCGGTGGCCATGACCGGGCCGGATAACCTCAGCTCGGCCGAGCTATATGACCCCCAGACAGGGAAGTTCATCAAGACAGGCTCGATGAGCGTTGGCCGTCGCGGCCAGACGTCGACCCTCCTCGCGGACGGCCACGTTCTGGTCAGCGGCGGTGCCAGCGAAAGCGTGGGCGGCGACGGGCCGGCCCTCTCTTCGGCTGAGTTGTACGACCCTGTTGCCGGGACGTTCGGTACGGCGGGGACGATGACGTCCGGCCGCCTTTACGACACCGCGACTCTGCTTTCGGACGGCCGCGTGCTGATCGCCGGAGGCATCGACCAGTCGGGACAGAACGTCGCCACCGCGGAACTGTACGACCCCGCAACTGGCACTTTCAGCGTGACAGAGTCGCTGAGCCTGGCCCGCCAATCACATTCAGCAACCCTGCTCCCCGATGGCCAGGTCCTTGTCGCGGGGGGAACCCACGTCGTCTACGAGACAACGTCCGGCGGTTGGAGTGTGGTGTCCTGGAGCACGCTTGCTTCGGCCGAGTTGTACGACCCGAAGTCCGGCCATTTCGAATCCACCGGCTCGATGACGACTGCTCGCTATGGCCACACCGCGACACTTCTGCCCGACGGTCGCGTCCTCCTCATCGCCGGCCAAGTCACCACTTTATCCGCGCCAAAAACCACGACGACTGAAGGACTCTCCTCGGCCGAGCTATATCAGCCATAGCGTTCGCGGCGCCATGAGGCGCTCGGTGGCCGGCGCGTGCGGAGGGGCCACGTGCCGGCCCCGGCACTGTTCGACCGGAACGAGTGCTGGGAATGCGTTTTCGATGCGCCGAGCGGAGTAGAAGCTCCGACCGAGCATGCCGGATCGTGGAGCGAGCTTGACTGCCTTTGACCCGACGCTATGGCTTGATCGTGTGCACGCCCGATGCAGTGTCGGGACAGCCTTGCCGCAAGAGAGTCTGCGCGGACGATCCCGAGCCCGGTGCCGGCCAGCTCGAGCGGCTGCGTCGGGGGCCCGCGGTCCGACAGTCACTGTGGGCGGATCTGGGTTTCCTCCTCAACGACACGACGTATCTGGCCCTCGTCGTCGAGGTCGATCTCACGGCGGTTGATCGTGACCTTCTCGGCCCGCCCCCGGAACTTGTCACGTATCCAGTCGGCGATGATGGCTGCCGTGACACCGCTTGCCACCGACATGACGAACGCGTACACCGCCGGGATGTCGACGCCCCGGGACTCGATGGCGCCCTCGTAGCGGAGTGTCGTCCCTGGAGGGCCCGGGATCTCCATCCCTTGTGAGTAGCTGTTCCCGGCGAGCAGCCTCCGCATGTAGAGCATGTCGCGACTGGTGACCTCGATTTGCACGGGCGATACCTCTGGCAGTGGGCGGCTGGGCGGTTCGACGCGAGACTACTATGCGCGACGTGGACGCCAATCAGGCGGCCCGTCATAGCTGCAAGTAGGAGGCGCGATGCCGTCTCTAAAGAACTTCGCGGCACGGCTGCCGGGCGCCGCGGCTCGTGCTTGGGCACCGCTCTTGGGCGAGGCGACCGAGGCCAAGGGTGCCATCTATGCGCGCAACACTTGCCCGCACTGCTCGTCACGTCTGGTCAAGCTCCCGCTCAGGAGTATGAAGTGCCCTTCATGCCAGCAGCCCATCGTTCGGATTCGGGGTGACGACTACGTCGTGTACCTGCTTCGAGAGGAGGATGCCGGCCCGCTGCGCAAGGAGATGGACGACCACTGGGCCCTCACCCGCGGGTGGTCAGAGGCGGGCGGGCGGTGGGATCCCGAGGCCATCCGCCGGCTTCGGCGTGTCTGGATGGCCCGGTACGCTGCGCTTGGCCTTGGTGTGCGCGTGGTGGTTTGGGGAAGCGGCCCATGCGGCCCGTGCCGATCACTCAGCAAGACGGTCTTCGAGCCGGCGAAGGCTCCAGAGCTTCCCCTGAGGGAGTGCCGGAACACCTACTGCAACTGTCGCTACGAACCGGTTATCAAGGGTAGCCCCCGCCCACGGGTTGACGCCTGATCTGACAGCCTATGGTGCTCGGACATGGGCGGACGGGGGCGGATGGCGGGGCTTCCTCCTTGGCCGCCCTTCGCGTCAAGGGCAAGCCGTAGCTGAGCGGCTCCCGCTAGCCTCGCCCTTGGCCCGCCCCGCTGGTTGCCGACGATCCCGGCCCGGTGCCGGCCAGTCGAGCGGCTGCGTCGGGGCAGCTATCGCCGAATGCATGTCCGTTGGCGAGATCGACCCCGAAATCAGCGAGTGGTTGCGTGTGTTGGCAGCCGACTAGAGCCCGGCAGTTGGAAGCGGGCGCACCGGCCCCCGTTGCCGACGCTATGACCACGTCGTGTTGGAGCAGACGCATCGTCCCAGTCGGTACGCCGCAGGTTCGAGCTGGCAGACCTAGCCGCCGGTCACCTTGGTCGGGGCAGTCACCTTGTTAGCGGGGTCGTTGACGTTGGTGATGTCGAAGAGGATCTGGTAGACGACGCTGCTGTCGCTGGCCTTGGCCAGGATCGACAGGCTGACAGGGTAGCCGCCGTTCTGGGCGATCCAGACGTCGGCGGTCCACGTGGCGCCCGTGACGTTCAGCATCATCCCGTACGCAGCCAGAGCCGAGGCTGAGGCCTGATAGTGATCGCTGGTCACGCCGTTCTTGGTCTCCGACCCGACCTTGTTGTAGCCGCTGATGACGGAAGGGTCGATGGCGTTCGAGAACATAGCGGCTGGCGAGAGCGAGTCGGTCATGCCGGTGCCCACGACCGCAGTCTTCACGAAGCTCCCGGTGCCGCCCATGTCGAGATAGTCGTAGCCGCCGATCTCGATGATGTGGAAGCCGGCCATGCTGACGTCGGCGGCCTTCTCGGGCTTGACTGTCACGGTTCCGTTGTATGTGAAGGCAGCATTGCCCGAAGCCGACGGGCCACCCAGCATCGAGAGGGTTGAACCGAGGTCACCGCCCGCGAGAGTCATGCTGAACTTGTAGCTTTCGATCGCGGAGAAGGCGCTTGCTGCTCCACTGAGACCTGAGCCGCCGCCGTTGCCGCCGGCGTTGGCCGAGGCGGCGTTGTCGCCGTTGTTGCTGCTCCCCGGCGCCAGCGTGGCGGAACTGCCGCCGCAGGCGCTCAGGGCAATCGCCACGGCCGCCAGCAAGACGAGCAGGCCACGCGTTTGCCTTTGAACAAACCGAACCATTCAGACCTCCCCTTGTCCCTTATGAGGCCGGCTGAGGGTGGGCGACTTCGGGGCGACAGGCACCCGAACCAGTAGAACGCCGACATTGCGATCAAGTTATCACGACCAGCTCAGACTACCCGCTCGGGCAGGCGACGCCTGAATCGATCTCAGCGTGGAGATGGCCCATCTCGTCACGCTGGCCCCTATGGGCTCGGACAGGGTGGACAATGACACGGTGAGCGCTCACGGCTTCGACCTTGTGGCCGACGTGACGTCGGCCGACCTGGCGGCGATCGAACCCGTGCTGCGGCGGCTCGTCGACGGGGAGGTAACCCCAATCGCCGGCGGCTTCCATGTGGTGGCAATGCTCTCCGGTGAGTCCGCCCGGGACCTGAACCGGTCACTGCTGTCTGCCCTCCGCCGGGTCGAGCGGCGCACCCGCCTGCGGGCGGCATGGACGGCGGGTGGAGTCACCGAGCGTTTCTTCGACTACGTTTCGAAGGGCACGCGGTCCGCCCCCATGTAGCCTCGCTTCGGCGCCCGTTGGCGCAGCAGAGGCACCATGCGCGGATAGAGACTGCGTGTCGCAACGAGCTGCCGGAGGCCCGTCAGGTGTCACCACGCACGGCCACGACCGAATGGTAGATCCATCGAACACGCGTGCTACCCTCGATCGGTAGACAGGGAGGTCCGACCGCGATGGGGTTTCTCCGAGGCTTGCCTGGTACGCGAAAGGTAACGCTCGTCAAAGGCGAAGGAACTGCCAACGAGCGACGACTTGCGATCGAAGGTCAGGTTCAGGGACGCCAGGGCTTCTTTCCGCTCAATGTCCCGATCGAGGCTGGCGACGTTGTCGAGGAGCCTGACCCTCGCCCCGGCATGGATGTCCTCCGGCGCTCCGTGGAACGAGTGGAGATCTTCCAGGGGCACGGCCCGCTCAGCCACATCGAGGTTACATGGGGATTGCCGCCGAAACCGGCGGTTGCTAAGCCGAAGGCACTCGCGATTGGCGAATTCCACCCGCGCGTGTCCGAAGTGGCGAGTGCTCTCTATGCCGATGGTCACTTTGCTCAAGCGGTCTTCGAGGCGCACAAGGCCGTTGAAGTGCGCATCCGGGAGGCAAGCGGCACGGACGAGAGCGGAACTAGGCTAATTGGCGCGGTGTTCGGCGGCGAATCCCCAATTTGCAGTCTGACGAAGCGAAAAGGCAAACTCGGCCGTGACGAGCACGACGGGCGCCGGCTAATGCTGCTGGGAGCCGCACAGGCCGTCCGCAACCTCGGGGCGCATGAACTCGAAGGGATTGATGGCCCCTCAGCCATCGAGCTCTTGGGTCTGGCGAGTCAGTTCATGCGATGGCTCGACGAGATCTGACGAAGCGGAGCTGGCCGGGCGGGCCGCGATTGCCAACGGCGGCCCGCAACCCGAGAGGTGATGGAGAAGCATGGCGGCGAACGGCAAGTTTGAGGTCGGCACTGAGCGCCGGGCCAAAGGCAGCCGACGACGACGGAGAGATCGCTGGGCAGCCCGAGTACGGCCGATCATGTATGGGTTTGCCATCGACGCCATCATCTTCGCCGTCCTGTTCGTGACGCAGCGGAGGACGCGGGAGGGTTTGAGCGTCCTGTCGCGGCGACTCAGAGGGGAGCCGGAGGTCGACGCCGCATGCCTGTTCTGGGCGCCAAGAGTTCCCATCCTTTAGGTCAACACCCGTATTCCCAGCCTTGATACCTTGAGTCTAGTCTCTCTTGAGTGCTCCGAAGGGGTGCGCGGAGTCGCAAGGAGGGACCCTAGTGTTCAGCCAAGAACCGTACTGTGTCCGCAGCGGAATCAGACTGCGCAGCCGACTGTTCGGCGGAACGGCGGCCTTCGCGATCGCGGCGGCAGTAGTCTTCGGATCCAGTCAGCCGGTCGCTGCATCCGCGCCCCAACAAAGCGCGAATTCAAATGATCCGGGGATGCCTCAGGTAGTGGCCCAGGGCGACAGTCAGTCGCTCGGGGACTACATGAACGCGATGGTCACCCAGATGGAAAGCCGGGGTGCTGTGGTCGGGTCGATCGGATCGGAGTGGACGGACCCAACCAGTGGCGTGATCACGGACGTCACCTACTCGGGCAACAAAGCCGTCAAGGTTCAGACGAGGCGGACCTTCGACACAGCTGGCCATGCTCAGGATGCCGAGTTGACTCGGCAGACGATCGCATCCGCTGCGGGAACCGCGAATGGCGTGGCGACAAACAGCACGAAGCTCTCGGTGCATCCACCCAAGGCCTACTTCGACACGTTGACGGCCGTTGACCAGGCCGCACATGCGCGAGCGCAGGAGAATGCAGGGCCCTCGCCGGCCAGTGTCGGGCTATTGGAGCAGTTGGGCCTTGTGGGTCGGGCGGATGCCGCGAGCATCGTGCAGTACCATTTCAACGGATACCCAACGTTCTATTCGGGCTACCAGAACTACGGTGATCTGGCTTTCTCGTGGGGCGTTTACTGGTACAACCTAAGTGGCCAGACTGGGTACCACAACGCGTACCTCATGACGTATGGCACCTGGACGGGCGGGGCCAGCCCGTTGGGGGCCGACTCGGGCGACCGCGACGCCATGGATGGCGAGTTCGACCCAGCTGTCATGTATCAGGCCGGCGTGGCGTGGTCGCCCGATCTGCCAGCAAGCTCCAACTATTGCATCGGCGGCCCGATGACCATGGATTCGACGACAGGAAGGGCTTGGTCTGGGGCTTACTCGCAAGAGCCTTCGCATTGCTCGAAGGCGAACATCCTCGAGGTGGACATTCGTCCGAAATCGTCCAGCTCTTACGGAGTCAAGTTCAACGTGTACTTCAACTACACTCACACGTGGAACAACTTCTCACAGGCGATCTCGGTGACCGCTGGGTTCGGATTTCTGTCGGTGTCGACCGGATACCTTGGCGGTTCATGGAACAAGAACCATGGCGTGTGGTTGATCTGTTAAGGGTCCACGCACGATGAAACTGACTCGCCGTCGTCAGGTTCTGATCGGCGCCCTGCTCTTTTTGCTGGGCGCCGCATCATCCGCAGGCGGTGCAGCGATCGTCAGCGATCTGCAAGGCGGTGGCAGCCTCGGCGCATCTCAACAAGCCGCACTGCAGGTTGCGGCACAACTGGATGATCAGGGTCTTATCGCCGCAGCGGGTGCTGCCCATCTCGCCCTCTCAGCGAACGACCATCAGTTGTTCAGCGTGGTGGCGCTGCAAGGTAGGTCCTACACCGACGCCGTCGGCGCAATGCGATCAAGTTTGAACCTTGGATCCGACGGCCCAGACCCTGATTGGTTCTACACATGCTTCAATTCGACGGCGCAGATCATGCGCGGGAGCGCCCGGATCTTCGATGCAGCCGCTGGACTTGGCGCGTGGTCAGATTCGCAGACTGCGGTGGTTCGCCAGACGGTAGATGACCTCGACACGGCGAGTCAGTACGTTGACCTCGTGGTGACGGGCGGTAAATCAGTCGCTCCCAAGGCCTCGACGCGGCCGGGGCCAAATGGGTTCTCGTCGTCGGAGGGGCAATGCGGCCAGATACAAGGGCTTGCCGATACATTGGCGCAGCGGGCGTGGCCAAGCACCTAGCAGTTCTGGTCGCAGCGTTGTTCCGCGCTGGCGTGTCGCGAGGCTGGCCGCCGCCGAGGCGTCGGCAATCGCTCAGGACCCGGGCCCAACAGTCTGACCTACGCCAGCGAGCCGGCGCGAAGGTCTTTCTGCGTTCCCGAGGCGCGACGTCTGCGAAAGCCTGCGGACGCTGTCCTGGTTTGCTTTGAAGGCACAGCTAAGCAACTGCCCCGGACGATCACCTGCCAAAGTCTTGGTTCTACCACTCCTCTGGTCCCAATCGATTCGTCCACCATGGTTTTATCGTGTCAGGACCCTGAGCGTGGGCGCTCGGGCCGAGTCGTCGCGGTCTGCGAGCAGCAGAGACGAACGCCTCCTCTAACCAATCCAGCTGACAACGGGCTCGTTGCGCGGGACCGGCACAGGCTGGCTCGCAGGGTAGCCGGCGATGATCGGGGCTACCGGCACGCATCCTTCAGGCAGGCCGAGGAGCCGCTTGCCCTCGGGGGTGTTGAGGTAGAACTGGACATTGCCGATCCAGCAGCTGCCGAGACCCAGGCTCCAGCCCGCGAGCATCAGGTTCTGGGCGGCAAGGGCGCAATCCTCCACGGCCCAGATCGAGGGCTCGACGGCCGAGATGAGGATCAACGCCGGAGCGTTGTGCAGCAGATGGTTTGCCGGGTCGGCCATTCTGGCCCGTCGCTCCTCATTGCCATGCCCGGCCGGCAGTGTGGCCAGCTGGTATGCCTTGGCCTCGGTCGAGAGGCGATCGAGCAGTTCGGGGTCCCGTACGACCGTGAAGCGCCATGGCTGACCGTTGCGAGCGCTGGGAGCGTTCACGGCAGCGGTCAGTAACTGGGCGATGATCGAGTCATCTGGCCGCTGGCTGGTGTAGTCGCGAACCGATCGCCGTCCGGACATCGCCTCGAGCAGATCCATTGCCATCCTCACGTCCTTGAAGAGTCGGCCAGAGACAAAGCGACGGGCTGCCCAGAAGCGAAACGCGACCGGCGCATCCTATCGGCTGCGTTTGTCAGAAGAGCGCTAGAAAGTCCTCCGGCGTCGCCGGTCAACGAGTATCAGCAATCCACCGAAGAAGGCGACCAGGGCGAACGGTAGGAGCCAGATGGTGCCGCCGGTGTTGTCAGGGGCAGACCCAACGCCGGTGCTGGTGGGCGGCGGCGTAGGGGACTTGGTCGGAGAGGGCGTAGGCGTGGGTGTAGGCGTGGGCGTAGGGGCAGGCGTAGGCGTGGGGGTAGGTGCTGCGGCCGCTACGCCGAGGCCTGCGCTCGCGGTGTTGCCCGGGTAGGTGAAGCCGCCGAGAGTCGCGGTGACGGTGTTCGTATAACTGCCAGCGACACCTGCCGTGACCGGCACCGAGAACACGCATGGCGAGTCGACCGCGACCGAGGCCGCAGAGAGCACGATGCTGTTCGGTGCGGTCACCGTCAGGCTACCGGCGCCGCACGTCGTGACCGCAGCGGCGTTCGCCACTGTGAGTCCAGCCGGCAGCGTGTCGGTCAGGCCGATGAAATGCAGCACGTCGGGGTTGCCTGCGGGGTTGGTGATAGTGAAGGTGAGTGCAGTGGTGGCGCCGACGGCGACCGAACTCGGATTGAAGGCGGCGGCTATCGATGGGTACGCATCCACATTGACCGATGCGCTGGCGGTGTTGCCCGGGCCGCCCTCGGTCGATGACACAGCACCGGTGGTCGTGGTGTAGGCGCCAGCCGCGGAGCCTGTGACTATTGCCGAGACCTGGCATGAGGCGCCGTCGGCGAGGGAGCCACCGGAGAGGGCGATGCCCGACGGCGACGTCCGGGTGAGCGTCCCAACGCCGCAGGCGCTCGCCGAACCACTCGAGACGGTCAGGCCGGTCGGGAGAGTATCGCTGAAGCCGACTCCGGTAACGGGCCCGTTGCCCGAGCCGTTGGCAATCGTGAAGGTTAGCGCGACGGCCTGACCCACGCTCATCGAGGGCGCGGCGAAGGCGGCGGTCATGGCCGGAGGGGCGGGGGTGACGTAGGTCCGGAAGACCCAGTCCGCATTCGGGTTTCCGGCGATGTAGCTCTCCGTGTAGGTCCCTCCCTCATAGCCCTTGCCCCTGGTGTACTCATCCCCGCCGGACCAGAAGTCGCCTGTGAAGAACGTCGTGGGGGTCACGACGATGGCATAGTGCTGGCCGGCGGTGACTGCCAGCGGCGTCATGGTGAAGGGCACCCAGGTGTGGGCGGCCGACGGAATCGCATGGGCGCCGGTGGACAGCGGGGAACCCACGGGGGGGTAGACGGGGTCGCCGGAGCCGTCGACGGCCTCGATGATCGCCGTCGCGCTACCCGGCTGGTTGGAATCCGTGAGCCAGATCATCAAGTCCACCTGGTCCAGCGTGCCGGACATTCCCACGGTGAATGTCTGAGCGATGGTTTCCGTGCCCTCATTCCTGGCGTCGTTGTATGCCGTGTTCTGCTGATCGATCGAGTGCGTGGCCGCCAGACACGTGCCGGATACGAGGAGCGCCAGTGGCAGGCCAACGGCCAGAGCGGTGAGGCGAGCCAACAGATGTCGGCTTACCCCGCCGAACTCATTCATACGCCCTGAACCCTTCACGGAAAGCTTCCTCCATGCGTCTGTCTGCCCGACGGCTTGGCAGAGAAATCCTACAACGGGCTGCGCCCAGGACCTTATCGGCTCGGCGACGGCGCTGCACTTGCCGCCAGTGTCAGACGTCTCCCCGGAAGACGTGCGGACGTGGTGACGCAGCAGAGCGAAGTGACCGTCGGGGTCAGGTTCTTGCCCGGGACTAGGTTGCTCGTCGGCGGCATCTCGCGTCTGCGTGAACTGCGCGACTCGGACCTCTCGGACTACCCGGCCAGCATCACCAGGAGCGTCGACGGACTGACGTCGGCCCCGATCTCCAGACGCGGCACGTCGAATCGGCCCCCGTTGGTCCCACCGATGGCCTTCTGCTCCGTCACGGCGATCTCCATCCCCGGGCAGACGTCGCGAGGGTCACCACCATCGTTCCATCGTGTCGGCCGAACGGAGGCCGTCGAACCTCGACCCGACACCGTTGGCCCATGGCCGGCGGGACCTACATGTGAACCGGCGCCCCGTGGCCCGTGCAGAGCAGCTTCGTCGGCAGCGCCTTGATCCGCTCGGCAGATGCCTGCGCCTGGACTCGATCGAGCGCAAGACGCGGCCTTGGCGGGCGAACCTGCCCGTCGTTGTCACTGAGTAGCGCATCGCCGGAGAAGACCACACCGTCCTCGCGGACCAGGACGATGCTCCCGGCGGTGTGGCCCGGCACGTGGATGACCGTCAGGCCACCGATCACATCGCCATCCTTGAGGAGAAGGTCTGGCACCACGTGCCGAATTCTGAACAGCCTACCGAACACGGCCATCAGAGGCCCGCCCTTCTGGGACCTCTGCCGCCCCGCCAGGACAGGGCCATCGAGCTCGTGGATGGCGACCTTGGCGCCTGTCAGCTCCTTGAGCCGCGCGACGCTGCCGATGTGGTCTACGTCGCAGTGCGTCAGGACGATATAGCGCAGGTCGGCCGCGTGATGGCCCGTGCTCTCGATGAAGGCCACGATCCGCTTCGCGTTGCCGGGCATGCCAGTATCAACCAGGAGGAGGCCGTCATCGACCGCCACTAGGTACGCATTGGCCGCCCTCAGGCCATCGACCTTGTAGACGCCGTCAGCAAGTTGCATCGGCGGCATTATGGCGCGCCAGGCGACGCGACATCCGTCGTAACGTCCGCCCGCGGCGCCAGCTTCGACCGTACCCACCCCGCCGCGATCCCGAACGCCTGCCTTCCTTCGCCGCACTTGTCGAGCGCCTCAGACTTCGAGGGCTCCACCAGATCCGCGACCAGTTCTCCTGCTCGGACCTTGAGCGCATCGGGATCCTCAGGAGGCGCGGGTTCGACGCCATCGAGCTCGGCGGCGCGCACCGCGGTCGCAGCGACTTCCTGGCTGGTTCTGAGCTGCTGCTCGAACCGCTTGGCCTCGTCCGGGAAGAGGGCGGAATGGCCGTCGAGGTAGCGGGCCTCGACGCTCGAACGTGCCTCTCGCGACGCGAGCAGCT
Source organism: Chloroflexota bacterium (assembly GCA_003158295.1). GTDB lineage: Bacteria > Chloroflexota > Limnocylindria > Limnocylindrales > CSP1-4 > Fen-1039. Next base: position 4,959 of record PMIP01000064.1, on the reverse strand, counting down.
CGTCCACCCGATAGAGAGCCACCCGGCGGCATAGCTCGAGGCGGCGCAGGTGCGAGTCGCCCGCCACGACTTTGTCGGGAGCCTCGCCAAGAAGCATCGCGAGCTGCGAGGCGAAGAGCGCCGAGAGGAGTTCCTCTCGATCGAGAAGCTCGTGCGCGGTCACGTTGATCCGCATCACCAGCTCGAAGCGGAAGACGGTCTCGCGCAGAGCGCTGCGGACCGTGGCATCGATTAGCTCGGGACGCTTGCCGCGCATGGCTGCCCTGGCCCCGCGTACCGCTTCCCGAGCCAGACGATCCAGTGGAGCCACCGGTGGGTCCTTGGCCAGCAAAGAGGAGACGTAGGGCTCTATGTCGCCGAAGGCGTGAGCTTCGGCCATCCAGCGCAGGACGAGTTGCATGGGCGAGAGCGAGGTCTCGACCGCAGCCACCCGACCCTTGAGAGTCATCGGACTGGCTCCTCGGGGAAGGCCGCATCACCGTCGGCATGGGCCTTCGGTCCAACGGCGGCTTCAACCGCGGTCAGTCGTTCTTCTAGATCGCCTGCCTCGATGAGCTTGCCGGCACCGGCTGCGGCGCTGATCAGGGCCCGGTTACGGGCGATGGAGTTCTCCAACGCCAACGTCTCGATGGCCGCGATCTCGAGCAGTCGCTGGGCGCTCTCGACGGTCCGCAGCCCTGCGAAGTCGTAGATGGTCGCGACGCTCTTGGCCTTGCGCCGGTGCATCCCTCCGATGCGTCTGGCCTCGGCCGCCTCCTCGGCTTTTTCGGGGTCGTGCCAGTAACAGACGGTCTTGCCCCGAAGGGCCGGAGCCTGGCAGGCGAGGCCGTCTGTCATCTCATAGGTGCAACCGCGGTTTACCATCGTTTACCTCTGGTATACCGCCGAGTGCTCGCTATCTCGCCATAGTGTCGGCTGTTCACTGCGGCTCCCAGCCCTCTTGTGTCGCGGCGGTCAGGGCCGTCAGTGCCAGTTCGCGACCTCGCTGCCATTCCGCGTCTGAGAGGCCAAGTCCGTCGAGGACCGAGCCGATGACTTCGGCGACCAGGTCCGCGAGTTCCTGGGTGAGCTTGCGTTGTTCGGCCGAGTCGAGTGGCGCCGGTGGCGGGACGAGCAGGCGGCTCGACTCCAGATAGCGTAAGGCCCACCGATCGACCCGGGTGTCGGTCGCGCGATCGGACAGCTCTTGGGCCGTGACCAGAAGCTCCCGCTGAGCCGCTTTCTTGGCTCTGAAGCCCGACACAGCCCTCGTGTTGGCCGGCTGTCTGCGAGTTGGCTCCCTGGCCGACCCATACGGTGTCAGCCGAGCCGAGGGGCTCGTGGCCGGCCTGCGTCTAGACATCGATCCGCTCCGCGACCGACCCGCTGAACCGCTCGAAGCGGGCCAGGATGACGTCGGCGTACACGGGGTCGATCTCGATGCCGGCGCACACCCGGCCCGTCCGCTCGCAGGCGATGAGGGTGCTGCCGGAACCCAAGAAGGGATCGAGAACCAGCTCGCCCGCTTTGGAGCTGTTGGAGATCGCCCGCTCCATTAGCGGAAGGGGCTTCATCGTCGGATGGAGGGGCGCATCGGCCGGTCGGGCGATCTGCCAGACGTCATCTTGGTCGCGATCGCCGCACCAGTGGTGCGAAGCCCCTTCTCGCCAGCCATACCAGATCGGCTCGTACGCTCGCTGGTAATCGGCTTGACCTGGCACGAAGCGCTCCTTGTGCCAGATGAGGGTGTCGCTCCAGTGGCCTCCCTCCTCGGCGAGGACTCGTGAGACAGGCCCCAGCTCTTTACTCGACATGCAGACGTAGATGGCTCCGTCCACGCCGGGCAGAAGTGTCGCGGCCCAGGCTCGGACGAACGTCTGCCAGGCAGCTGGATCGAGCGAGTCGTTGGTGATCCGCCGCCGGCGGGCCCCTCGGCGATGGCCACCGTAATCGCCTCTCCGGCAAGCGGCGCTGGGCCTTCTGGCAGCCGCCGCAACCTACGGGATCGGTGCTCTGCTCGGGACCGCCATCCTGTGATCAAGGCTGGTGCCGCCCTCGCGGGCAGGAGACCGACAGCCTGACCGTTAAGAACGCCACTGGCAAAACCGACCCTATGGCTTGATCGTGCGGAGGATCGTCGTGGCCACAGGGGACTTGATCGAGCGGTCCTAGAGATCCCGGGGCCGGCCAGCCCGACGGTTGATGGCCAGCGCCAGGGCAGCGATCACAACCGTGACCGTTAGAGGCACCGCGAGGAGCAAGACGAACGTTTGTAGGTTCGCGTGGGATGAGCCAGCGACGGACGCGGCGACAACGAAGGACATGATGATTCCCGCCATTGCACCCTGCCTGACGTTGAGCCGAGGCATGGATTCACCAGCGCTTCCCACGCCCACGTTCCGGACGACGACCGTGCCTCCGATCTTGTCGTGCCAGCCGCGTTTGCGCGGGTCGAACGCGACCCAGATAACGCCGATGTAGATGCAGGCGAAGGCCACAAACAAGCCGACGAAGCGTAGAACGGCATTGCCCCATGTGATCTTGCCGCCGTCGACATCACGGACAACATGCAGACCGAGCAGCATCATCCCGATCGTTTGACCCGTCGTGCCCCACAGGCCAACAAAGTAGGCGATGAGGATGAGCGCGCTGATCGCCTGCCCGGCCGATCCGAGGGCTAAGGATAGGACCGTCCCGACGATCCCAAGCAGGCTCATATCGATGAGGTAGGCCAACACGCGGAGCCAGAACCCACCGAACTCCAGGCCCGGCGCCGGCCGGAGCTGAGTCTGTTGAGCCGACGCGCCAGCGGGCGCTCCAGCGGACAGTGGCGGCCACCCGTCATGAGCCGGGGTCTTCCTCGTGCTCCAGGGCAGGTAGTCGAACGCCAGGCCAAGGAACGCCGCGCCGGAGCAGGCAAGCCCCGCCATGGCCCTGAGCAACGACCAGTTCCACCCGAGTATGGGCATTACGATCATGCCGGCAAGGCCGCCATAGAGGGCCAGGCCGCCCAGGGTGTCGATCAATCGATGGCGGCGCGCCCAATCGCCACGCCAGTCGTTGACGCGGACTCCGGCACGTTCCATGGCCCCGACGAGCCGGCGGGCCCGCCACCCCCCGAGCGCGAGTCCGTTCGGTCGCACACGCCAGAGAAGCCTTGTCTCGTGGACGATCTCGATCTGTGGACCTAGCTCCATGACGAGAGAGGGCTCGCGGCCGGGCCGCGAGAGCCAGCGCCGACGGCGCAGCTCGCGGCCCGCGACGGTCCACTCCGTGGTTCCTGCCAGCATGAAGAGCAAGAGAAGAAGGAACACGATGGGCCCGACGACCAGCGCCCAGTCGGACCAACCCCACCCAAGGGCAAACTCAAGATCGAGCAGGCAGGCGACGGCAGCAACGACGCCTACTTGTGCTAGGACCCCCCGCCACGTGCGCCCATTGAATCTGACCGGCTGGTCCGTCGCGCCTCTGGAGTCGATCACGTCTCCCTCCCTCTGATCCTGCGCGTCCGCCTTAGGCTAGCATCGGCTCGGCCGTGGCTTCATTCGGACGGCTTCCTTATGGTTCAGGTTCGGTCCCAGAGCTAGGCTGCAGGGTAGGACCGGAGTGGCACAGAAGAGGTGGGCGATGAGCGTCGAGGGTGAGGCGCCTAGCGGCAGGATCGGCGATGACCTTGCAGCCGATCTCGACCGGCCTACTCCGGCCGAGGAGATCTCCGAATGGGCGGCGTGCATCTTCGAACCAGATTCCCGCCTGACCACCCGGTTGGCCAAGCTCGGAGACAACACGATGACCACGTCGTGACTGGTTGCGCTGAGTGTCGTGCCCCTGTCTTCGTCAACGGGATTCACGGACCTACCGCAGGGCTTCGGTGGGAGAAAGCGAGTCCTGGCGGCGGGCGGCCGCACGGACAGTCCGGAGGGCGTTGTCGTGCGGTTGACACTGGACGCAGTCACGAAAGGACACCAGAATTCGTCCCGGTCCTCGAGGAGGCGAGACGAGTTGTGAGTGGCTGCGGCTCCGGCGTCCAGCTGTGGCGCCCGTGACATCCCAGCCATGGCAGGACCTGTGCACCAGTGCGGCCGTCATCGAGTTTGAGCCGTCACCACCTACTTCAGGAGGAGAATCGACCCCATGAAAGACACCAGCGCAAAGACTTCAGAGGAGGAGTCGATCATGAGCCTGAACAAGCCACACCGGATACGGCTCGGGGTTTTCGGCCGTGGGCTAATGGCCGCCGTCGGCGTGGTGGCGCTTATCGGGGCGGGAGCGGGCATAGTCAGCGCCGTGAGCACGTCGCCTCAGTCCACGGTGGCGCCATACCCGGGTTCGTACGTCCCGCTGACCCCGATCCGTATCCTCGACACCCGCAGCAACGTCGGTCTTTCTGGTCCGTCAAGCTCGCACGTGGCCCGGACGTTCCAGGTCACCGGACAAGGTGGAGTCGTCGCCAGTGCCACTGCCGTGACCGGCAACCTGACCGTGACCCAGCAGACCAGCGCGGGCTTCCTGTACATCGGCCCTGTGGCGATGAACAACCCGACCAGCTCGACCCTNNATCTTCGATGTCACCGGGTACTTCACGCCCGCCCTCAACCTGGCCGGTGTTGCCGTGATCTATGCCGGCGATCAGTACGTCACGATCAATTTCTCCAGTTCTCTCCCGAACAACACCCAATTCATCCTGTCCCCCCACGGCGGACCGATGCCTGCCGGAGGCTATGCGGTCTGCAACTGGGGCCCGAACAACTCATACGTCGATATCTGCCCCTACAACGCTGCGGGCGCCAGCATCAATCAGCCTGCTGGCGGCAACACTGCCATAACCTGGCTGGCCATCCCTGCCTACAACCCCTAGCGTTAGCAACGGGCGCCAGCCAGGTTGCCCTGACGGCCTAAGCAACGTCATGGAACTTGCCTTCCGCCGCCAGCAGGCAGCGGTCTCTTGGCGCCGATAACGAACGAACCCCGGCGGGGCGA
>PMIP01000083.1 GCA_003158295.1 Chloroflexota bacterium | reverse complement strand
CCCGAGTAGTTGAAGGCGATGTTGAGCTGCAGCCGCGTCCCGCCGGCGGTGGCGTCGAGCGCCTCCTGAATGGAGATCCGCGTCTCGTTGGGGAGCTCCTCCATTCGACCCAGGACGCGAACCCGTGCTCCCTGCCTCCTCAGCTCGTCGGTCTCGTTGCGAATGACCTTCTCCACGAGCATGAAGAGCCCGCCGACCTCCTCGTCCGAGCGGGCCCAGTTCTCGCGGCTGAAGGCATACAGCGAGAGAACCTCGATGCCCCGGCGAACCGCGTGTCGGATGATCTCGCGTATCGCTTCCACGCCGGCCGCATGGCCGTCCATCTCGTTGAGGCCGCGACTTCGGGCCCAGCGCCGGTTCCCGTCCATGATGATCGCGACGTGCCGGGGCAATTCCTCTCGCGGGACCGAGAAGGCCTCCGTGGGCGCCGCATCCGGAGATCCAACGACGGGGCGTCGCTCCGTCGCCCGTTCCGTCTCCCGGTGAACGAGCGCCGGAGAGTCGGTAGGACGCGAAATCCGGCGAGCCACTAGACCTCCAGGATCTCCTGTTCCTTTGTGGCGCCGACGCGATCCACGTCCGCGATGTGCTTGTCGGTGACGCGCTGCAGGCTCTCGTGCTCGCGGTGTCCCTCGTCCGTACCGATCGTGCCGTCGTGCTCTTCCTTCTTGAGCTGCTCGGCGGCGTCGCGGCGCAGATTGCGGATCTCCACGCGAGCCTCTTCCATGCGCTTGTGAACCTGCTTGACCAGGTCCTTGCGCCTCTCCTCGGTCAGGGGCGGTATGTTCAGTCGAATGACCGTCGAGTCGACGTTGGGGACCAGGCCGATGTCGCTCTTGATGATCGCCTTCTCGATGGCGGCGAGGACAGTGCGATCCCAGGGCTGGATGACGATCTGGTGAGCCTCGGGCACGTTGATTCCGGCGATCTGGTTCAACGCCGTTGGCGTGCCGTAGTAGTCGACCAGGATCCGTTCGACGATCGAGGTTGATGCGCGACCTGTGCGAATCCCCTGCAGGTCGCGCTCAAGAACCTCCACCGCCCGGATCATCTTGTGCTCTGTGGAGGCCAACGTCTCGGTGCTCATGCGGCGGTCCCTCCCGTGATCAGGGTGCCTACGGATTCGCCCGTGGCGACCCGCCTGATGTTCTCGGGCTTGTTGAGGTCAAAGACGATGATGGGAGTGTCGTTTTCCATGCACAGCGACACGGCCGTCGAGTCCAGCACGCCGAGCCGTTGAGCCAGCACCTGCGAGTAGGTCAACCGGTCGTAGCGCTTCGCCCCGGAATTGGTCAGGGGATCCGAGTCGTAGACGCCATCGACTTTCGTGGCCTTGAGAATGACCTCCGCCCCGATCTCGACGGCTCGAAGAGCGGCCGCGGTATCGGTCGTGAAGTAGGGATTGCCGGTTCCCGCGGCCAGGATGACGACGCGCTTCTTCTCCAGATGCCGAACGGCGCGGCGCCGGATGTAGGGCTCGGCGACCTCGTTCATCGCGATCGCGCTCATCACCCGGGTCGGCACGCCGGCCTTCTCCAGGGCGTCCTGCAAGGCCAGGCCGTTCATGACCGTGGCCAGCATGCCCATGTAGTCGCCTGTGGCCCGGTCCATGCCTTTGGCAGCGGCTGCAAGGCCTCGGAAGATGTTGCCGCCCCCCACCACGATGCCGATCTGAATGCCGAGCCGATGGACCTCAGCGACCTGCGCGGCGATGAAGGCGCAGAAATCTGGATCCACTCCGTACTGGCGCTTGCCGAGGAGTGCCTCCCCGGACAGCTTCAGCAGGATCCTCCGATAGGTAGGCTTCTGCGCGGCGCCGCCGGCCGGCTCGGCCTCGACCGAACCGGAAGCCTCGCTAGTGGCCGCGGTGGCCTCGCTCATCTACTCCCCCAGCTCGAACCGAACGAAGCGTCGGACCTTGATATTCTCGCCGGTCTTGGCGATCGCTTCAGTGACCAATTCGCCGACTGTCCGGTCCTGATCGCGGAATGGCTGCTCCAGGAGCACGGCCTCGGCGAACCACTTCTTCAGCTGGCCGTCGACGATCTGGGCCCTGAGGGCTTCGGGCTTCTTCTGGGTGTTCTCGTCGTCAAGCAGCGCCGCTCGCTTGGCCTCGAGCTCACCGGCCGGGATCGCGTCGATCGTCGTGTAGAGCGGGCGCAGGCCGGCGACCTGGACGGCGAGATTGCGCACGAGCTTCTGGAACTCGTCCGTTCGAGCGACGAAGTCGGTCTCGCAGTTGACCTCGATCAGCACGCCGATCCTTCCACCGGGGTGGATGTAGCTGGCCACCTGACCCTCGTTGGCCTCACGCTCGGCACGCTTGGCGGCAGCGGCCTGGCCGCGTTCCCGAAGGAGCACGGCCGCCTTCTCGACGTCTCCGTCCGACTCTTCGAGCGCGCGCTTGCACTCCATCACGCCTGCGCCGCTCAGCTCGCGGAGAGCTTTCACCATCTCCGCAGTGATCTTCGCCATGGTTGCTCTGTTCTCCTGTCGTCTGCGTTCGCCCGACCGATCGGCGCCCTCCAGGCAGCCTCGATCGGGCGAGTTGGGGTCAAATCAGTGCGGTCGGTGCGGCTCTTCCTGCTCGCCGTCGCGGGGGTGAGTCGGAACGGCGCGGACACCCGGCAGAAGGACTTCTTCCTCCTCGACGTCCGGCTCGAACGTCAGAGCCCCGCCGCCCGCAAGGGCCGCGACCAGCTCTTCCGAAGCCGCCTCCTCGATCTCCGGCTCAGCTGCAGCTTCGGGCTGCTCGGCCTCGCCGGCGGCTCGGGCTCCGCGCTCGCGCTGGCCCTCGATGCACGCCTCCGCCACGAGCTGGCAGAGCAGGCGAATGGCCCGGATGGCGTCGTCGTTGGCCGGGATTATGTAATCGAGCTCGTCCGGGTCCACGTTTGTGTCGCCCGTGCCGATGATCGGGATTTCGAGCTTCCGAGCCTCGGTGACGGCAATCCGCTCGCGATGCGGGTCGACGATGAAGATCAGCCCGGGCAGCCGCTTCATCTTGCGGATGCCGCCGAAGACGTCCCGCAGATGCTCCATCTCCTCGACGAGCTTGGCCGTCTCCTTCTTCGTCAAACGCTCGAAGTCGCCGCTCGCCTGGCGGGCCTCGAGCTGGTCGAGGAGGGCGATGCGCTTCTTGATCGTGACGAAGTTCGTGACCATGCCGCCAAGCCAGCGGCGATTGACGTAGGGCTGGCCAGCCCGGGTCGCTTCCTGGAGGACCGGCTCCTGGGCCTGCTTCTTGGTCCCCACGAAGAGCACGCTGTCCCCGCGGGCAACCGTCTCGCGGGCGGCATCCAGGGCGAGGTCCAGCCGCTTCACGGTCTGGGCTAAGTCGATGATGTGGATCCCATTACGCTCGGCGAAGATGAACGGGCGCATCTTGGGATTCCAGCGCCGGGTCTGATGGCCGAAATGGACACCGGCCTCCAGCAGCGCTCGCATCGAGACGGACGGCATGAAACGGACCTCCTGCGGTTGCTTCCTCCGCAGCGCTCCTGTCGGGAACCGGGAGCCGCTCTGGATGGCTCGGCCGGCACCGCCCCGACACGGCGGCTCTGCGTGTGATCTCCGTTCACACCCGCCTTGCGGCGAGCGGGACCGGGACTTGTCGTCGACATGCGACGACGGCCGTCGCTACGTGCGGCGGACCGGCGCGGAGTGTAGCACAGCAACGGCCTCCCGGACCCCGGGCTCGGCCGGTCGCGTCACCGCCATCCAGACGCCCTGAAAGGCCCGCCGTGTGGTCCTGGGCGCCCATGTGGCGCTCAGCTCCGCGTCAATCGCCCAGGGCATCGCGATAGAGCCGCGCCACGGGCCTGCTCCCGGCACCGGGCTCCACCACGGCCAGGTCTACGGCGATCGGCAGATGTGGCAGCTCCGAGCCATCGGGCAGGCGACCCGCCTCCAGAAGCCGCGCGACCCCGCGGCGCAGCGTCGCGCGCTTCGCGTGGTCCAGCGTCTCCTCGGGCAACCCGAAGTCGCGCGAACGACGCCACCGCACCTCGACGACAACGAGCCGCTCGGGTGGTCCGGGATCCACGGCGATGATGTCCAGCTCGCTCCGGCCGGCGTGGACGTTTCGAGCCAGCACCCGCCAGCCTCGAGCAGTGAGGCGGTCCGCCACCAGGCGCTCGGCCGCGTCTCCAAGCATCTGCCGGCTAGTGCGCGCTCCGGCCGGCACATCGACCGTTCGATCCATCGGCTCGTCCCTGCGGGCGTCCGTCAGTCGACGAACTCGGCAACCTCGAGGTCATCCGGCTCGTCGATCTCGTTCGGCTCGTCCGGCTCGTCCGGCTCGTCGTCGGCGTTCGCGTCCGCCTGAGCATCCTGCCACAGCGTCATTTGCTCCCGATCACGGCACGGAGCGAACGATAGCCGGTGGATCGGACAGAGGCCGAGCACGGCCAGGCCGGCCCGATGCTCCGGCGCAGCGTAGCCCTTGTTCCCCGCGAGGTCGTAGCCCGGGTAGATCGCGTCGAGCTCCACCATCAACGCGTCACGCGCCACCTTGGCGATCACCGACGCCGCCGCAACGGAGGCACACAGCCGATCCGCCGACACGAGCACGCGCTGGTGCACCCGCACCTCCGGCAACGCCACCGCGTCCAGCAGGAGCGCGTCGGGGCGAACCGGAAGCCGGGCCGCGGCCAGGGTGCTCGCAAGGAGCGTCGCCTGGAGGATGTTGATGCGGTCGATCAGCTCCGGGCTCACGAAGGCGATCGCCCAGGCCACCGCATGGCGCCTGATCTCCACGTCGAGCCGTCGCCGCTCCTCGGGCTTGAGCAGCTTGGAGTCACGCAGCCCCCGGGGCTGCCAGGCGGGCGGGAGGATGACCGCGGCCGCGGCTACGGGACCGGCCAGGCAGCCACGGCCGACTTCGTCGATGCCGGCAACGTGGCGATACCCACGTGACCAGAGGATCCTCTCCTCGGCGAAATCCGGGTCAAGGCGTGCCTTGTGCCAGGGCGCGACCTGGAGCCGCCCCGCGGCCGAACCGGGGGCCGAAACAGTCCGACCCCGCCGCGCTTCGGAAAGCGACCGGACGGGGTCTTCGATCGAACCGGCGGAGCGACGGGCGTTCGGCATGCCGCTCCAGCTCGCTAGTTGTTGACGCGGCGCTCGCGCAGGGTGGCAGCCTTGCCCACGCGCTTGCGCAGGAAGTACAGCTGGGCGCGCCGCGCCTGGCCGTGACGGACGACCTCGATCTTGTCGATGCGCGGGCTGTTGATCTTGAAAGTTCGCTCCACGCCCACGCCGCTGGCGATGCGACGAACCGTGATCGAGCGCTGGATCCCACCGGACCGGAGACGCATCACGGTCCCCTCGAAGACCTGGATCCGCTCCCGGGTGCCCTCGACGACGCGGGCCGAAACGCGGACGGTGTCGCCCGGGCTGAGCTCCGGAAGGTCCGTCCGGATCTGGTCCTGGGTGATCTCTTCGAGCACGCTCACGATCGGTCCCTACTCCTCGTCAAGCGCCGCGTCTGCGCTCGGTGTCTGGTGACGGGCCGCAGCCAGGCTGCGATGAAGACGCGCGTGAAAGGCCGCCTGCGCGGCCGACGGCGAAGGATAGCACAACCGCGCGGCGTCGCTCAGGGTCCGCACATCCCGAGCCGGCGTCCCGGGCCCGAGGGGCCCGCGACTACTCGGGAGTCGACCCGTCCTGCGCGGTCGGGGCGTCGGACTGGGCTTGAGCCGAGGCTTCGTCCCGAAGCTCGGCCAGCAGCCTGGTTTCCTCCTTGCTCATATGCCGATCGGTCAGGAGCTCCGGCCGGCGCCGCAAAGTCCGCCGCAGCGATTCCTTGAGCCGCCACTTCCGCACCGCCTCGTGATGGCCGCTCGTCAGCACGTCGGGCACGGCCGCGTCATCGAAGACGGGCGGACGCGTGTACTGCGGGTACTCCAGCAACCCTCCGGTGAACGACTCCTCGGCCGTGGATTCCGAATCGATGGCCCCGGGAAGAAGGCGCAGGATCGCGTCCACCACTACCAGCGCCGGGATCTCGCCGCCGGAGAGCACGTAATCCCCTATCGATAGCTCGAGGTCGACCATCGAGCGGATGCGCTCGTCGACCCCCTCGTAGCGGGGACACAGGATTATCAGGTGAGCTCTCCCGGCCAGGTCGTGGGCACGCGCCTGCGTGAAGACCTCGCCGCCGGGATCGGGCAGGATCACGGTGCTGTGGGGCCGCCGCAACGCCTCGAGCGCGGCCGCTACCGGCTCCGGTCGAAGGACCATCCCCGCTCCCCCGCCGTACGTGTAGTCGTCGACGGACTTGTGGCGACCCAGGCCCCAGTGGCGCAGGTCGTGGACTAGGACGGTGGCCAGCCCGCGGGCCTGGACCCGGCCGGGAATGCTCTCCGCCAGCGGTCCCTCGAGCATGCCGGGGAAGAGCGTCAGGATCTCGATCTCGAGCGGGGTGCGGGCCGGGGCGGACGCAGGCGGCGGCGACTCGGGCTCATCCGCGGTCACGATTGGACCGGGCCTTCGCCGTCCACGGTTCCGGCCGCGGGGGGAGCCCCGGCGGTGGAGTTTGCATCGGCCGCGGGCGCAGTCCCCGGCTCTCCGGCCGCCTCCTCACCCGCACCGCGCAGCCCCAGGGCCTCGCCGTCTACCACGATCTCGCCCCTGGCCGGCGCGAAGATCCGAACCATCGCCCTCACGAGCGGCACGTCGACTTCGCCGGCCGGGCCGCGAACCACGACCACTTCCGCACCGCCGGCCCGGTAGACATCCGTGACCTCGCCGAGAGCGGTGCCGTCGACGTCGGTGACCGAGGCCCCGATCACCTCGTGCCAGTAGAACTCGCCCCGGGGAAGCTGCTCCCCGGGAGCCACTATCGCCTCCAGGTAGACGTCGCGGAGCCTCTCGGCCGCGGTCCGATCCGCCACCTCGGCGAAGCGCAGCCGCCAGCCCTGAGCATCCGGCTGCGCCTCGACTATCGTCAGAGGCGTGTCGCCGCCCTCCACGAAGAGGGAGCGGCCCACCGTGAATCGCTCCTGCGCTCGATCGGTCAGAGACTCGACGCGGACGGTCCCTCGCAGCCCGTGGAAGCCTCGAACCAGTCCGACCACCAGCCTGTCGCCGGGGCTCACAGGGCGAGGCTCAGCCGATTTCCAGCGATACGGACTCGCCTTCTCGAGCCGACAGGACCTTGAGCAGAGTCCGCAGCGCCTTGGCCACGCTGCCGTTCCGCCCGATCACTTTGCCCATGTCCTCCTCGGCGACATGAAGCTCGATGACCGTCCCGTCGGGGCCTGTGTGGACCTCGACGACAACCGCGTCGGGATCGTCCACGAGGTTCTTGGCGACATATTCCACGAGATCCTTGGCTGCCATGGGCCTCCTCCTGTTGTTGATTCGGGCTACGTAGTTCGCGCCGCCGTGCGGCCCGGCTACTTGGTGGAGGGAGCGGCCTTGCGCGCGACCTTGGGCAGGACGCCCGCGTTCTGGAGGAGCCGCGAGACCGTGTCGGACGGAAGGGCTCCCTGAGCCAGCCACTTCTTGGTCTTCTCCGCGTCGACGGCGAACTCGACCGGATCGGTCCGGGGGTTGTAGTGGCCGAGCGTCTCGATGGCACGGCTGTCGCGGGCGCCGCGACTATCCATCACCACGACGCGATAGGCAGGCTGCTTGGTAGCCCCGACGCGGGAGAGGCGAATTCGAACTGCCATGTGCGAGCTGGTTCCTCCTATAGGTGCTGGCGGCTCATCGCTGGCGGCGCTATCTGGCCGGTACGACGATCCGAAGGACGACTGGGTTCCCGTCGGCCACGGAGCCGGCGATGCCGCCGACGTGGTCCAGGTAAGGCTTGTAATCGAGCGGCTTGTAGGAGGAGAGGATGGCACTGCCGATCTGGTCCTCCAGCGCCGGGACGTTGACATAGACCGATGCCTCGTTGGCGCTGCCCGACGCACCGATAGCCGTCGAGTAGTCCGCCTGGGAAGCGAGTGAGGAAGCGGGCGTCGTGTCGAGAACCTCCTTGACGAACGCGTCCGTGTAGCCGACCACGATCAGGTTGTCCTTGGCTCCGATCGCGAGCTGGAGCGGGCCGTTGTGGGCGCCGGCGGGGACGCTCACCACGGTGATCGAGTGGCCCTGGTACGTCTCGCCGTGGGCCTTCAAGCCCGTGGCCACACCAGACAGGGCTACCAGATTGCCGATCATCTCCACTTTCGATCGTGCTGTGGCGGCGTCGGTTGCCTCGGCCACGATGCCACCGTCGAACGCGGAACCGTCTTTGGTGACGACGGCCGCTCCGTCACCGATCCAGTCGATCCCACCCACGAGAGAGATCGCGCTCTTGACGCTGTCGATGGAGGTGGCGTCTAGACCCGGCAAGGGCCCCATCGACTCGAGAGCACCGAGGCCGCGGTCCACGACTGACCCAAGTGAATGCACTTCCACGACGCCGACGGTGTTGCCGGGGAGGCTGGCGGCGATGCGGCTGACATGATTGCCCGGATTCGTGGTCCCCGTCCGCGGCATCGCCACGTCGACAACGATCCTGTCGGACTCGGCTCGGACGGAGCCGGCAATCCACGCCGGCATCGCCTTTGCGTCGAGCGCCGGCGGCGGCGTGGCGCCCTTCACCCCCATGACTCCGCACATGACCGGTCCATAAGCGTCGAGACCCTGCCGGGCGAGCGTCTGCCCGGCGACGTAGAAGCGGGCCAGGTTGTCGCCGGAGAGCGAATTCATCGCGGCCTGGTAGTCGGGGTCGTCCGCGAGCGAACCGTTGGTCCGGGTGTCGAGCGCCGCCTTCACGCCCACGACCGTGCCGAGCAGAAGATCCTGGTCGGTCAGCGCATACGCGCCCTGCATGACACCCGACCCTATCGTGTAGAGCTTGCTGCCGGCGTAGTCCTGCGCCGTGGTCGTGAGCTTTTGGCGGCTCAGTTCGCCTGTGACCCACGCTTCGGCCCCCGACCGATCTTTGAGAGCGAAGATCGCCACTGCGCTCGGTGCCTTCGTGAACGACAGTCCGCCGAGGACCCCCTCGAGTCCGCCCAGGACCCCCTGGCTATTCGGATCGATAGAGGCCTTGCTGCAGGCGGAAGCGGCTGCGGCGTCAACGCCGCCCAGGTCGCCGACGGCGATCGAGACCTCTCCCTCGGCCCAGGGCTTGAACGCGGACGTGTACTGCAGGTCCGGGGAGATCTTGGCCGTGAGCATGTTGAGCAGCCCATCCAGGCCGCTGTCGAACTGGGTCCGATCCTTCAAGCCCGGGAAATGGCTCATGAAGCCGGCCAGCTTGGCGCGCTGGTCGCCCGGCAGGTCCGTCCGGAGCTCCATGAAGAAGATGGAGCTCCTCGGCGCGAAGCTGGCGGTCAGTGACCTGGCACCGGCCGCGCCCGATAGCACGAAAGCGCCCGCGGTCGAGGCCAGAGCCACGATGACGACGATCGCGCCGGCTACGGCCCAGCGGAACCGCCGAGACGGCGCGGCGATTGCCACAGGATGGACGCCGGCCGCCCATCCGTCGCCCATGGCGACGACGGTGCCCTGGGGAGCAGCCGCGTGCGGCTGCTCCCCCTGCTCAACGTGATTCATCTCGTCCATGGGGAACCTCGCCTAGCCCTGACCGAACATGCCGGGTATCCGCCGCCCGAGCTTGCCACCGGAGAGCTGCTTCATCATCTTCTGCACGTCGCCGAACTGCTTCAGGAGCTGGTTCACGTCCTGGAGTCGCGTCCCCGAGCCGCGCGCGATGCGCCGCCGCCGGGCGCCGTTGAGTATGTTCGGATCCTGCCGCTCCTGGGTCGTCATGGACCGGATGATCGCCTCGACGCGCTTGAGATCGCCCCTATCGACCGAAGCCTGGGCCTCCTTCGCCATCCCACCCAGCCCCGGGATCATCTCGATGATCTGGCCCATCGGCCCCATCTTCCGGACCTGCTCCATCTGCTCGAGCATGTCCTGCAGGGTGAAGCTGTTCTTGCGCAGCTTCTCGGCCATCTTGGTCGCCTGCTTCTCGTCGAAGTGCTCCTGGGCCCGCTCGACGAGGGTCAGCACGTCGCCCATTCCGAGGATGCGCCCGGCGAGGCGATCCGGATGGAACACTTCCAGGGCGTCCGTCTTTTCGCCCGTGCCCATGAACTTGACCGGGATACCGGTCACGGCGCTGATGGAGAGAGCCGCCCCGCCGCGGGCGTCGCCGTCGATCTTGGTCAGGATCAGGCCCGAGACGGGGACGGCCGCCGCGAAGGCCTCGGCCACGCCGACGGCCTCCTGGCCCGTCATGGCGTCGACGACGAGGAGCGTCTCGGAGGCCTTGACCGCGGCCGAGAGCTCCGCGATCTCCTTCATCAGGGGCGCGTCGGCGGTGAGGCGGCCGGCGGTGTCGACGATGACGACGTCGCGGACCTGCTTGCGGGCCGCTTCCATGCCACCCCTGGCGATAGCCAGGACGCTCGCGCCGTCCGCGGCCCGGTAGACGGGTATCTCCAGGCTCTTGCCGAGCGTCTGCAGCTGGTCGGCCGCCGCCGGACGGTACGGGTCCGCGGCCACGAGCAGCGGCCGGCGACCCTGGTGCTGAAGATGCCGGGCCAGCTTGGCCGCGGTGGTTGTCTTGCCGGAGCCCTGAAGACCGATGAGGAGCACGACCGCGGGTGAGCCGGTCAGCCGGAAGGCGCGATCGCCCGCGGAGAGCAACCCGACGAGCTCCTCGTTGACGATCTTCACGACCTGCTGGCCGGCCGTCAGGCTCTCGAGGATCTCCGCTCCGGTCGCCCGCTCACGAACTCGGGCGACGAATTCCTTGACCACCTTGAAGTTGACGTCGGCCTCGAGGAGGGCCAGTCGAACCTCGCGCATAGCGGTGTCGACGTCTGCCGCGCTGACCCGACCGCGGCCCGTGAGGGCGCCGAGGGTGTTGCGCAGCCGCTCGCTTAGAGCGTCGAACATGGGTGGCTCGGACTCCTGATCCGTGTCGCCGTCCCGAGGTGGGGACGGCGTGGGGCCGCGGATTCTGGCGGCACCGAAAGCGCGGGGAGTGTACCGCATCGGGGCGGGATCGAACAGGAGCGGCACGACCGCAGGGGCAACAGCGGGAAGCGTGACAACGGCCGGCGGCCGGTGGCGGCGATGGCCCGCGGGCGCTAGGCGAAGAGGGCGGCCACGAAAGCCTCGGGGTCGAACGGCAGCAGGTCGCCCAGCTTCTCCCCCACCCCGACGAACCGGACGGGCACCTTGAGGGAATCTTCGATGGCGAAGACGATCCCGCCCTTGGCCGTGGAGTCCAGTTTCGTCAGGACGATCCCGGTAAGGCCGACCGTTTCGTTGAACACCCGGGCCTGGGACAGACCGTTCTGGCCGGTCGTCGCGTCCAGGACGAAGAGGACCTCGGGCCGCGCGCCCGGGATCCGCCGGTCGATCACCCGGCGCATCTTGGCCAGCTCGTCCATCAGGCTCGACTTCGTGTGTAGCCGCCCGGCCGTGTCGGCGATGACGATGTCGACGTGACGGGCCAGGGCGGCGTCCAGGGCGTCGTAGATCACGGCGGAGGGATCCGCGCCGGGGGCATGGGCCACGAACTGGCTGCCCGAGCGGTCCGCCCAGATTCGCAGCTGGTCTATGCCGGCGGCTCTGAACGTGTCCGCGGCGGCGAGCAGCACGCTCCTGCCCTCGGCCTGGAAGCCGTGGGCGAGCTTGCCTATGGTCGTCGTTTTGCCGGTCCCGTTGACTCCGACGACCAGGACGACCGCCGGCTGCCCCGGCGCCGCCGGCTCCATCCGCCAGCCGGGTTCGACCGGCAGGAGGAGTGCGGCCAGCTCGGCCCGAACCGCGGCCTCCGCCGTCTCTTCGGACTTCCTGCGGCGAGCCCGCTCCACGACCTCCATGGCAAGCTCGCCACCAACGTCGCCGGAGATGAGAAGCTCCTCGACCGCCTCCCAGTCGGCGGCGGCGGGCCCGGTGCTCAGCAGCCCCCGCAGACGCGACATGAACCCGCCGCGGCTCTTCTGCAGGCCCGCGGCCAGGTCTCCGGGAGCGAGGTCTTCGTCAGACGGCTCCTCGGTAGACCACGGGATCGCGGGCCGGTCGTCCGGTTCCGGAGCGGGTTCGATCCAGACGGGCGCCGGACTCTCGTCCGCGACGCCCTCAGCTGCGGCGGACTCCGGGCCGTCCTTGGGTTCTTTCGGCTTGCGACGCAGGAACAGTTGACACCTCCCGATCAGCCGGCGGCCGAAGCGGCGTTCTCCTTGGTCACCTGGTCGGCCAGCTCGCGAGCTTCCTCCAGGCGCAGGCTGATCACTCGACTGACGGCATCGTCGCCGACGGTCACGCCATAAAGCGCGTCCGCCGTCTCGATCGTGCCGCGATTGTGAGTGATGACGATGATCTGCGTCTGGTCCGCCAGGCCCCGCAAGGCTTCGGCGAAACGGCCGATGTTGGCCTCGTCCAGGGCCGCGTCCACCTCGTCGAGGACGCAGAACGGGACGGGATGCACCTCCAGCATGGCGAACAACAGCGCCACGGCCGTGAGAGCACGTTCTCCACCCGAGAGCATGCTCAGCGGCTGCGCCTTCTTGCCGGGGGGGCGCGCCACGATATCGATTCCGGTGGCGGCCAGATCCTCCGGTTCGGTCAGGCTGAGACGCGCGAAACCACCGCCGAAGAGCTGCCGGAAGCGGGCGCCGAAGGCAGTCTCCAGGGCCGCGAAGGTGGACCGGAACTGCGTGGCGATCATGGCGTTCAGCTGCTCGATCAGGGCCCGCGTCTTGGAGATCGCGTGCGTCAGATCCGACCGCTGCGCCTCCAGGCCGTCCAATCGAGTCTTGATGGCTTCGTATTCCTCGGCCGCGAAGGGGTTCGGAGCACCCAGTTCGTGGAAGCGCCGGCGGAACGCCGCGAGCCTGGCGGTGCCCGGCGGCTCCACGGGCGATGCCGTGGACCAGCGGGCTGTCGCCTCGGCGAGCGCGGCTTCGAGCGACTCGGTCGAGATCGACTCGGAGTCCTCGGGGGTCTCGTCGGAGGCCACGATCTGCCGGCCGGGAGCCTCTCCGCCGCCGAAGTCTTCCTCACCCTCGCTCGCGAGCAGTCGGAGCCCGAGGTCGCCCAGACCTGCGAGCTCGAGCAGCACCTGCTCCCGGATCGAATCGAGCGCCAGGCGGGCCTCCATCTCGGCAACTTCGGCAGACCGGAGCCCCTCCTGGCAGACGCGAAGTCGCTCCCGCGAATGCGACGCCGCGGCTTCCGCCTCGATCAACCTGGTCCGCGCGGCGGAGGCGGCCGCTCGCAGCTCCTCGAGCTGGAGCCGCAATGCCGCCTCCCGAATGGCCGCCGCGGCCAGCTCCTCGCCCAGGCTCTCACGCTCGGAGCCACTGTGTCGCTCTCGTGCCGCCAGCTCGGCCATCTGGCGCTCCAGGCCGGCCATTCGATCCTGGTCCAGGCTGGCGGCCGCGGATGCCCTGGCCCGCCGGGCCTCGACCTCGCGACGATCGGCCTCGAGCGTCGCTTCCTCGGCGGCCAGCTCGTCTCGGCGGGCCCGCAGCGAAGCCGCTCGAGCCTCCCACTGCCTCAGGGCGCCGGCGCGATCGTCGCCCGAGTCCGCGGCTGGTGAAACGGCCGATGGGCCGGCGGCGGCTGCACCGGCGGCGGCTGGACTCGCGGCCTGACGAACGGTCGCCCGGAGTCGATCTCGCTCGGCCTCCACTCGGGCGGCCTGCGCCGAGCGCCAAGCGGCCTCTCTGGCCACGACCTCCAGCGCCCTGGTGGCTCGCCGTTCAGCCTCTTCCGCCTCGTGGCGGCTCGCCCCTGCCGTGCGCTCCCCTTCCCGCGCGGCGTCCAGGGCGACCCTCGCTCCGGCGGCGAGGCGGGCAGCCTCGGTCGCCGCGGCGCCTTCCAGGGCGCTTTCCGAGTCGGCGCGAGCCGACTCCTCGCGCAGACGATCGATCTCGGCTCGGCGCTCCAGCAGCGACTCCGCCCGCCCGACAGTGACGACCCCGAAAGAGGTCACGACCCCTCCGTCACGCGTAGCCACGATCCATCCGCCCGGTAGGGTGGGCTGCACGGCCAGGGCCGCGGCCATGTCGGGGACCCAGACGCTGCGAGCGAGGAGCCTGCTCGCCGTGCCGCCAGGATCCACCCGTATCGCCTCCAGCAACCGGCCGCCGCCGCGTGCGATCGCCGCGGCAGTCGCGGTTTCGCCGGCCTCGGTGATGTGATCGCCGCCGTTCACTCGAGCTCCGCGGCGGCTACCCTCGGCCGGCACGGCCGCATCGAGCACGAGCACCCCGCGCTGGCCCTCGAGCCCGGCTACCGCGTCCCGTCCCACAACGTAACCCCGCATCGCCTCACCCAGGGCCGCCTCGACCGCGACCCGGAAACCGGCCTCGACCTCGAGCCCCTCCGCCAGCGGTCGACCTCCGACCTTCCGGGCGGCCCTGGCGATCCCGCGCGCCTCGTCTTCGGCCTGCCGGGCAGTGGCGGCGTCGAGCCGGCCACGCAATCCGGCCGCCCTGGTCGCCGCGGCCGCGGCGCGTTCGGCGGACGCCTGGCGGGCGCCCTCGAGCCGATCCAGCTCCGCGCGGGCCGCCTCTCGGGCTATCACGGCCGCCTTCTCCTCCTCCACGGCCCCCGCCAGCGCCGCCTTGGGCCCGGCGGCTGCCGCCTCTGCCTCCTCCATCCGGAGAGTCCCCTCGTCGGCCTGGGCTCGCATGTCAGCGGCCTGTTTCTCCGCATCCGCCAGTCTCCGACGGGCGGTCTCCAGTTCGGCCGTCCGAGCGGCCTCGACACGCCGCAGGGCAGCCAGCGCCTCGCCTTTGACCTGCTCCGCGGCACGCATCGCTCCGAGCTCCCCCAATGCCTCTGCCAGGGAGCGCTCCGCGTCGGCGACCGCGGCCGAAAGCGCCAGGTCGCGGGCCGGAACCGGCGCGGCAAGCTCGCGCCGCGCAACCGCCAGATCGGCCTCGACGGCCGCCAGCTCGGCCTCGAGCCGCTGCCTGTCGCGCTCGGCCGCACCGACGTCGCTGGCCGCACGGGCTTCGCGCAGCTGCAGCTCCGTGAGCACCGCCCGGACCGCCTCGTACGCGATCCGCCGCTCCGCTTCGGTCTCCGACCCGAATGCCAGCTCGCGGGCGACCTCCGCCGCGCGTTCCTCGGCCTCCCGGAGGGCACCCAGAGCGGCCTCGATCTGCGACCGGCCCGAGGCAAGCTGGCGCTCCGCATCCCGGGCGCGTGCCGCGGCCTCGTGCCAGCGCGACCTGGCCAGGGTGATGATCGCGCGGCCGTACTCCCGGCCCGCGGTCTGGCGAGAGGCCTGCTGCTCCGCCTGGGCGCCCAGCCGCCTCGCCTGAGGCCGAAGCTCCGCCAGAACGTCCTCGACCCGGGCCAGATTCGCCTCGGCTTCGGCAAGCTGCTCCTCGGCCCTCGACTTGCGTCGCTCGTGGCGGCGGACACCGGCCACGTCTTCGAAGAGCGGACGCCTCTCCTCAGGCCGGAGCGCCAGCGCCTGGTCCACCATGCCCTGGCCGATGAAGAGGAAGGCGTTGTCGGCCAGATGAGCCGCATCGAGCAGATCGATGAGGTCCTTTAGCCGGACCCGTTGCCGGTTCAGCAGGTAGTCGTTCTCGCCCGAGCGGTAGAGCCGGCGTCCGAGCTCCACCGTCTCGAAGTCGATGGGCAACAGCCTGTCCGAGTTGCCGAAGACCAGCGTCACATCCGCCATGCCAACACCGGACCGCTTCTCCGACCCGGCGAAGATGACGTCCTCGGACTTGCGCAAGCGCAGGGCTCTACCCTGTTCCCCCAGGGCCCAGCGGAGCGCATCGGCCAGATTGCTCTTGCCCGCGCCGTTCGGCCCCACGATGGCGCTGATCCCCGGGCCGAACTCGACCATCGTCCGTTCCCCGAACGACTTGAAGCCCTGCAACCGAAGGGCAAGCAGGCGAGCGGGAGCTTTCATGGGCGCCGGCGGCAGCCCCGGCCGTCACTCCTGGAGCAGCGGCGCCGCCTGCGGCTGGAGTGGATCACGACCTTGGGTCCTCTCCGGCGGGGCGCGAATCGGCCGGTTCGGCCGCAGCCTCGCCCGCATCGGCATGCGGACCGAGATCCAGAAGGCTGATATCCATCTCGATCCACGGGTCAGACTTCCGCCGTGCCGCCGGGTCGGACTTGCGTCGTGCCGCCGGGTCGGGTTCGAGTGGATCCGTCGGAGCCGCCTCCCATCGCAGGCTCGGATCGTCCTCGAAGTCGGCCTCCGAACCGCCGAACTCCGCCAGCTCCGGAGCTCCCGCCTCACCCTCGGCCGGGTCGCCCGGCTCCGATCTCAGTGTTTCGATCGCCCTCGCCGCGGCCTCCGTCTCCGCCACACGCCGGGAGTGGCCCTGGCCCATGCCGATGACGCGACCGCCGACCGCGACCTCGATCCGGAACACCTTGTCGTGGTCCGGCCCCACGGCGTCGAGGAGGTGGTATTGCGGGCGTTCTCCGGACAGGCGCTGGGTGTACTCCTGCAGCCGGCTCTTGGGGCTCTTGAGGGCCCCGAGAGGGCGATCGCTGGTGATTTCGGGGGCGGCGAGAGCGGTCACGAAGTCGCTGGCGGCGATATACCCCAGGTCGAGGTAGATGGCGCCTACGAGAGCCTCGAACGCGGACGCGAGCAGGGTCGGCCGGAGCCGTCCACCGCGCTGAGCCTCCCCCTCGCCCAGGAGCAGGTAGTCGCCAAGGCCCAGACGGCCGGCCAGACGGGCCAGGCCGGCGGTGCTGACGATCGAGGCTCGCCGAGCGGAGAGAACTCCCTCGTCATCGTCCGGACGGCGACGATACAGGACGTCCGATATGGCCAGGCTTACGACGGAGTCGCCGAGAAACTCAAGGCGCTCGTTGTGGCCGGCGGCCAGGTCCCGATGCTCGTGCAGATAGCTGCTGTGGATCAGCGCCTGCTGCAGCAGATCGAGGTCACGGACCGGGAGCCCCAGCCGCTCGGCAAGAGCGGCCGCGGGGCGCATCAGCGGCTAGGACGCGTGCTCGTCGATGTAGTCGGCGGCGTCCTGCACGGTCCGGATCTTCTCGGCGTCTTCGTCGGAGATCTCGGTNNCAGGTCGTCGACGAACGAGGCTTCCGGCTTGACCTCATCCTCGTCGACGCCGAGCTGCTCGACGACGATCTTCTTGAGTCGCTCGTAGGTAGTGGCCACTGACGCCCTCCTCGGGGTTCCTGGGCTCGAAATGGACGGGTCACTGCGGCCCCGGCTCCGGGGCGCGGCGCGCACCGGCGACGGAGTCGCGAGTCATCCTCCCGAGTACACCGTTGACCAGACGCCGGGCCGGTTCGCCACTGTACGTGCGAGCCAGCTCGACCCATTCGGCAATCGCCACCCGGGACGGCGTGCCGGAGTGTAGCACCTCGCCGATGCCGCTACGCAGCAGAGTCCGATCCATTCTGGCCAGCTGGACAACCGGGTACTGCGGGGCAAGCCGCTCTATCAAGGCGTCGATGCTATCGCGGTCGTTGACGACGCTTTCGACCAGGCCGCGGGCGAACCCGGCGGTAGCCTCGTCCGCGGCGCTTTCGGCCAGGTGGCGCTCCAGGATCGCGGACGCGGTGCGCTGCCCGAACTCGGCCTCGAAGAGGGACGCAAGTGCCAGGCGGCGAGCCATGCGATGGGCGTTGACCTCATCCGTCGCCCCTTTGTCGCGGCGCGAGCCCGATCCCGGGCCGTTCGCGGCAGGGGTCACTTCCCCAAGCCCTCCACCCCATCCACGACGACGGTCACTTCCCCCGGCTCGAGGTCCAGCAGGCGCTCGATCGTTGCCCCGACCGCATGCCTAACCTGGGCCGCAAGCGGGCCCAGGGCATGGCCCGGCCGGGCGACCACCCAAACGCGGACCGAGACCCGCCCGTCTACGAGGCGAGCCCTGACGGGCGAACCCGCAAGCCAGGCCAGGGGCCCGCCGTGGCCCACCTTCAGGACGCCCGGCACCTCGAGGGCCGCCACCCTGACCATCTCCACGATCACGGAGTGACTCACCGTCAGCGGGTCCGCCGTTCTCGCGCGGGTCGTCCCGTCGGATCCTCGACCGTCCATCGCGCGCCTCCGTCTATCTCCGCTTGTGCCCTAAGCCCGCTTCGGCCGGGCCCCTGCCCCCAGGGTGCCGGCGATCAGGTCCGGTACATGCGCCCGAGCCGCGGTGGCTCCGGCCTCCACGGCAAACTCGATCATGCGCCGTTTGGCGGAGCCGTGGGTGATCAAGACCATCCCCTTCACGCCCAGCAACGGCGAGGCGCCCAGCTTCTCGTAGTCGAACAGGTTGCGGATGCGTCCCACAGAGGGGCGCATGAACAGGTATCCGATCTTGCCCCGGATACCGCGCTGGAACTCCCGGCGCCACGTGTCGAAGATGAACCCGGCCAGGCCCTCGAAGAACTTCATCGTCACGTTGCCGACCACAGCGTCGCAGACGGCCACGTCCGCCATGTGCTTGACGAGATCGCGACCCTCGACGTTGCCGACGAAATTGAGGCTACCGTCGTCATCGAGCATCTGCGTCGCCTGCTGGATGGCGAGGTCACCCTTGCCCCTCTCCTCGCCGATGGAGAGCAGGGCCACGCGGGGCTTCGGGACGCCCAGGACGCGTTCCGCGTAGAGCGAGCCCATGTGCGCGAACTGGTACAGGTTCAGGCCGGTCGAGTCCATGTTGGCGCCGATGTCGAGCAGGACGAACGGTCCCGTCTCGGTGATCATCTGGACTGCCAGAGCCGGCCTGTCGACCCCCGGCAGGCGCCCCAGCCGCAGGACGGCGGCCGCCATCCCCGCGCCGGAGTGGCCCGCCGTGACCAGCGCATCCGCTCGGCCTCCCTTGATCAGGTCCATCGCGACCATGATCGAGGAGTCCTTCTTCGTCTTGAAGGCGAGGGCCGATTCGTCCATCCCGACGACCTGGCTCGCCGGAACGATCTCAACATTGGCCGGGATCGGTCCGCCTGCGGCTTTCTCGATGCGCTCAGGAATGCCGACCAGGAGGATCGTGTCGCTCGGGTGCCGTCCGGCCCACGAGAGCGTCCCGCGGACTATCTCGAGCGGCGCGTGATCGCCGCCCATAGCGTCTACGGCGACTCGGACGGCTCCATTATCGAGCGTTCGGACCGTGGCCAGATCCACCGGCTCAGGCCGTCTGCTGCGGCTTTTCCTGCTTGATCTCGAGCGTGGGCCGACCGGCGTAGTAACCGCATTCCTTGCAGGCGTGATGCGTCAGCTTGGGCTGGTGGCAGCGCGGGCACGGCTCCAGGTGAGGCACAGAAATCGCCAGGTGGGCGCGGCGATCGCCCTGTCGGGCGTGCGAGACTCGTCTCTTGGGAACACCCATCGGTGTGGTTACTCCTTATCGCTCCGGCACGGCGCCATTTTGGCGAGGCCAGACGGCTTGGCCGTGAGGGCGCCGGGGCGCGACATCCGATCCGTGGCGGGGCGCGATGAATAATACCCTGCCCGTGGGACCGAGGCGGGAGTGTAGCGGTTCCTGGGGCCGCTGTCATGGATTCCCGCGCAGATGGGCAACCGGAGGAGGCTGGAGGGGGCCGCCGGCAGGGCCCCGTGAGCTCGGGCCACCGGGCCGACACTGAGGCTACCGGTGCCGCCGCCGGCCGCAGGGTCGCCGGGGTGAATGGCTAATCTCTCTCCGGATCGGAGGCGAAACCGCGCAGGACCTCCAGCCGAGGATCCACATCGGCGCCGGCGTGATCGTGCGGGCCACCGGCGAGTTCCTGTCCGCACTCGACGCACAGCCCAGGGCAGTCCTCCCGGCACAGCGGAGCGATCGGCTCGGCCAGCCGGATCGCGTCGCCTACCTCCCCTTCCAGCTCGAGCTCGTGGTGGCCGTTCAGCCGAAGGGCGTCCGGCTCGGCGTCGACGTCGACCGGAAGACCGCTCGCGAAATCGATGACGGGCAGTGCCTCTTCGTCGATCTCGATCTGGACCGGCCACTCCAGCTCGCGAAGGCAGCGGCTGCAGACCTGCTCGATCGCGGTCGAGAGCCGGCCGTGGACGAGCAGACCGCGGTTCGTTCTCGTCAGGCGGACCGTGCCTTCGACTCCTTCGGTCTGCCGAAGGTCGGGGCCGAGGTCGAGCGCAGGCGCCGAGACCACGAGTTCGCGGATGGAGCCGATGGGCTCGGCCAGGAGCCCGGTCACGTTGAAGGTGAGCGCCTCAGCTGCCGACGGGCTGCTCCTGGTCCGCGTCCGCTTCGTTGTACTCGTCGAGGTCTCCCTTGCCGTCGTCGGTGGGGGGCGCAACTTCCACGGTGCGCCGATCTTCCAGTAGCTCCAGACCGCGCTGGATGGTCTTGAGCGTCCGCATCACGTCTGTCTCCAGCCCCAGAAGGACCTCGGACGCGTAGTCGTCGGCGCCGCGACGGACCAGGTCGGCGTCCACCTGGGCCTGCCGCACGATCTCCTGGCCCAGCTCTTCAGCCTGCCGGGTCAGCTCACGCTCTTCGATAAGGTACGTGGCCTGTTCCTGGGCCCGGGCCAGGATCTGCTCGGCCTCCTCGCGCGCCTGTTCCAGCAGCCGTTCGACTTCCTTGTTGACGCGGCGGGCGGATTTGACCTCTTCGGGGATGGTTACCCTCAGTTGGTCGATCCACTCGAGCGCTTCCGCCTGGTCGACCAGAACGCTGCTGCTGAACGGGACTCTCCTGCCGTTCGCGACCAGCCCCTCTAGTCGCTCGATCAAGACGATGATGTCTATCGGACGGGCCCTCCTTGGGCAGGGTCGCGAGCGCTGCCGGTTGGGGCGATTATAGACTCCGTCCCCGGCCCGACAGACGCCTGGAAACGGCCGGCGGCACCATCTGGGTCACGTCTCCCCCGAAGGCCGCGATTTCCTTGACCAGACTCGAGCTGAGGTAGCTGTGCTCGAGCGCGGTCATGAAGAAGACGGTGTCGACTTCGGGTGCCAGCTTTCGGTTCGTGTGAGCCATCTGCAGCTCGGATTCGAAGTCGGAGACGGCCCGCAGCCCGCGGACCACGAAGGTGGCCTTGCGACGGCGGCAGAAATCGACCGTGAGGCCGTCGAACGATTCCACTTCGATGCGGGCGGCCACGTCGGGTGGACAGAACTCGGCGACCGCCTCGCGGATGACCGTCAGACGGAGGTCCGTCTCGAAGATGGGAACCGACTTGTGCGGGTTCACCAGCACGGCGAAGGCCACGCGATCGAAGACCGCGGCGGCTCGCGACACCACGTCCAGGTGTCCGTAGGTGATGGGGTCGAACGAGCCCGGGTAGACGGCGATCTTCACCTGGCTGCCTCCTGTGGCCCTGGCGGCGAATCGGCAACCGACGGGCCCGCCTGGCGGTAGAACGTCAGGCCGGTCTCCCCGAAGCGCCGGGTTCTCACGGATGCTAGCAGTCCGACAGTCTCTGGTGGAGGCGTGCGCCAGAAGTGCTTGGCCACGACCCAGGCCCGGGGACCGAGAAGTGCGGTCGCGCCCGCCACGCTTGCGAGGGCGGCCTCCAGGAGCTGCGGCTCGGCGTACGGCGGGTCGATCAGGACAAAGTCGAATGGCCCGTCGGAGGTCGCCTGCTCCCTCAGGTACTTGATGGCGTCGACGCGGACCACCGAGGCTCGCTCGGAGACGCGGGCCCGGCGCAGGTTCTCGACGATGGCCTGGCAGGCCCCCGAATCGCGCTCGACGAAGACGGCGGCGGCGGCTCCGCGCGACAACGCCTCGATGCCGCCGGCTCCGGAGCCCGCGAAGAGGTCCAGGACTCTCGCGCCGGCGAGATCGGGCTCCAGGATGGCGAAGAGTGTCTCCTTGACTCGGTCCCCCAGCGGGCGAGTGCCCGTTCCCGGAGAGACCAGGCGAGTCCCGCGGGCGGTACCGGCGATGACCCTTCCCGCGTCCGTCACGGCAGCGTCTCGCCCGGGTCGGTGGCGGTGGCCTCTCCGCTCGCGGATCCGGCCTCCGCCTCGGCGACCTCCGCCAGGACCTCTCCCGCCCCCACTCGCGCCAGCCAGCCGTGCTGCAGCTCCACGGCCAGGGCCTCGCTCCCGGGCCGGAGCGCGCCGTCCGCGTCCACGAGGCGCTCGGCAACCTCCCTGGCCCGTGCGGCCATCTCTCGATCCTCCCTGTTGCGCAGCGAGGCGATGCGCAGGGTGGGTAGTCCGCTCTGGTGCAGACCCAGGAGCTCGCCCTCGCGGCGCAGTTCCAGGTCCAGCTCGGCCAGCTCGAAGCCGTCATTGTGGCCGGCCAGCGCGGCCAGCCTGGCCTTCGCGGTCTCGTCCTCCGAGTCGGAGACCAGGATGCAGTACGCCTGCGCCTCTCCCCGCCCGACGCGGCCGCGGAGCTGATGCAGCTGAGCCAGACCGAACCGGTCCGCGTCGAGGATGAGCATCACCGTGGCCTCGGGGACGTCCACCCCGACTTCCAGAACGGTCGTGCCGACGAGCACGTCCAGCTCGCCCAGCCGGAAGAGATCCATCGTGGCGTCGCGCTTTGCCGGCTTCATCTGCCCGTGCACGACTCCGATGCGCGGCGCCGGCTCTTCCGGGAGGCTCATGCGCGCGGCAGCCTCCGCCAGCTGGGCCGGCAGTGCCGCGGCGACCTCGTCGGCGGAGCGGGCGGCGGTCTCCTCATCCTCCTCGACTAGCGGCACGACCACGAAGACCCGATGCCCGGACCGAACCTCGCGCACGACCAGCGGATAGGCACCCCGCGATGGGTCGGACGCCAGCCCCGGCAAGTCGTCCGTCCGGCGAATCCCCGTAGGAATGGGGAGCCGGCCGGCCGGCGGGGTCCGCAGATCCGTGACGTCGAGGTCCGCGAGCATGATCTGGCCCAGTGTCCGCGGGATCGGTGTCGCGGTCATGAGCAGGACGTGGGGCGAACGGCCCTTGGCCCCGAGGGCCTCGCGCTGGGCCACGCCGAAGCGATGTTGCTCGTCCACGATCGCCAGGGCCAGGTCCGCGAAATGGACCGCCTCCTGCACGAGCGCATGTGTGCCCACGACAATCCGGCCGCTCGTGAGGCCGCTCGGACCCGCTCCGGCGGGAGGTGAGGCGAGCAGCTGGAGCGCCGCGCGTCGCTCGGCCGCCGGCAACGAGCCGGTGAGGAGCGTGACGCCGTGGCCGAGCGGATTGAGCAGCCGGCTGAGGGCCACGGCATGCTGGCGGGCCAGCAGGTCCGTCGGCGCGAGCAAGGCGCCCTGGCGGCCGGCATCCGCCACGAAAGCCAGGGCCAGTGCCGCGACCGCCGTCTTGCCTGAACCGACGTCGCCCTGCAGCAGCCGCATCATCGGCCGCGGCAGAGCGAGATCCGCCACGATCGCATCAACGGCCGTGATCTGGTCGGGCGTGAGAACTGCCGGCTCCGAGGCTCCGGTCCGGGCGCGAATCTGGTCCGTGATGGCCCCCTCGACGCCTCGGATCGCCTCGGCGACGCGCGCCGGGGTCACCGGCACGGGGTCTCCCACCGCCAGCCGGCGCTGCCGATCTCGGGCCACCA
Source organism: Chloroflexota bacterium (assembly GCA_003158295.1). GTDB lineage: Bacteria > Chloroflexota > Limnocylindria > Limnocylindrales > CSP1-4 > Fen-1039. The sequence goes on along the minus strand of PMIP01000083.1, from coordinate 14,992 downwards.
TGCCGACCTGGAGGGCCAGAAGCTCGTCGAATCCGAGTCGGCGCAGGGCAGCGTCGCGAGAATCGAAGTCGTCCGGGTAGTGGGCGTTCTCCAGCGCGACGGCAATCGGCATCGCCGGGTCGCCGGAGCCCGCTGCCGTGACGCCGGCCGCGGCCTCGGGCGGCAGGTACTCCGCGTATGCGGCACCCACGGCATCGAGAGCCTGCCGGATGGCCCGTCGCAACGTCACGGCCGTCAGGCCGGCCGTGAGCCGGTAGACGGGCACGATGCGGCCGGCGTGCAGGAGGGCCGATCCGTCGTCCAGCTGGAAATCGGGATTGTCCAGCGTCGTGGTGAAGCCGCGCCGCCTCACCTTGCCGCTGACCACGATCCACTGCCCCTCGCGCAGCCGCTTGTCGATGAAGCGGCGCCCGAACCAGGTCGCTTCGACCTCGCCCGTGTCGTCGCCCAGATAGGCCGTGGTGCGTTCGACGCGCCGCCGAAACGTCTGCTCCTTGCGAACCCCACGCACCTGCAGACGAGCGCTGGCGGCGGTCCCCTCTTCGACCGAGGCCAGCTCGCGGGCGCTGCTCAGCTCGCGCAGATCGTCGTAGCGGCGAGGCAGGTGGAAGAGCAGGTCTCGCACGGTGCGGATCCCAAGGCGCGGCCCCACCCGTCGCAGGACCGTCGCCCCGGCGATACCGCTCATCCCGATCGGGGTATCGGGCCCCACCGGGCCACGGCCACGAGCCGTGGCGGTGGCCGTTCCGGCGGTCCGCGTGCCTCGCTCGAACTCCCTCCCGGCCATCCCGCTACTCGGCCGCGATGAGATACCGGTAATGAGGCTGCCCGCCGTGGATGACCTCCACCTCCACGCCGGATCGCCACTCCCCCACTCGACGGGCCACGGCCTCGGCCTCGGCCAATTCCGTGCCGGCCCCGTAGTAGAGAGTCACCAGCTCGAAACCGGGTTCGAGGGCCGTGAGGGCGTCGAGGATCGCCTTCACTCGATCCGTGTTGACGGCGAGCAGTCCGTCGTCGGGATCGAGCACGATCGTCTGACCCTTGCGCACCTTGCGTCCGCCGATGACCGCGTCGCGGACCGCCTCGGTTACCTGGAGGGTCTGGACGGCCCGTCCGGCCAGGGTCATGACTTCCGCGTTGGCCGTGGCGTCACGCGAGGGGTCCAGCGCCAGCAGGGCCGCGAATCCCTCGGCCGCATTTCGCGTCGGCACCACTCGAACGCGGCGAGTCGTCATCTCGCTCGCCTGGCGCGCCGCGAGGACCACGTTGGGGTTGTTGGGCAGCAGTAGCACCTCGGCCGCGTCGATCTTCTCGACGGCGTCCAGGAGCTCACCGGTCGAGGGATTGCTGGTCTGCCCTCCGTGTACGACCGCCGCGACACCGTATGAGTCGAAGATACGAGCCAGGCCTTCGCCCGCGGCCACCGCAACCACCGCCAGGGCGGCCAACTCATGCGGCGCCGATCCGGTGTCCGAAGCCTTGGAAGCGGACGAGCCGTTCGAGCCGTCCGGGCTGTCGCTCTCGTCGGCCAGGTCGAGTTCCGCCCCAAACGTCTCCAGATCGACGTGCGGCCTGCCCTCGACCCGCGGGCCGCGGCCGTGACCGTCGCTCCGTGCGCCCGCGCCGGCCGCCCGGCCCTCGCGGACCTCGTGCGATTGCGCGTCCAGGTTCTCGACGGTGATCCGCGTCAGAGTGCCCATCGACAAGCCGTAGGCGATCACCTTGTCCGGCCGGTCGTTGTGGACGTGGACCTTGACCCGGTGAGGATCGCCGGCCACCAGCACGGACTCGCCCATCGCCTCGAGCGCAGCCCGCAGCCGATCCACATCCAGCAGCGCGCCGCCGGCCTGCAGCAGGAACATCGTCTCGTAGCCGTATCCCTCATCGGGATTTGCCGCGATCGTCGACGCCCGCGGCGCGGTCGGGGACGCGGCGTGGCGTGCGGCGGCGGTGCGGGAGACGAGGTACTGAAGCGTGCCCTGCATCAATCGGTATAGCCCTTCCCCACCGGCATCGACGACCCCGGCGTCGCGAAGGACCGGCAGCAGCGAAGGGGTCTTGGCGACCGCCTCGCGCGCGGCTTCGACCGCCGCCGTCAGGACCTCCTCGACGTCGCCGTCCTCCTGGGCCGCCGCCGCAGCCGCCGCGGAGGCTTCACGGATGACCGTCAGGATCGTTCCCTCAACGGGCTTGCCCACCGCCTTGTACGCCGTGGCCGTGCCCTGGGTCAGGGCGTACGCGAGGTCCGGCCCGTTGAAATGGTGCTTGCCGCCGAGCGCCTCGGCCATGCCACGGAAGATCTGCGACGCGATCACACCCGAGTTGCCTCGGGCCCCCATCAGCGCCCCAAAGCTGATGGCCTGGGCGATTCGATCCGCGGTTGGAGTCGACACGCTCTCCGCTTGGGCCAGCGCGGCCTTGACGGTGGCCAGCATGTTGGTGCCGGTGTCGCCGTCGGGCACCGGGAAGACGTTTAGAGCATTGACCTCATCAACGTGCTGCTCGAGGTTGTCGACGGCGTGGCGGAAGGCAGCCAGCAACCCCGCTCCATCCCCCGACCGGCGCGTCATCGACGGGCTCGCGTGGTCATGTCGCCTTGCGTTTCCTCGCCCCCGTCGCTCGCCTGGTCGGATTCACCGCGGCCGGTTCGCGGCTGCCCGCCTCCGCGGGCGGCTGGTCGGGGGACGAGCCCGAGACGTCGATCGATTCCGCTCGTTCGATGGCCTCGGCCCGCTCCACGGCGCTCGGCTGGTAGCGCAACCCATCGACGTGTATCGCCAGCGACGCCACTTCGGCGCCCAGGTACTGGCGCAGCGAGTAGCGGACTGCCGAGTCGACCTGGCGAGCGACCTCCGCGACGGGCACGCCGAACGAGACCGTGATGAAGACGTCCAGCGTGAGCCCGCCCTCGGTGGTCAGCCGGATCCCGGGCCTGTCCAGCCCGATCCAGCGCAGCAAACGACGCCCGAACGAGGGGTCGCTGAAGCCCGTCACGCCGTAGCTACCCTGCACGGCGATCCGCACGATGTCGACGATGGCACGGCGGGTAACGATCGATCTGCCGGCCACCGAACGCTCGGGCATGTGCTAGCACGACCTCCAGCCTGGGCGGCGGAAACGGTGTGCTATCATACCGCCCCGGTTGGTCCCGGTCGGGACCGCGCCTTCCGACTACGTATTCGAGAGGACTTCATGGCTCGCTCCTGCGCCATCTGCGGGAAGGTCTCGATGGACGGCTTCAACGCGCAGTCGTCCGGGATGAACCGGGTCCGTGCGCACCGCCGCTTCAACGTGAACCTCCAGCAGACGACGATCCAGCAGAACGGCAAGTCGGTCAAGACGCTCGTCTGCACCCGCTGCCAGCGCACCATGTCGCGGGAGGCCCGCTAGCACCTCGCCGGTTCGGCCGGCATAACCCGCTCTCTTCCTCGGCGTCGAGCACCCGCTCGGCGCCGATCGTGTTTCTACTCCGACGGGTGCGGCTCGATCCCAAGCTCGGCGCTGTCCAGCCAGACGGTGAACGGTCCGTCGTTGACCAGATCGACCTCCATGTGGGCGCCGAAGATGCCCTGCCGCACCGGAACTCCCGTGGATGCCAGGATCTCGCAGAAGACCTCGTACAGGCGCTCGCCGACGACGGGACCAGCCGCGCCGACGAACGAAGGACGGCGACCCCGCCGCGTATCGGCGTAGAGCGTGAACTGGCTTACCACCAGGGCCGCGCCCTCCACCTCCCCGAGCGAGAGATTCGTCAGTCCCTCGGCGTCGGCGAAGATGCGCAGCCCGGCGACCTTGGCCGCCATCCCCGAGGCCACCCACTCGTCGTCCGACGGCGCCACTCCCAGAAACACGAGCAGGCCTCGGTCTATCTCACCGACCGGGTGCCCATCCACGCGAACTTGCGCCCTGGATACTCGCTGCAGCAGAGCCCGCATCTTCCCTCCTGTCTCAGCGACTGAAGAGCCCCGCGGCGCCTCGCCACAGGCCGCCCAGAATCCCAAGCCAGGGGACCAGGTACAGGGCACTTTGCGTGCCGCCCAGCCAGCCGAACGTATCCATGCCGTACGCGAGCACGACGCCGACGGCGGCGATCGCCATCCCCTGACCGACCAGCGCCCAGCGAACCCGTCGGCCCAGCCGACGCAGAGCCCCTACTTCGCCCTCGTCCTCGGCTTCGACGCCGGCTTCGATCTCCTCGTCGGCAATCTGCTCCATGAAGCGCCTCGCCCAGCGCGGACCGTGCAGGATCACGAAGTAAGCCCCCAGCGCGTAGACGACTGCCCCGATGATGTCCACGACCCAGTGCTCACCCAGGTACACGATTGCGAACCAGACACAGACCGTATAGGCGAGCATCAGCCAGGCGGCTCGCGGGAAGGCTCGCCGGGCGAAGAGGAATGCCAGGAACGGGTAGGCGGCGTGCAGCGAGGGGAACGCTGCGACGTCGTTGGAGCTGATGTTGTAGAGGTTGGTGTACGAGTAGAAGTAGCCACCGAACCCGAACAGGTGAGCCAGCCCCTGGAAGCCTGTGTCCCGCAGGTGGAGCACCCCGCTCACGCACGCGCCACCGCAGTACGGCGCGGCCTTTTGCGGGTCGGCGGCCCACCACGGCGGCGCCACCGGCAGCAGCAGGTACGTCACGAAGGCCGCCATGGACAGCACGATCAGGGCGCCCACAAAGTCGTAGTAGATCCGCCGCTGGTGGATCCATAGCAGGAACCCGACGGCCAGCGGCAGCGGGAAATGCAGGAAGTAGAAGATCAGCGAGAGCGTGGCCAGACCGTCGGAGGCGGTCGCTGGGCCGTGGTGGAACAGGCCCTGGAGCCATACCGTCGGCAGCCCGCCCAGCCCGACTATCCGCTCGAACCAGACGACGTCGGTGACGTGGATCGGCAGGCCGAACTTGTCGGCGTAGCCGCGCATCAGCTCGTAGGCGAAGAAGAGGGCCAGGAACGGAATCCAGTCGCGCAGGAAGAGCCTGCCGCGACCCAGCAGCAACGCGGCCAGGCCGAAGCCGACGACCACCACGTCCGGGGTCACCGAGATGCCTCGAGCAATCATCAGGATCGAGAGCAGGACCGCGTACGACGCGACGGCGACCAGCAGCAACCTGTCGTTGCGCCGGCCCAGATGAGCGTGAGGGCGCCCGCCGGCGACCCCCTCGGCGGTGGCATCTCCCGCCACGACGGCCCCGGGAACGGCGGGGCTCGGTGCCACTTCGTCGCTCACCCCGGCTCCCCCGGGTCGACCGCCGTCTTGCCGAAGCCGCTCCTGTAGCCCTCGTCGGCGAGGGCCTTGATCAAGGCGATCTCGCGGGCGATGTCGTGCCCCTTCTTCCAGAGCGTCGAGCCCACGACCAGGACCTCTGCCCCCAGCCTTCCGCACAGCGCCGCGGACCTGCGGTTGACTCCGCCGTCCACGTGCACCTGACCGGATACGCGATCAGCCAGGTACCCGTGCGCCGGCAGGATCTTCCGGGCGGCATCCCTCATGAAGCTCTGGCCCCCGAAGCCCGGCTCGACGGTCATGACCATGACGATGTCGAGGAGATCGCGGTACGGCTCCAGGGCCGAGAGAGGGGTTCCGGGCTTGACGGCCAGACCAGCCTGCCGGCCGGCCTTGCGAATCTTCAGCAGAGTCGGCTCAATCGGCTCCTCTACCTCGACGTGGAAGGTGATCGAGTCGCATCCGGCGTCGATGAACTGGTCCATATAGCGGCCCGGCTCCGAGATCATCAGATGAGCGTCGAAGGGCTTCTTGCCGATGCATCGCAACCGTTTGATCAGCCCGGGCCCAAAGGTGATGTTCGGGACGAAGTGGCCGTCCATGACGTCGAGGTGGATCCGGTTCGAGCCGGCCTTCAGTGCCTTACGCGCTTCGTTCTCCAGGTCGGCCAGATCCGCGTCGAGGATGCTGGCGCTGACCAGGGTCCTGCGGGCGGCCATCAGTGGGTGGCTCCACGGTGCGCGGGGCCGGTGGCTCGGGCGGACGGTGAACCGGCGGCGGAGTCCGCGGCCACGGCCTCCCGGAGGTCCGCCGGCATCTCGGTGTTGCGGGCGCCCCGAAGCGCGGCCTCGCTCTGGCGGATGATGACTTCGCGGCGGTGGGCCACCGCCCCTGCCGGCGGCTCCCCCGCCCTGTTGGCGGCCAGCTGCCCGCACGCCGCCCCGGCATCCTGGCCTCGGTTGGCGCGCACGGTGACCCCGACACCGTTGCGCCGGACGCGGGCGGCGAAGGAGGCCACTCGTTCCGGACTGCTTGCCTGCCAGGGCGTGTGGGCGACCGGGTTCATCGGGNNCCGGGCGGCGTGAAGGCTGATCGCCAGGGTGAACTGCGGACCCAGCTGCGTGAGCCGGCGAATCCCCGGCACGACGCCGGATGTCGACACGACCACGTGGCGTGCGCCAAGGCCGAAGCGTCGCGGGTCCGCCAGTGCGGCAACCGCCTCGAGGACGCGATCCAGGTTGAGCAGAGGCTCGCCCATTCCCATGAAGACCACGTTCGTGAGCTGCCGTCCGCTCCCGCCGGCCGCCAGCCGGAGGGCGGCGTGGCGAACCTGATCCAGGATCTCCGCGGCCTCGAGGTCACGGCCGAAGCCGAGCTCGCCGGTGGCGCAGAAGGGACAGCCGACGGCGCACCCCGCCTGGCTGGAGATGCACAGCGTGTGGCGTTCGCGATGGATCGGCCGGCCGATGGAGCTGAATCCTCGCGCCGGATAGTGCATCAGCACCGACTCTATCAGCTCCCCGTCCGAGAGCAGGTGGAGAGTCTTCTCGGTCAGCCCGCGATCGGCCACCGTGACCTCGTCGGCCGCGATGGTATCTGCGCGGAAGGCCTCGTCGAGGCGGGCTCGAAGACCGGCCGGAAGGGTGGTGAAGTCGTCCGCGGTTCGGGCGTGGATCCTCCACACGGCGTCTCGAATCTGGCGGGCGCGGTAGGCCGGTTGCCCCTCGGCGGCGAGCCAGGCCTCGAGGGCGCCCTCCGTCAGGCCACTCAGCCCGGGGCGCGGGTCGGCCGCGGATCGAGGCGCGGGCGGGTTGGCGCCGGCCGACTTCTGGTCTGGCGCAGGGGTGAGACTCACGAGGTCGCGATTATCGCATGCCGGCCGCGGCACTCGCGACGAGGAGCTATCGAACGAGGTCCGGATGGCCCCTGAGATACTCCTCGGCCCCCATCTCGCGGCCACCGGCCCGCTGCACTCGTTCCAGCACCAATCGGCCGTTGGCGGTCCCAAGGAAGGGCGCCTCCGACGAGGTGGCGGACGGCCCCGAGGCGGAGCTGAACCCTCCGACGCGATCTCCGGGCTGTGACGGCGCCACGTGCGCCTTCCTGACGATGAGCCGCTCTCCGCCGGTGTTCTCGCCCTGGATGTAGCTGCCCGGCCAGGGCTGATATGCGCGGATCTGCCGCTCCAACTCGACGGCCGGCCGGTTCGGGTCGAGCAACCCGTCCTCACGGCGTAGCGGCCGCGTCAGCGTCACGCCCTGATCCGGCTGCGGCCGGGCCGGGGCTCGCCCTGCCAGCCACTCGGGCAGTGCCCGAGTCAACAGGCGGGTCGCGGTCGCGGCGGCCCGCTCCTCGAGGACCGGCGCCGTGTCGTCGGGCCGTACCTCCAGCCTCTCCACGGCCACCACCGGCCCCGCGTCCATCTTCTCGGTCACAACGATGAGCGTCACCGCGGAGTCCTTGTCGCCGGCAAGGATCGTGGCCGCGATGGGCGCCGCTCCGCGGTGGCGCGGCAACGCGGAGGGATGCAGATTCAGGAAGCCGCGGGGGGGCAGGTCGAGCAGTACGCGGGGTATCAGCTGCCCGTAGTCGGCCAGGATCGCCAGGTCCGGCGCCAGCGCCTGCAGCGCGGCCACCGAATCCGCCCCGCGGACTCGCGCCGGCTGCAGCAGCGGCAGGCCCAGCTCACGGGCTCGTGCGGCCACCGGTGTGGGCGTGGCGATCGCCTTTCGGCCGACCGGCCGATCCGGCGCCGAAACCACGGCTCCTATTCGAAGGCCCGGAATCGCGAGCAGTGCATCGAGGATGGGGACCCCAAACGAGCCGCTTCCGAAGAAGACCGTCCGAACGGAGGAGCGGCCTCGAGGCGACGACGCCGGTCCGGCAGTCGATCCCCGAGCCCCCTCCCCGCCGCTCACCCTACGGCGACGTGAGCGGCTTCCGGCGATCCCTCTTCTGCCCCATCCGAGGCGGTCGGGATGAGCTCGTCCATCGAATCCAGGTAGTCGATGTAGAGCTTGCCGTCCAGGTGGTCGATCTCATGCTGGAAGGCTCGACCCAGCGTGCCCGAGCCGGCGATCTTGATCTTCTTGCCGAGGCGGTTCTGGGCCACGACCCAAACCTTCTCGCGCCGAGTCACGTAGGCCACGTAGCCCGGGATCGAGAGGCAGCCCTCGAGGTCGCGGTCGTCACCGTTCGCCCGAACGATCCGCGGGTTCACCAGCTCGTGCAACTGACCCTCGACCTCGATCGTGCAGGCGCGGACGGCCTCGCCGAGCTGCGGCGCCGCCAGACCGACGCCGGGAGCCTTGCGCATGGTCTCGGCCAGGTCGTCGAGCAGCTCGTGCAGGTACTTGCCGAAGCTGTCGACGGGCTGGCCCACCATGCGAAGCCGTGAGTCGCCAAGAAGGACGATGGGTCGGACACTCATGGCCCGAGTATACCGAGCCTGCCCGCGGGGTCCTCCAGCCGGACCGGCGCGGTCCGGCTGGCCCAACCTAGAGGAGCGAATCGGGGTCGACGTCGATAGACCACGGAGCGCCCGGCGGCGTGCCGAGGAGCTCCACCGGACGATCGCCGCGGAGGACGACGTTCCAGCGCCAGCGACCGGCGCGACGGGCGATGTAGGCCGGCGCGGGACCGAGAACGGAGACGCGCTGGCCGGCGGCTACGTGCTCCGGCTCCGAGCAGGAGGCACGCAGGCGATCGGCCATCACCGCCGCCTCCTGCTGGGCAGCTCTGGCGTCCGGCAGGCCCACGGTCAGCTTCACCAGGCGGCCGAACGGCGGCGAGCCGAACCTTCGCCGCACCTCCAGCTCGGCGTCGTAGAAGCCCGACGCGTCGCCCGAGGCCACCGCTTTGATGGCCGGGTGATCGGGCTGGTAGGTCTGGATAATCGCCAGGCCGGGCAGCTCACCCCGTCCGGCGCGGCCGACCGCCTGCGTGAGCAGCTGGAAGGTCCGCTCGGCGGCACGCTCGTCGGGGAGGTTGAGGGCGACGTCGGCGGAGACGACTCCCACGAGCGTGACCTCCGGTATGTCCAGGCCCTTGGCTACCAGGCTCGTGCCGACCAGCACGTCCAGCCTGCCCTCGGCGAAGGCGTCCAGGACCTTCTCGACGGCACCCTTGCGCTCGGCGACGTCACGGTCGAGACGGCCGACCCGGAGATGCGGAAAAGCGGCCCGGACCTCCTCCTCGACCCGCTGGGTTCCGCCCCCAAGGTACCTGATCCGAGGCGAGCGACAGGCCGGACAGCGCGTTGCCAGAGGCGTCGCGGTCCCGCAGTGGTGGCAGCGCAGCGTCACTCCCGCCTGGTGGTAGACGAGACTGCGTTCACACTCGGGGCAGCGCTGGACGTGGCCGCAATCGCGGCACACCACCACCGAGGCCGTGCCCCGGCGGTTGATCACCAGGATGGCACGCTCCCCATCGGGCAGGGACTCGAGAGCCGTCCGCAGCGCACCCGACAGAAGGCTGCGGTTGCCGGCGGCGAGCTCGGCTCGCAGGTCCACGACCTCGACTCGGGGCGGTGCGCCGCTGGGGCGATCGGGCAGGACCGCGTGACGGTATCGGCCCTGGCGCACGCGGCCGACGCTCTCCACGGACGGCGTGGCGCTTCCGAGAACGATCGCCGCGCCGGCCAGGCGGGCGAGGGCCAGGGCGGCGTCGCGGCCCTGCAGGCGCGGCGTCCGATCGCTCTTGTAGGCCGCGTCGTGCTCCTCGTCGACGATGATCAGGCCCACGTCCGCGAGCGGCGCGGTCAGGGCGATGCGTGTCCCGACGACGACGTCGATCTCGCCGGCCTTGATGCGACGCCACTCGTCGGCTCGCTCGCCCGCCCCAAGGCCCGAGTGAAGGATTGCCAGCTCGGCCTCCAGATCCACCCGGAGCCGATCCACGAGCGGCGCGGCCAGCGCGATTTCCGGAACGAGGACGAGGGCCGGCCGGCCGGACGATATGACCTCGGCGATGGCCTCGGCATACACGGCGGTCTTGCCGGACCCGGTCACGCCCTCGAGGAGCATCGGCGTCGGATCGCGGCCCGTAGCAGCGGCGAGAATCGACGAGAGGGCTTCCTGCTGGGCCGGCGTAAGCGCCGCTCCCTCCGGCCGCGTGCCCCGCCGGCCGGCAGGCCGCCGCGCCAGGGGGCGGCGCGGCCTCTCACGCACCTCGACCACCGCCAGGCCGCGCCGCACCAGGCTCGCCAGGGTACCGGACCCGTGACGCCGCGCCGCTTCGGTGGCCGAGAGGCCGCTCGTCCCGGCGGCGGCCGAAGGGGCGGAGGTCACGGAGCCGTCCGCTGCGTCCCTCGCCGCGCCGCCGGTGCTCGCCAGGTCTTCCAGGAGCGCCCGTTGCCGCGACCCGAGCCGGCCGATCCCCGCCGGCGCGACCGCGAGGGCCGCGCGCCTCCCCTCCTCCGTCGGCAGCAGCCACCTTTCGAAACGAGGCCCGGCCGTGGCCGTCGTCAGCCTCCACTCCAGGTTGATCAGGCCCCGGTCCGCCATCGCCCGCAGGTTCCGCAGCAGGCCCGCACGCCCCTCGCCGCCCTCCAGGTCCCTGACCGGCAGCGGACCGTTGACCAGCCTGTCGCGGATCGCGGCCTCGGCGGATCCGAGCTCCGGCCCAGGCCCGGAAATAGCGGCTTCGTCTGGCCCGGCGCCGCGCTCGTCCCCGACACCGAGCTCTTCCCCCGCGCCAACGGTCCAGCCCGCTGGCAGCCATTCGGCCACCAGCTCGAGGCGCTCCAGCATCCCCGGCGGAAGCATCGAGCGAATGACGGCCGCGGGTGGAGCGAGGTACTCCCCGGAGATCCAGCGCGCGAAACTCAGCGTCAACGGCGGCAGAAGGGGTCCATCGGCGTGGACACGGGCCAGGAGCGGCTTCAGCTCGATCTCCGCCAGCCCCGTCGAAGGTCCGAGCACGACACCGAGGGCCTGCCGCCTGCCGAACTCGACCAGGACAGCCTCCCCGGGCTCGATCGGGACCAGCCGGGACGGCACCGAGTAGTCATAGGTCCGCGTGGCGCCGGGGGCGTCCACGGCCACCTCGACCGATCCCTGCGAACTCCTCGGCTCCCGGTCGGGGAGGCGCGTCTCCACCGGCGTCGCCGCCGGCGTCTCCAGCCCGAGGGTGTTCTCGGTTACCCCGGCCATCAGGCTTCGTCTCGAACAACCGCGCCGCCAAAGGCGCCCATCTCTCTCCTCAGACGGTCACCGGGCCCCGAGATCCACGCCGTTCCTCGTGCGAGATGATCTCGTCGATTCGCTTCGCCGTCCGGTCGACGTCCCCTTCTTCGTTTACGACCACGTAGTCGTAGTCGCCCGTGCGAGCGAGCTCCAGGGCGGCGTTCCGCTGGCGCAGCTCCAGCTCGTCGGTCGACTCGGTCCGGCGGGCCTTCAGGTGCTGGAAGAGCGTCTCCAGCGAAGGCGGAACGACGAATACCAGCAGGGCATCGGGAACGCAACCCTTCACGACCTGGGCGCCCTGGACATCGATTTTGAGGATGGCGTGCTGTCCTCTCGCCAGCGCCTCGCGAAGCCCAACGCGGGGAGTGCCGTACCAGTGGCCGTGGACCTGGTTCGCCTCGAGCAGCTCGCCCGCCTCCCGGAGGGCCTGGAACTGCTCCACGGTCAGGAAGTTGTAGCTCACGCCGTCTACCTCACCGGGCCTGCGGGTTCGGGTCGTGCAGGTCACGACGTAGTGGTAGGGCGGCCGGTGCCTGCGCCGGTGGAGCGCTTCGATGATCGTGTCCTTGCCGACCCCGGACGGCCCGGAGATGATCACGAGCATGGGTCTCGGGTCATCGGCGAAGGCGTCGTCGCGGGCCGGCGGGTTCATCGGCGGTGCCGCCCGGCGGTGCGGGCCGCCTCTCGCTGATAGGCCTCCGACTCGCCCTCACGCTCTTCTTCCGGCAGCCGTTTCGTTGGCGCCTCACCCGACTCGCCGCTCGCCTGGGCCCGTAGTCCCTCCAGCACCGCCTCCAGTTCGGCGGGGAGTGGCGCTTCAGCCCGGATCAGGTGGCCGTCGTCCGGCGACTGCAGCTCGATCCGCCAGCTGTGCAGGAAGAGCCGGCCGAGGCCGGGAGCGCCTCGCCGAGCGGTCCCCGTTCCGTACAAAGGGTCGCCGGCCAGGGGATGGTCGATGGCGGCCAGGTGGACCCGGATCTGGTGGGTCCGGCCGGTGATCAGGTCCAACTCCAGGAGCGTCCAGCCGGCCAGCCGCTCCCGGACCCGGTAGCCGGTAACCGCGGGTCTGCCATCCTGGGTCACGGCCATTCGAGTGCGGTGGTGTGGATCGCGTCCGATCGGCGCCTCGATCCGGCCGGTCGTGGCCGCGACCGCTCCCTGGACCAGGCCCAGGTACGTCTTCTTGATGCCGCGAGCCTTGAGCTGACCCATCAGGCTGGCCTGAGCCCGGTCGTTCTTGGCCACCATCAGCAGGCCGCTCGTGTCACGGTCCAGCCGGTGGACGATGCCGGGTCGCATGACCCCGGCGATGCCGCCGTACTCGGTCCCGCGGGCCAGGAGAGCGTTTACCAGCGTTCCTCCCTCATGACCGGCCGAGGGATGGACGACCAGACCCGCCGCCTTGTCGACGATGAGCATGTCGGCGTCCTCGTAGACGACGGTCAGCGGTATCGGCTCCGGCGTCAGCTCGAGCGGCCGCGGATCCGGCACCTCGAGCTCAACGACCTGGCCCGAGAAGATGGACTCATTGGCCTTGATCGGCATCCCCGCCGTCGTGACGTGGCCCTCTGAGATGAGCTTCTGAACGTAGCTGCGCGATAGTCCGGAGACATCGGCGACGAAACGATCGACACGGCCCGAGGCGGTCTCGGGAACGGTGACCGTAAGCCGTCTCATCCGACTGCCGGACCCTTCCCGCCGGCCGAGCCGCCGACCCCATCGAGGGACTCGGCCTCCATGGTTTCGGCCCCGTCGCGCCGCTCCAGCCAGGGCGTCACCAGCCACAGCGCAAGCATGAGCAGGATGGAGATCGTCACGGCCGAATCCGCGATGTTGAAGATGTAGAAGCGCCAGGACCCGATGCCGATGTCGACGAAGTCGACCACGTAGCCAAGCCTGATGCGGTCGATAAAATTGCCGATCGCGCCGCCCAGGAGGAGAGCCAGCGTCAGCGTCACGAGCCAGCTCCGCCAGCCCGAGGTGACTTCCAGGGCCACGAGAACGGCAACGATCGCGACGGTCACGAGCGCGAGGACCGGCGCGGCTCCCTGCAACAGCCCGAAGAGGCCGCCGGAGTTGTGGATGAAGTCGATGCGGAACCAATCGCCCACGATCCGCGACGGCTGTTCCAGGGTGTAGTGCGCCACGACCCAATTCTTGAGGAGCTGGTCGCTGACGACGATGGCGGAGGCGACGAGGGCGAACGCGATCCAGGCGATCCGCCGCCTGCGCGATGGGGCTTCGGCCGTGCGGCGGCCCAGGGGGTCTGCGGGGTGCGTTTCGACAGGGTCCAGCGAATTGCCTCCGTGGTGTTCCGCTAAGCCTAAGGGGCGGCGGCTTTCGGCAGCAAGCCGATCCGTGCGGCTCCGGAGTCCAGGTCGACCTCGAGCGCCGTCACGGCCACCGGGACCGGGCCGAAGTTGATCTTGCTCCGTGTCTCCGCTTGGACAGACTCAAGATATGGCTCGAGAGTCCGCCGAACCGCATCCGGCGCATCCACCAGGACCGCGACTTCGTCGTCGAGCTCGACGATGGCCTCCTTACGCGCGTCCTGGATGGCCCGCTGGAGCTCCCGGGCATCCCCCTCGGCACGCAGCTCCGGCGTCAGCTCGATGTCGATGACGACGACCAGGCCTTCGTCGTGGGCAACGGCGGTGCCGGGCCGCGGCGTGGCCTGGATCTCCACCTCGTCGGCGGCCAGGGTCACCCCGCCCATCCTGACCGACCCGTCCGGCAGGATCTCGAACGCCCCCTCGCGCGCAGCCGCCATCACGTCCGGGATCGCCGCGCCCAGCTTCTTGCCGATCTTGGGCAGCAACGGCTTGACGCGCCGGTCCACCAGCTCGGACTCGTCGCCGATGATCTCGATCGACTTGACGTTGACCTCATCGGCGAGGAGGTCGAGCAGTGCCTCCTGCTCCACGAGGCGGTCGACTCCCGGCAGCGCCAGCCACATTCGAGCCAGCGGCTGACGCGTCTTGAGGCCGGCCTGCGATCGGAGTGTCCGGGCCAGGTCGACGGCGCGCATGACCGTCTTCATCGAGGCCTGGAGTGGTCGGTCGTTGAGGTCCTTCAGCTCCTCGGTCGGCCAGGCCGTCAGGTGGACGCTGTCCGGCAGGCCAGGTTCGACCGAGACGATCAGGTTCTGGTAGATCGACTCGGACAGGAACGGCATGACCGGTGCCATGACTCGGGCAAGAGCCACGAGCGCGGCATGGAGCGTAGAGAAGGCTTGCTCGCGATCGCTCGGATCCGCCGAAGCCCGCATCCGATCGCGCGAGCGCCGCAGGTACCAGGTCGAGAGGTCTTCGATGAAGTCGCCGATCTCGCGAGTCGCGTCGAGCGCGTCGTATTCCATGAAATCGGCTTCGACCTCGCCGGCCAGCCGGGCCGCTCGGGCGAGAATCCACCGATCGAGCGCGGGCCACTCCCCGGCGGCCTTCATCGCGGCGACGATGCCCTGCTTCGGCTCCCAACCCGCCAGTCGCGCATACGTCACGAAGAACGAGTACACGTTCCAGAGGACCAGCAGCCTGCGCCGCGCCTCGTCGGCCGCGTGCCAGCCGAAGTTGATGTTG